>DGBH01000157.1 GCA_002384205.1 Bacteroidetes bacterium UBA4009
ACTTTACCTTTGCCCCAATGTATTACAACGACATACTCGAAACCATAGGAAATACGCCACTTGTTAAATTAAACAAAGTAACTGCTGAGCTTCCATGTTTGGTTTTAGCTAAGATAGAAACTACCAATCCAGGCAACTCAGTAAAAGACCGTATGGCGGTTAAAATGATTGAAGATGCAGAAGCAGATGGTAGATTAAAACCCGGAGGAACAATTGTAGAAGGCACCAGCGGAAATACGGGAATGGGCTTAGCTATAGCTGCCGTTGTAAAAGGATACAAATGTATTTTTGTAACCACAGATAAGCAAAGTAAAGAAAAAGTAGATGCCTTAAAATCTGTAGGTGCCGAGGTAATTGTGTGCCCTACCGATGTAGAACCCACCGATGCACGCTCCTACTATTCAGTAAGTAAGCGATTGGGCAGCGAGATACCCAATGCGTGGTATGTCAATCAATACGACAACCCGAGCAACACACAAGCGCATTATGAAAGTACTGGCCCTGAAATTTGGGAACAATCAGAAGGTAAAATTACACACTTTGTATCTGGAGTAGGTACAGGTGGTACTATTAGCGGAGTAGGAAAGTACTTAAAAGAGAAAAATCCTGCCATACAATGTTGGGGAATAGACACCTATGGTTCTGTCTTTAAAAAATATAAGGAAACCGGCATTTTTGATACAAAAGAAATTTATCCATACATCACAGAAGGCATCGGAGAAGATATTTTACCTCAGAATGTAAACTTTGATACGATTGATCACTTTGAAAAAGTAACCGATAAAGATGGACTACTTTGGCAACGTAAACTAGCCCGAGAAGAGGGCATAATGGTCGGAAACAGTGCAGGAAGTGCAGTAAAAGGAATACTTCAATGTGCTCATATGCTAAAACCTACCGATGTAGTGGTGGTTTTATTTCATGATCATGCTACCCGTTATATGGGCAAAGCTTTTAATGATGAATGGATGAAAGAACGTGGTTTTTTAGACAGCAAACCCAAAACAGCTGAGGACATGATTAGCAATCACAGACATTTGCCTATGCTTACCGTGTTTGAAACAGATCATGTAAAAGTAGCTTTCGACTTAATGGAAAAACACGGTATTTCTCAACTACCCGTAGTAAACATGCAAGGAGATTTTGTAGGATCTGTAAATGACAATCAACTGCTTTCGCAACTCTTAAAGAATCCTGAACTGGCTACTCAAAAAATAAGTGATGTGATGCACGCCAGTTTCCCCATGGTAGAAGCCTCTGCTCCTATTGATAAGGTTTCCTCGTTAATCAATAAAGATAACCCCGCAGTTCTGGTAAAAGACTTGAGCGGCACCGTTCATATACTAACCAAGTATGACTTGATTGGGGCTTTATCCAGCTAACTAATTTTTGTTTACATAGCTTCTAGTCGTTCTCACTCAAAGTACGTAAAGAAGGCTATAAAATGGCATTAAGTATTTTATAAACGTTTATCCTTAGCTCATAAAAAAGCCCCTCAACCACCGAAGTGATCAAAAGGCCTTTAAAAGTTATTGGTATTTAAACGCTAGTATTTCTATAACGTATTCACGTTATTTAAATCTGCGAAAGCTTGCTCTAATCGCGTTACAAAGGTTTTTTCCCCTTCTCTCATCCATAAACGTGGATCGTAGTATTTCTTATTTGGAACGTCTTCGCCATCTGGGTTTCCTATCTGTTTCATCAAGTAGTCTTTTTTAGCCAACATGTAATCTCTTGTTCCTTCGGTAAATGCAAATTGCAAATCCGTATCAATGTTCATTTTGATCACTCCATACGAAATTCCTTCTCTTATTTCTTCTACTGTTGATCCTGACCCACCGTGAAAAACAAAATCAACTGGATTATGACCTGTACTGAATTTCTCTTGTACATAATCTTGCGAATTTTTTAAGATAATGGGAGTTAACTTCACATTACCTGGCTTATACACCCCGTGTACATTGCCAAATGCTGCAGCTATGGTAAATCGTGGACTAACTTTCATGAGTTCCTCGTAGGCAAATGCAACCTCACTTGGTTGTGTATATAATTTACTGCTGTCTACATCGCTATTATCTACGCCGTCTTCTTCACCGCCTGTTATTCCTAGCTCAATCTCCAAAGTCATTCCCATTTTGCTCATGCGCTCAAGGTATGTTTTACAGATTTCAATGTTTTCTTCTATAGACTCTTCAGATAAGTCAATCATGTGAGAACTGTACAAAGGCTTACCTGTTTCCGCAAAATGTTTCTCACTTGCATCAAGTAAACCGTCAATCCAAGGAAGTAGTTTTTTAGCGGCATGGTCGGTGTGTAAAATAACCGTTGCTCCGTATGCTTTTGCCAACTCGTGAATGTGTTGAGCTCCAGATATACCACCTAATATAGCAGATTGCTCATTGGCGTTACTCAAACCTTTACCTGCAAAAAACTGAGCTCCACCATTGCTATACTGGATGATAACCGGTGCATTTAATTTTGCGGCGGTTTCCATTACGGCATTTACGGTACTGCTGCTCGTTACGTTAACGGCTGGCAATGCGTAATTATTTGCTTTAGCGTGTTGAAAGATAGCTTGTACCTCGTCTCCTGTGGCAACTCCTGGTTTGATGTTGTGACTCATTATTCTTTTTTAGGTTTTGTAAGGCGCAAATTTATGTATTTAATTTTCAAAGGCAATTGGATTATAGGAAGGTTACCTACATAAAAGATGTAAGGAAGCTATGCGCTAATCAAATGTCTGTAAATCGACCAGTTTTTTATAAATACCACCAGCAGCCATTAGTTCTGCATGGGTGCCTTGTTCGGTGATTTGACCTTTGTCTAGAACCACTATTTTATCCGCACTTTGTATGGTACTAAGCCTATGCGCTATAACAATGCTCGTACGATTTTGCATCACTTGTTCTAACGCTTCTTGCACCATTTTTTCGCTCTCCGTATCTAAAGCACTGGTTGCTTCATCCAAGATCAAAATAGGAGGTTCAGAAACCACGGCACGCGCTATACTCATTCGCTGACGCTGGCCACCGCTCAAGTTACTGCCTTTTTCGCCCAAGTTGGTGTTATAACTCTCTGGCATTTCACGGATAAATTGATGCGCATTGGCTATTTTAGCCGCATTCATTAATTGATCGCCGCTTATATAGGAATCGCCCATTTTAATATTATTGGCAGCCGTATCGTTAAAAAGGATGGCGTCTTGTGTTACAATGCCCATCATCTTACGTAATGATTTTAGGTCCATGGCCGCAATATCTTGTCCGTCAATGGTGATTGAACCACTTTTGAGCTCATGAAACCTTGGGATTAAATCGGCTAAGGTAGATTTACCTCCGCCACTTGAACCCACCAAGGCTACCCTCTCCCCTTTTTTAATGGTAAGATTGATATCCTTGAGTACCAAAGGACCGTCTCCATACCCGAAATTTACGTTACTCAGCTTTATTTCGTTTGAAAATGAAGGCGCAGGAATACCGTTGGTATCTTTTTCGGTTTCAGCCATCAACACGTCATTGATTCTATCCAAAGAAGCTGCTCCTTTTTTTAGTCTAAAAAAAGCTTCTGTAACCCCTTTAGCGGGAGGAATAAGTTGACTAAAAATGGCAATATATGCAATTAGGAACGAGCCTGTAAGAGCTGAATCCTTGTTTAATATAAGCGTTCCGGTATATATCAGTAAACTCGCAATGACTATACTGCTCATAAACTCACTCAAGGGAGACGCCAAAAGTTCTTTTCTGTTTACCTTTACCATCAAACGGAAGTGATCGTCATTTTGTTTTTTAAACCCGCTCTCTTTTTCTTTGATGGCACCAAAGGCTTTGATGATTTTAATGCCGTGTAAGCTTTCTTCTAAATGCGAGAGTACGTCGGCTAGTTTTTCTTGTCCTGCCTGCGCAGCTGCTTTGAGCTTTTTACCAATTCTACTAATCAAATAGCCACTTACAGGCAATACAATAAGCACAAAAAGGGTAAGCTGATAACTCATAATAAACATGGTAACAAGCGGTATAAGAATCGCTATCGGATGTTTAAAATAAAGCTCAATAACGCCTAATAAACTCCATTCTACTTCTTTTACGTCATTGGTAAAACGCGAAAGTGTGTCGCCTCTTTTTTCCTTATTAAAATAACCGATGGGTAATCTAAGTATGTGGTTATATAAGCGTTCTCTAATATCACGGACCACCGCACTTCGAATAAAGGCGAGGTTGTAAAACGAGAGATAGACAAATAAATTTTTGAGTAAAAAAGCCAACACCAACCCAATTGAAAAGTAAATAAGCGTTTGAGACTGACCCCATTCCGCAATTTTTACACTGGTTTGGTAATCAAAATAGGCAAGCCATGTTTCTGTGTTAGACGTAAGTTCTACCGGTGTAAGGTCATTGATATTCTCTTTAAAGATAACCTTTAAGAAAGGGATAATAACACCAATGCTCACTACATTAAAAAGAGCCGCAAATACATTGAAACCAAAGAAAAGTTGCAGTTGTAATCGGTAAGGACGGGCTAATTTAAAAATGTCTTTAAACTTTAACACAGCTGCGAAGATAATCGTACCGAGATAAACCTAAGGAAAAAAGAAATCGCCTGCGATAATTCCAACGGTAAACTCGTCCAAAAGAATACCATCTGATGAATACCGTTTAACTGCACTTTTAGAAACGAAGTCTTTTACGTCAGATACATAAATATCCCCGTTTTTAGGATCAATACCTATCGCATAAAAGATTGCTCCCTCGGCTTCTATCCATAATTGTGCACTGCCTGTTTGCATATCACCAATGCCTCTCCATATACCTTTTTCGGTGCAGAAATACAGTATATCTAGATTTGAGTTATAGGCTAAGCCTGTCGGAGTAGGACTTAATACATATCCTACTGGATACTTTTGTCCATTAGCCTCCGTAAATGACATTAGTTTAGGCAAGTCATTGGTTGCGCCTCCGCCTTTGCACAGTATTCTAATGTAATTATTCTTGTCAACAACGATTCCATCTGGGTTTACACCCGTAGAAAAACTATCCACCAAGGCATCTGTGAGCACATTTATACCATAAATCTTGTCTGCATCTGGAGCTGTACACCAAAAAATTCCATTCCGAAGAACCCCTTTGTCTGTAAACGTACCCGTAGGAATACTACCCGTAATGGTATTCGTGGTTAAATTCACAATAGCTATCGCCTTGGCATATAAATCAGTAACGTAGGCTTTGCCTGGTTGCACTTCATACAAATACCGAGGAGAATTGAACCCATTTATCTCTACTTTTTTTGTAAATTCGGTATCTGTAACCACTATTTTTCCTGAATTATTGATTACGAAATAGTAGTTTTCACCGAGACGACTCACAGACTGGAATACATTCCCTAGTGACTCTTGGTTAATGGTTTTATAGATATCGTTTTGTACGGTTTTGCTATATGCTTCATACAATGAAAGCGTTCCTTCCCCCCAACCAAAATTTCCTTGATTTGCAATGAGTACTTCTCGGCTATTGGCAGTAGTATCTCTAACAATAAGAACAGGATCTGGCGTTTTGTCTTTACAGCTTGGTAACCACGCTATACCGGATATTAACAGTACTTTAAGGCAATTTTTAATGATTAGTTGTGCGCTCATATCTTACCTAACCACTACCTTTTGGGTGAATGTTTTCTGACCTACCTTTACGTGTATAAGATACAGACCAGCTTGGGCAAACGATACTTCAGATGATTGCGTTTCGTTTATCAAATCACCTTGTTCATTGTAAATACTGGCTGTAAAACCTTCTAAATTCTTTATTTTTATAGATTCATTGCAGTAGGCTAAACTGGGATATATCTTAACTTGATTTAGCCTCAGTTCTTCTCGTTTTAGTAGCGTTCCGTTGACCACTGCTACGGCATCCAAATCAAATCCACAGCTTGGAAACGG
>DGBH01000028.1:0-477 GCA_002384205.1 Bacteroidetes bacterium UBA4009
CGGCTTCATTTAGTCTAAATGCAGTGGTTACAATGTCATACGTGTTACCCGCATTTTCGTTGGTACTGTATACACGTATAAAAAATTTATCATTTTGCTTTAGTTCTATCTTGTTCTGCCAAAAACGAATATTCTCTAGTTTGTATCGATTGTCACCTTGATAAACAGTGCTTCCTGTACTGTAATTAAAAGCATAGTCTAGTTGCAAACTGTTATTTAACATGTAGCTCAGCGTACTGTTAAGTTTGAGGTTGTCTGTGCCGTAATCAACTAAATCTTTTTCCTTATATCCCGTTCGGTAAAAGGTTCCTAAACCGGCCCCCTTGTCATAAATCCTCGCGGCCTCATCAAAGTCATCATTACCATTGGCTAGTACTTCGTCTCCGTATTTATTTACGGCATCATAACCCCCAGGGTTATCAGGCCCGTGCTCACTATCTTGAGTGGGGTTATAGTTTTCTGCTTTCCAATCATTCG
>DGBH01000028.1:613-3223 GCA_002384205.1 Bacteroidetes bacterium UBA4009
GCTCTTTGCCGCTTCTTTTTCTGCTTTCCAATCATTCGCCTGCATATAAAAAGCATTTACTTTATACCCGAACTTCTTTTGACCTTTTTCATTCGTGGTGAAGCCAGCGTATCGTGCAGCAAATTGCATTAAATTACGCTCACCTATTTTAAGTTCTGTGGTAAGTCCTGGGAAATCATAAGCACCCTTAGTCTCCATGGCAATTACGCCATTAAATGCATTAGGACCATAAAATGCGCTACTGGCTCCTGCTATTACATTTACTCTTTTTAGATCCAAATCACTCGCTCCTAAGAAATTACCTAGACTGAAATTTAATCCTGGCGATTGATTGTCGACGCCATCTATCAGTTGCAATGAACGTACAGGACTAGTACTATTAAAACCCCGGGTATTCACCACTCTAAATCCAAGACTTGCAGCAGTTACATCCACTCCTTTCATGTTGCCTAAGCTTTCGTAAAACGAAGCCGCGGGGGCGTCTTGAATGGCTTTCAGTCCCATAGATTCTATTGTAAGCGGTTGCTCTTTTTGTTTTTCGGAAACTCTACTCGCTCTAACCGTTGCACCTGTTAGCACACTCTCATTGGCTTCCATCATAGTTGCTTTTATCGTTTTATCACTACTTGTTACAGTGATTTCCAGGTCAGCATAACCCAAGTACGAAATTTTAAGACTAACAGGTAAAGTAGGAACTGTCAGTTTAAATTCACCTTTCTCATCTGTAATAGCTCCGACACCTTTTACAGTTGGCACCGTTACATAGGCACCTGTTAGTGCTTCACTACTTATGTTTATTACTTTCCCAGAAATGGTTTGAGCGTTCATAAACAAAGTGCAAAAAATGGCCAAGATGGAAAGCCAGATGCTTTTGTTTCTTGTTATAATCGGCTGATTTATTTTTTCCATATACGCGTATGTTTTAAAACGCCGAAAATAGTAATAAATTCCAATGTTAATTTCAAGGTCTTGAATAAATCATAGCTTGGACAAAACAATGGTTAATTTCGTGAACTTTAATTATGAGAAGAATTGTACTCAGACTAGTTGGATTTGGTGGTGTATTAACACTCGTATATTTTTTAGGTCCGAAGCCGACTTCATTTGATAGTATCCCTGCCATTCCGGCTTACGTAATGAGTGAAGTAGCAAAACATGCTAATGTTGAATCGTGGATAAAGGAGCTTGAGAGCCATAAGGGAATAAGACCTGGAAATGAAAGTGAATTTTATTGGGCAGATTCTGCAGGGAAACCTACGGAGTTTGTCTTGCTTTATCTGCATGGATTTTCTGCCTGCCCAGTGGAAGGACATCCGGTAAGTACGGATTTTGCAAAGCGATATGGCATGAATTTGTATGCACCATTACTTTCAGAACACGGATTAGTAGGAGAAGAGCCTATGCTAAATTATACCGCTGAGTCATGGATACTAAGTGCTCAAAAAGCACTAGCGGTAGCGCAAACCATGGGCAAGAAAGTAATCGTAATGTCTACCAGTACCGGATGTACATCTGCGCTATATTTAGCCTCAGACTCTGCCAATAAGATTCATGCATTAATTAATTTTTCTCCTAACATTAGGGTTTTTGATAACCGTGCGTTTCTCGTTTCAGGTCCTTGGGGATTGCAGATCGCCAGATTTATAAGGGGAGGTAAGTATAACGTATGGGAAGCACCCAAAGGGGCAGAACAATACTGGCATACCAAGTATAGACTTGAGGCAATTGTAGAAATGCAAAAGTTATTGGAAGCAACCATGGTAGATTCTATATTTGAGCAAATAAACGTTCCTACGTTTGTGGCTTACTATTATAAGAATGAGGAGCAACAAGATGACGTTGTTTCTGCGATAGCGACACAAGAAATGTTTAAAAAATTAGGAAGTCCAATCAAAGAAATTAAGCAATTGGAGGAGGTAGGGGCTCACGCAATGGCAAGCAGCTTATTCAGTAAAGATATTGATGCAGTTAAAGAAGCAAGCTTCCTTTTTGCAGAGACAAAGCTCCATTTAATGCCGCTTACTCATTCAAACTAATACAGTTTGCTAAGTAATCTTGGTTTGGTTACATCGGTATAGTCGTATTGAAAAACACCTTGACTTGTAGACAAGATAAAAGTGGTTTCCAAAGGTATAACATCGTAAGCATCAATACCTGTAACTGTCGCTAATTCGTTTTGTGTTATCGTTTCTAGACTACTTTTATCAAAAATACGAAGGCCGGATGTCCCATCACAAATAAAGAGGACATCGTTATTTAGGCCTAACCCATAAGGTGAATTCATGGCATGGGCACTGTGCAAAGTGGGAGCACTGATATTACGTATATCAACCACAAGCAATTCATTATTTGCTTCTCCGCAATTTCCATTGCCTCTCACGGTTACATATGCATAACTGCCTTGTACTGCAACAGGATCACAGCCACGGGCATGACTTATCCCACTAAGATACGTAGGCTGGTAACCATTATTTCGGCTATAAATCAACATGCCTGTGGATGTTCCTATAAAAAGATGAGATGCCGTGCCAAAAATGGTTTCAATCTCAAATCCAATATTACCGGTATACAGTGTTTTGAATCCATTCGTTACATCTATGGTAGTTAGAG
>DGBH01000028.1:3386-3698 GCA_002384205.1 Bacteroidetes bacterium UBA4009
AGAGCCTCCGGTGCCAGCGCTATTCCCGCCAGATGAACCTGTGTTTGAAATAGAAAAATCACTCTTTTCGGATGAAAAGATATCGTTTCTACCTGATCTTAGAGAACTTGAACTACAGGCTACTTCTTCCGTCACCTCTACTTTTTCATAGTCGTAAATAAAGTTATTACCAATCATAAGTGCGGTATTCATTACATTTTGTACTCTGCCTGTAAGCTGAATGTTTGCTAAATTATCTATGGATAAGCTTACTATGTCAGGTCCTTGGTTTGCATAGATAATGCCGTTATTTACCGAAACATCGGTACACCC
>DGBH01000141.1:0-417 GCA_002384205.1 Bacteroidetes bacterium UBA4009
TGACGAGGTCACAATAAGGGGGGTTGGTTTACTACCAATTCTCCTTTTTTTTGGATAATTAGCTATATAGAAGTTTTATAGACTTAACCCTTCCGTGATAAATTTTCTTAGATCAATTAGTTAGGACATACAATTTTGTAATAAGAAGGTTTATTTTTACTTCTTGAATTTAAAGAGAAGTTAACGGTGTTGAAGTATCTCACTTATGCAAGTTAACTAAGAGAGACGCTATACGAGTCTGAGGTTCTGTGCACTACCTTTGGAAAATAACCAATTAAACTAAGGTGATTTCAAAGCCTCGGGGAATTCATTCAGATCTAAGTCCCAAAGTATAGGTAATAAAAGGTATACTGCCAGTGTCAACAGAATGATGGATATTACGTTCATCCAAACGCCTGCTCTCATCATATCGCCAAT
>DGBH01000141.1:448-1779 GCA_002384205.1 Bacteroidetes bacterium UBA4009
GGCATTAGGTGGTGTGGCTACTGGCAACATAAATGCGCAAGATGCAGCTATGGTGCATGCCACCATTATCGGATATGGATGTATATTCATAGCTAAGGCTAGTGGAGCCAACACAGGAAGCAAAACGGATGCAGTTGCAAGATTGGAAGTGATTTCAGTTAAAAAATTAACACTTGCGATTAAAATTAGTAAAAGTACGATGATGTGAATGCCATCTAAAGTTCCAAGTTGCATGGCTATCCATCCGGCAAGACCACTTTTATCAAAAGCCTCGGCTATGGCAATACCTGCTCCAAATAACATTAAAACACCCCAAGGGAGTTTAACCGCATCATTCCACTCCAAGATATTTTTACCTTTCTCTTTTGATGGTAATAAAAATAATACCAACGCCGCCAAAATAGCAATAATAGTGTCATCTAAGGCCGGGATATATTCTTTTAAAATAACAGATCGAAATATCCATAATAAGGCCGTCATCACAAAAACAATTAAAACCAATATCTCTTCATAGCTCATTTTTCCTAAACTCTTCAGTTGACCGGTTATATAAGCTTTTCCACCCTCCATTTTATCGTCTTTAAATGAAAAGGCAATTCGGGTTAAATAATACCAACAAATAACAAGTAAGGTGATAGATAAAGGAAAACCAATTAGAAACCATTGGGTAAAAGAAAGTTCTATTTGATAAGTTTGTTCTAAGATGCCTGCCAAAACAATATTAGGCGGGGTTCCAATGAGTGTTGCGATACCACCTATGGACGCGGAATATGCTATAGCTAGCATTAGTGCCTTTCCAAATTGGATGTTTTCACCTTCTCGTTGACCCATTTGCTTTATGATAGCCATACCAATAGGCAACATCATCACCGCGGTTGCTGTATTAGAAATCCACATCGACAAAAAAGCAGTGCTTGCCATAAATCCAAGAATAATATAATTCAAGTTAGTCCCTACTAAGTTAATAATAGAAAGAGCAATACGTTTATGTAAATTCCATTTCTCGATGGCTATCGCAAGAATAAAACCGCCAACAAAAAGAAATATAAACTTATGGCCATAGGCTGAGCATGTTTTAGCCAAATCTAATCCTCCAGAAAGGGGCAACAAGACAATAGGCAGAAGTGCGGTAACCTCCACTTGTAGGGCTTCGGTAATCCACCATATTGCCACCCAAGAAGTTACTGCTAACACAGCTAATGCTCCTTGGTTAAGACTTGAGGGATGTGCAAAAAAATAAATTAACATGAAACTAAGTGGCCCCGCTATAAGTCCTAATGTCTTTTTAGTTAAATTCATTTCAAGGATATAAAAGTAATGCTGCTGCTGCT
>DGBH01000141.1:1907-3209 GCA_002384205.1 Bacteroidetes bacterium UBA4009
ACGTTGGGTAAAGTAAGATATTGCCAATTAAATAAGGTAGAATCAGCTAATGCGTATGCTTGCGAATTCGTGTAGAAGTACTGAGCTCGATCAAATCTATGAAGACCTTGTTTATCTACTATGTCATTATGACGAAGCCCAAAAGAATTTTCATCTGTATCTTTCTCACCCACTATAATGAATAGTTTCTGGGCAAATAAGTTAGAAAGATTCTTAGCTTCTGCGGGACTTGCTTTAAGTCCATACGGAAAAGTAATTGCATTATCTAACATAGTGTACCAACCTGAAGAGGCAGAAACTGCTTTCCCAACTCTAGCTTGCGGCTTGTATATTAAATATCGATGCACAAATTGAGCGCCGGCCGAATGACCAAATACATCGTACTTTTCTACTTTACTACCTAGGCTTTTTTTCACTGCATCAAACAAGGGTTCAATAACAGAAAACGACCAAATTTCTTCGCTATTTAGAGTCCCAGAAGAAGGGTTATCTCCATCTTGAAATATATTTCCTAGATTATAGGAATCTCCACCAGGATAATATAGCTCGCTAAATTGTGGAGCAATAACAATAAAATTTAATCCATCAGCCTCATCTATAAGTGCTGTTCTACTGTAATTTCCGTCCCGCTCTGAGCCATGGAATGCAAATAAAATTGGAGTTTGGTCAGTTGCAGTGATTGGAATGTGATAAAAGATGTCAATAGGCTTACTGCTCAGGGGAGAAAAGGATGAAAATATAAAGTTACCGGTTCCTTTTAGAAGAGAAGAGTCTATACTTTTACTGGGATTCTGAAGAGCTGGATTTGGAGTTAATACATTATTGTCACATGACCATAAGGTAAGCTGCAAGACACATACTAATGCTAGGAATGATATTTTATTCATTTAATGGTGTAAATATATTTAGGTAGCTCATGCAAAATGCTATACCAAAATTATAAAAAAAAGCATACCAATCCAATTCCAATGTTTCCCATTACTTACCCTTTCTCATAATCTGATTCATTTGATTTAATTTATTTTTAATAATGGCTGTGGGTATAGAACTATATCCTAATATTAAACCCTGTTCTCCAATACTATCGGTAAAGCATTTATTATAAGAATGCACAATAATATTATGCCTGCCAAGCAAATTCACCCAATCTTTATCTACAGAATCTTTTGGTACGGTTATCAGATTCTGTAAACTAAGCACGCTGCTTGATTGTAACCTAAATTCTGAATCTTTAAAAAGCTCTTCAAACATTTGCGTGAAGAAGTGTTGACGTTTTTTAGTAACGTCGACCACATTCTTTAT
>DGBH01000141.1:3345-4624 GCA_002384205.1 Bacteroidetes bacterium UBA4009
CAGTAACGTCGACAACATTCTTTATATGCGCATATAAATATTTTTTTTCCATGAATTGATTGAGCACCACTTGTATAGATGTTGGAACAAAACGATGAGAATGTTTTAGAATAGCATCTGTAACGTCCCTAAGATATCGAGGTACAATCATATAGCCAATCCGCAATGAGGGGTGAAGTAACCTATTAAAAGTACCAAGGTAAATAGTACGATACTGATTGTCAAGGCTAAATAAAGAAGGAATTGGATTATCCCAATTATTAAGTTCATGCTCGTAGTCATTTTCAATGATTATAGACTCGTTTTTGTTTGCAAAAGCAAGCAATTCTAATCGACGCTTGAGCGTCATTTGAACACCTGTAGGATAATGACAGCTAGGGGTAGTATGAATAATTTTCGGCTTAACGTTGAGGTTTTCTAGCCTATCCAAACTCATTCCCTCTTTATCCAATCCAATTCCATGCACTTGCCCCATCAAACCTCTAAAAATAGAATGTACGTTCGGGAAGGTTGGATTCTCCATCGCGACACTATCCCCAGGGTTTATCAGTGCAGCACCAATTAAATAAAGTGATTGTAATGAACCTGACATGATCAAAACTTGATTTGCTTCACATTTTATACCTCTACTTAAAGTTAAATAATTAGCTATGTTTATCTTTAGTTGATCTATCCCAGATGCTGGCGAATAGGACAGATTAGATAGTTTAATATTCTTCCAATATAAGTTAGACAGATTTTTCCACTGTGCCACAGGAAATATATCAAGTGGTGGTAGTCCCGGTCTGAAGGCTACACTTTTGTCATCAGTTGTATTAATTAAACTGGCGTTATTTAAAAACGATTTTCCCAGTTTTGATATTTCAGGATAATTAGAATCTGTGCCGAGAGGTTGTGAGACTACTTTTTTTTGCAGTGGTTTTATACTATGCCCGGATCCTTGCTTAGACTCTACAAAACCCTCTAGGCGCAAAAACTCGTAAGCTCTTATGATGGTACTTCTTGATACACCTAACCTAATGGCGAGTTGTCTCGATGGTGGTAACGCATAATTTTCTGGTAAATCTCGTTTCACAATCATATCTCTGAGCAAATTAAACAGCTGAAGATAAAGCGATAAAGGTGCTTTACTAGATCTATTATGATTATCTTTCCCATATCTTAATGCTATTTTTTCTAAGGTTAATTCCATAATTGGTATTTATAAAAAGAAATAATTGGTATGTCAAATGTAATTAATGTTAATGTTCCTTTGATAATATATTCACATAAATATCTA
>DGBH01000141.1:4654-6255 GCA_002384205.1 Bacteroidetes bacterium UBA4009
TAAATATCACAACTAATGAAAAGAATTTACACTATTTTAGCGCTTGTTTGCTTTACAGCAACAAGTATGTTCGCTCAACTTATTATCAATGAGGTACTTTATGATCCATCTAATTCGGGTCTTCTCGGAGATGCCAATGGTGATGGTACATACTCTCAAACGCAAGATGAATTTATTGAATTTTTTAACAACAGCTATGACAATTTGGACGTAAGCGGATATCAAATATGGGATGATACCACAAACGGATCTCTAGTTTACACTATGCCCACAGGTACCGTTATTCCTCCTCAAGGAGCGCTAGTTGTATTTGGCGGAGGCACTCCAAATGGATCTTTTGGTGGAGCACTTGTGTTAGCAGATACTGGAACTTCGGGACTTAGTCTAAATAATTCAGGAGAAATTATTGTCGTCAAAGATGCCGCAGGTACAGTCGTTTTATCATTTGATTCTGATGCATTGTCTGATAATCCTAATGAATCGTATACCCGTAATCCTGATATTACTGGTAATTTTGAGCAACACAATGACAATACTTCGCTACTTTTCTCTCCTGGAACAAAGATAGATGGTAGCTCATTCAACACTAATCTAGCTGTAAATGTTAGCTTTTCTGTTGATATGACATCATACACTTCGACATATGGTGGCGTATTCTTAAACGGAGATTTTAACGGCTGGTGCGGTGGCTGTAACCCAATGAGTGACAATAATGGTGACGGTGTTTGGGAAATCACATTGCCGCTAACGGCAGATTCTATTGAATATAAATTCACATTGGATGCTTGGACTGCACAAGAAGAATTTCAAGGTGGTGAGTCATGCACCAAGACTACAAATGGTTTTACAAATAGATTCGGCTATATCGCTGGTACTACACTATTTTCTTCCGTATGTTTCAACTCATGCGGAACTTGCTCTACTATTGATATGGAATTGCAAGGCATTCTCGACTTTACTACGCCTGATGCGGGAGTTACAGGGAAAGCTATTCACTTAAACGTAACCGGAGACATTCCAAATCTCAACATATATGGAATAGGGATTGCCAATAACGGAGGAGGAACTGATGGACAAGAATATACTTTCCCCAATATCGCTGTAACTGCAGGAACTCAAATACTTGTGGTTAGAGATTCTCAAGCTATTGCTAATTACTTTGACATGTGTTGGAGTGCTTTTGATCTTGTACTTGTGGACGCTAACGGTAGCATTTCTCAAAATGGGGATGATGCTATTGAGCTTTTTAGAGCAAATGGCGTAGTAGAAACATTTGGAGATATCAATGTGGATGGTACAGGTGAATACTGGGATTACGAAGATGCTTGGGCATACAAAACAGATACAGGATGGATGTATGCTGCACCTAATTGTACAGACGGAACAGCAACCATCTATGATGCAGACTGCAGATACCCCATATGTCCTGGTATTATGGCAATTGCCATTACGGTAGAAGGAGAAGACGATGCAACTGCTATTACAACCCTTGGTGGAACATTACAAATGATTGCAACCTTAGAACCAATCAACGCAGATGACAGCACGGTGACTTGGTCTGTAGATAACTCTGCCGTAGGGACAATAGACGCAAATGGATT
>DGBH01000141.1:6405-6690 GCA_002384205.1 Bacteroidetes bacterium UBA4009
GTAGTGGGATTTTTGGATCGAAAACAATCACTATTTCTAACCAAACAAATGATGTGAATGACATTTACCGAACTTCAGTAAATGTATACCCTAATCCTGCTACACATACATTGAACATTATTTCTGATCATCCTGTTTCGGAAGTTAGGGTTTTAAATATATGTGGTCAGGTAGTCGATGCACAAAATTTATCTTCAAGCCAACTAAATATAAATGCTTTAGAGGCAGGTATTTATTTTGTAGAAATACAAATAAATGATTCTTGGTCCAGACACAAGTTTATCA
>DGBH01000040.1:0-4679 GCA_002384205.1 Bacteroidetes bacterium UBA4009
GCTTGCAAAACTCCATGATGTTTACACCTTTCGCACCCAAAGCGGGTCCTACTGGTGGCGCTGGATTAGCCGCACCACCTCTGATCTGTAATTTGATCAAACCTGATACTTCTTTAGCCATTTATCTATAAATTGTGTAGTCAAACATGATACTTGCGGGAAGCTTTAATCGCATTTTCTCACTCCTACGGTTAATATACTTACTTAACTCTCCTTCTCAACTTGCATGTAGCTTAGCTCCAACAAGTTTTTACGTCCGAAGATTTTAACCATCACTTTCAATTTCTTTTTGTATTCGTTGATCTCGTCAACTACACCTGAGAAATTATTGAAAGGACCGTCAATTACTTTAACAGATTCTCCAACAACAAAAGGAATTTTCATTTCCTCTTCTGTTTCCAACAATTCGTCTACTTTCCCTAAGATTTTATTCACCTCAGCTTGACGCATTGGAACGGGTTCTCCGCCTTTCACTGCTCCAAGGAATCCAATTACATTTGGAATACCTTTTATAACGTGTGCAACCTCTCCAACCAAAGCACATTCAATTAGAACATAACCCGGTAAAAAAGCTTTCTCTTTGCTTACTTTTTTTCCGTTTCTGATTTGAAAGACTTTTTCAGTTGGAATCAACACTTGATTCACGTAGTCGCTCAAATTCATTCGCGAAATTTCAAGGTCTAAGAATTCTTTAACCTTTTTTTCCTTACCACTTACGGCACGGACAACATACCAACGTTGTTTAATTTCTGTCATGTTTAAAATGCCTTATAAATGTATCCTAAAAGACCTTTCCAGAATGATGAATCGGTAATACCGAAAACAAAATCCATAACGAAAATCAAAAGGGCAAAAATAATAGATGCAACCACCACGATAATCGTGTTACTTTGCAATTCCTTCCAAGTTGGCCACGTAACGTTGTGAACCATTTCGGTAACTGTTTCGTTGATATATTCTTTAATTTTTGACACTTTTCATCAATTTTAGCACGGGCGGTAGGGATCGAACCCACGACCAATGGTTTTGGAGACCACTACTCTACCAGCTGAGCTACACCCGTATAAAAAGGGGAGCGAACTCCCCTTTTTTTTATATTCTTAATAGTAATAAATTACTTAATGATCTCAGTAACCTGTCCGGCACCTACTGTTCTACCACCCTCACGGATTGCAAAACGAAGACCTTTGTCCATCGCGATTGGCACGATCAACTTAACAGTAATTGTTACGTTATCACCAGGCATAACCATCTCACGACCGTCAGTCATAAAGATTTCTCCTGTAACGTCTGTTGTTCTGAAATAGAACTGAGGACGGTACTTGTTATGAAATGGTGTGTGACGTCCACCTTCTTCTTTCTTCAATACGTAGATTTCAGCTTTGAATTCTTCGTGTGGAGTTGTAGAACCTGGCTTACAAATAACCATTCCTCTTTTGATTTGAGATTTTTCAATACCTCTCAACAAAAGACCAACGTTATCTCCAGCTTCACCTCTATCCAAGATTTTACGGAACATCTCAACCCCTGTTACTGTAGATACTAATTTCTCAGCACCCATTCCAAGGATATCAACTGCTTCACCAGAGTTAATTACACCTGTTTCGATACGACCTGTTGCAACTGTACCACGACCTGTAATCGTAAATACATCTTCAACTGGCATCAAGAAAGGCTTATCAACATCACGTGGAGGAAGTTCGATATACGTATCAACTGCATCCATTAATTCATCGATAGCAGCAACCCATTTTTCTTCACCGTTTAATGCACCCAAAGCAGAACCTTGGATTACTGGAGCGTTATCACCATCATACTGGTAGAAAGAAAGTAATTCACGTACTTCCATTTCAACTAGTTCTAATAATTCTTCATCATCAACCATATCCACTTTGTTCATGAATACAACCAATCTTGGAATACCAACTTGGCGACCCAATAGGATGTGCTCACGAGTTTGTGGCATTGGTCCATCTGTAGCCGCAACTACTAAGATAGCACCATCCATTTGAGCTGCTCCTGTTACCATGTTCTTTACGTAATCCGCGTGCCCTGGACAGTCAACGTGTGCGTAGTGACGTGATAAAGTTTCATACTCAATGTGAGATGTGTTAATTGTAATACCACGTTCTTTCTCTTCCGGTGCATTATCAATTGACGAGAAATCTCTAGTTTGTGCAAGACCCTTAGCGGCCAATACAGATGAAATTGCTGCTGTCAAAGTTGTTTTACCGTGGTCAACGTGACCAATAGTACCGATGTTAACGTGCGGTTTGGAACGATCAAAATTTTCCTTAGCCATTATTCTATGTTGTTACTTAGTTAATAAAAAAAACAAACTTTTATATACATCAAATTTCACCCCTTGGGAGTGATATTTACTATATAAATACTATCCAGAGCCAATGACGAGAATTGAACTCGTGACCTCTTCCTTACCAAGGAAACGCTCTACCCCTGAGCTACATCGGCTGCTTTCTGTTGAGCGGGAGACGAGATTCGAACTCGCGACCCTCAGCTTGGAAGGCTGACGCTCTACCAACTGAGCTACTCCCGCATTCATATTGCTACTTTTTTTTTCAATGGTTTCTCCAAAAAACAAGTGGGGAGAGTAGGATTCGAACCTACGTAGCCGAAGCAGCAGATTTACAGTCTGCCCCATTTGACCGCTCTGGTATCTCCCCAGAAAAAAAAAGAGCCGCCTATTGGACTCGAACCAACGACCGGCTGATTACAAATCAGCTGCTCTACCAACTGAGCTAAGGCGGCAATATGCTTAAAAAATAATAGGCTATGTCACAGAACTAAACACTTTCCATCACCCATCCGATTTTAAGGTGGGCAAAGGTAAGTATTTTTTTAAATGTACAAATCCTTTACGGTAAATTTTTTAATATTTTTTTCTGGTGAAGACAACTAGACTCTAAACTCCATGCGTTAACAAGGAGCCAGCCCTTCCCTTATAGCGCTTTACAGCCTTTTTTAAAGATTCAATTGCAAGATCAGTTGATGCTTCAAATGAGCGAGATGTGACCGTCTGAATAAAGCTATTTTGCTTCGCATTCAATTTTATCTCAATAGTCTTGTTTTCTTTTACGGAGCTATTCTCTACTTTTAAGAAAACTTGAGCATCAATTATCCCCGTATAAAAGGTTTCTAGCTTCTCTAGTTTTTTACTGATGTAACCTTGTAATTTTTGATCTGCTTTGAAATGAATTGCTTGAATTTGTGTGTTCATGTTTTTGTTAAATTAAGTTTACGTAAAAAGTTACTAGTCTGAAAAAGGGTGTGTATTCTTATATACTTTTTTCAGCTGACCAATGTCATTATGCGTATATATTTGGGTAGCACCTAAACTAGAATGCCCGAGAAGTTCTTTTATCGCATTGATATCAGCACCATTCTGCAACAGATGCGTCGCAAAAGTATGCCTAAGTATGTGAGGGCTTCTCTTACCTAAGTGCGTTTTATTTAATGATTTCTTTACCAAATTATAAAGCCATTTTTCTGACAATTTATCTCCGTCGAATTTACAAAAAAATATCTCGGAATTGACATTAAAATCAGCCTTTATTTTACAAAAGGAGTTAAGTTGTCGACGAAGCTCTTTGCCAAAAGGTATAATACGTTCTTTTCTACCTTTCCCGAGCACTTTCATTTCTCCGTTAATCAAGGATATACTAGCATGATTTAGTCCTATGAGCTCAGATCTACGTATTCCTGTATGATAAAAGGTGGTAATAATGCCAAAAGCTAGTGCCGAATCATAATCTATAACAGCAGATTCAAGTTCATCCAACAGACTATGCATTTCTGAAACCTTAACAAAATTCGGGATCCGCTTTTTAACTTTAGGGAGTTGCACCTCTATGGAGATTGCTTCAGCAATAGCTCCTTTTAGAAACAAGTACTTTGCAAAAGACCGAACGGAACTAACTTTTCGATGAATGGATTTGGCCGAAATTTTTTGAAGTGATAAAGATCGAATCCATTGACGCACTAATTTACTATCAGGCAATAACTGCTCTTGATCTGATTTTACAAAAATCTCATACTGAATAAGATCTGTTAAATAGGCATTACAAGTAAGCAGCGAATAATTTCGCTCCTTGTGCAAATACGCATGGAAATCATGTATTGTTAAACTATTGGCACCCATTAAACAGTGCCAATATACCACTGATGTGGTTTAAAACAAAATACTAATTACAATAACCCTTATTTAGGGTTATTAAGAGACTGCTTGTATCTAGCTTTGATAACCATCTTTCGTTTTTTAACAGATGGTTTAATGAACTGTTGTCTCTCTCTCAATTCTTTCACGACTCCAGTTTTCTCGAATTTCTTCTTGTACTTCTTGAGAGCCTTGTCGATTGTATCGTTTTCTTTAAGATTTATTAATAGCATTTCTATAAAAAGGACTGCAAAACTAAAATTAATATTGAATAACCGTTCTACTATTTTAAAATTTGGCGAGAAATTACGATTTTTTGTATTTCTGAGGTTCCTTCACCAATGGTACAGAGCTTAGAATCACGGTAAAACTTCTCTACCGGGAAGTCTTTTGTATAACCATATCCCCCAAAGATCTGTACAGCCTCTGTACTTGCTCGAACAGCCACCTCAGACGCATAGTACTTCGCCATCGCACTTTCTTTGGTTAGCGGCTTCCCTTCGTT
>DGBH01000040.1:4878-30106 GCA_002384205.1 Bacteroidetes bacterium UBA4009
TCATCAGGAACAAAACAATTTTCAAAAATCATTTCTGCGGTTTCAGAAGCTCGCATGCCCAGTTTGTTTTCTTTCTTACCTCCCTTGAAACCTGGAGTACCTCGTTCTACAATAAATGCAGAAATACCCCTGCTGTCTAACAACTCACCTGTACGAGCCAATACTACGGCTACATTCCCGGAAATGCCATGTGTTATCCAATTTTTAGCTCCGTTTAACTCCCAACCGCCATCTACCTTTTTAGCTACAGTTTGCATGCGTAGAGCATCACTCCCCGTATTAGGTTCCGTAAGTCCCCACGCTCCTATCCATTCACCTGAGGCGAGCTTTGGAAGGTACTTTTGTTTCTGTTCCTCATTTCCGAAATATAGAATATGACCGGTACATAAGGAATTATGTGCCGCTGTAGAGAGCCCAATACTGCCGCACACTTGTGCAATTTCATCCACCACTGCAGAATACTCAAAATAGCCTAATCCAGAACCACCATATTCAACTGGCACTAAAACACCCATAAAGCCTTGTTCTCCCATTTTTTTAAATAATTCAACAGGGAAATGTTGAGACTCATCCCAATCCATCACATAGGGTTTAATGTATTTAGCGGCAAAGTCTTTAGCTGCCTGACGAATCATGTCTTGGGTTTCAGAGGTTTTGAAATTCATATAGGTATAGTGTAAATCGAATGCAATGATATGGACTCTAGAAGCCGTTTGGAACTTAGTTTAGGTCTAAATAGGGAATTAGTCTATTAATGTTTTTCCCTTTAAAAATATGCAACTCTTTTATTTCAGAAATTTGATTAAATGAACCATGTTGTTCTCTGAAATTAACAATTGCATTTGCTTCTTTGTAATTAATATAAGGATGTTTCGCTAGCTCATCTACGGTGGCTTTATTAACCTTTAAACGATCTATTGCATCAAGGTCAAAAAAAAGTTGAGGCAGCAAACTAATGACTAGTGCGGAGTCCAGTCCTTTTATCTCATAGAGCTGTTGGGGATTAAAAAATCCACCATAGAAGCTCCTGTATCTAAGTATTTTAGCAGCATAGCTAGGTCCTATGCCTTTGAGTGTCTCAAGCTCCTCTTGTGTTGCCGTATTTATGGAAATAGATTGTTTTTTAATTTTATCTCCTCCGTTTTTAGCGTATGCTAAACTTGGAGTGGGGTTTGGTAATGATGCTGTAGAATTTAGCACTATAAAAGGTTCTAAGGTGCGGTAAACATCATCTGTGACGCTGTACATTTTTTTTACGTCGGCCTTAGATCTAAACACTCCACCTTTCTGACTGAAGTTATACATATTTTTAGCCGCTTTGTAAGGAACACCCTTTTTAATTAGGCTATCAAAATCGTCTTCGTTGGGATCAAAAAATTGTAAAACTTTTGGCTGTTTATTTTGGGCATTATTTGAACCATAAGATTTACTGAAACTAGAATCAAGATTGCTACGGCTATTCTCATTAGCCTCCAGTTGACTGAGTAATTGTTGGAGTTTATCCTCTTCTAACGGGATATCTACGGTTGGGAATTTACGAATACTGAAGTTATATACACAAACTGTTAGTATAAAAAAAAGGAGAAAAAAAACTCCCCTCCTTTCGAAACTTGATATTTCTAAATATGATTTAAGCTTTATGAAAAGCTCATTTATCAATTGAATGCAGCTAATGTTTCAGCTCGATACTCGCCTGCGGCAAGCTTACCTTTTATGTCTTGAAATGCTTTTATTGTTTCAGCAACATCCTCAAGTGAGTGTGCAGCTGTTGGTATCAATCTAAGCATTATTACATCTTTAGGAACTACAGGGTAAACCACTATAGAACAGAAAATATTATAGTTTTCTCTCAAGTCATGAATAAGGTGCGTAGCTTCTGGTATATTGCCTTTTAAAAGTACCGGAGTAACACAAGATGATGTAGTACCAATATTAAAACCTTCCGCTTTCAAACCATCCTGTAGCGCAGCGGTAATTTTCCACAAATTCGCTTTATGTTCTGGCTGTGTTCTTAGCATTTCTAATCTTTTCAGAGCACCTTTTACAAATACCATTGGAAGAGATTTAGCAAATATTTGTGAACGCATACTATAACGCAGATAGTTGATCATCATTTGATCGCCAGCAATAAAAGCACCTATAGATGCCATAGACTTAGCAAAAGTAGAGAAGTATATATCTATTCCATCTTGTATGCCTTGCTCCACGCCTGCACCCTCTCCATTGGGACCTAAAGTACCAAATCCGTGAGCATCATCTACCATAAGTCTAAAGTTGAACTTTGACTTAAGTGCGATTGTCCCTTTCAGATTTCCTTGGTTACCGCTCATGCCAAAAACACCTTCGGTAATCACTAAAATAGCACCACCTTGTTCTTCTGCCATTTTAGTAGCACGTACTAATTGCTTTTCAAGGCTAGCCATATCGTTGTGCGCATAAACAAAGCGTTTACCTTGATGCAATCTCACTCCATCTATAATACACGCATGAGATTCTGCGTCATAAACAATAACATCTCGTCTATCTACCAACGCATCTATTGCTGATAGGATACCTTGATACCCGAAATTTAAAAGAATTGCATCTTCCTTTTGTTCAAACTCGGCAAGTTGCCTTTCTAGTTCTTCGTGAAAATCGGTATTACCTGACATCATTCTAGCTCCCATAGGATATGCACAGCCATATTCAGCCGCAGCATCTGCGTCAGCCTTACGTACTTCTGAGTGATTCCCAAGTCCAAGGTAGTTATTGAGTGACCAGTTTAAAACGGTTTTACCTCTAAAACCCATTCGTGGTGCCAATTCCCCTTCTAATTTAGGAAAGGTATAATAATGATGTGCTTCATTCGCAAACTGACCAAGAGGGCTCTTTTTGCTTGCTATTTTTTCAAATAAATCCATGTAATTTTATAACAAAATTGTTGGGCAAAGATAAGAAGTAAAATGAATGGTAATAACAAATGAAGCAACGATTTTATAATGTTTTGAATTATCGCAGAATGCGTTCATGCAACAATTCAAGAACTTTTTCGTATATCCATTATAAATACTTAGTTTTGCAGGCATTTTCAATGAGATATTTCATTTACTTAATCCTTATTCTAACAGCAACCAGCTGCTCAAAATACCAAACCTTGGTAAAAAAAGGCACGGCACAAGAAAAACTGGATGCCGCTAAAAAGTACTATGAAAAAAATGACTACTTGAGAGCTCAGCCTTTATTAGAAGAGTTACTTGGCTTGTACTATGGCCGAAAAGAGCGCGAGGAAATATATTACCTATATGCCCAATCTTACTTTGGTAATGAGGAATATTTACTGGCAGGCTACCACTTCAATAATTTTGTTCAAACCTATGGATTGAGTCCAAAAGTGGAAGAAGCAAGCTATATGTCTGCAGTATGTTCGTTCAAAAAAGCAATGCCATACGAGCTGGATCAAACACCAACAAATGCTGCAATAAGCGGACTACAAACCTTTATAAATCAATATCCAAATAGTACATACGTTGAAGATTGCAATTCAAAAATCGACCAACTCCGTGCAAGATTACTGGTTAAAGTATATGAATCTGCTAAGCTATATCATAGTTTAGGATACTTCCAGAGTGCTATGGTTTCTTGTACTAACGCACTTGAAGACTTCCCGGACATGATTAACCGATCAGAACTAAGTTACTTAGTAGTAGACGCATCCTATCAATATGCCAAAAATAGCGTTGCTGCCAAGCAACCTGAACGCTATGAGGTAACTTTAAAAAAAATAAAAGAGTTCAAAAAAGAATTTGGAGATTCTAGTTTGTTTCAAAAAGACATCAAACGAATTTCAGAAAAAACAACTCAAGAATTAGCCATACTAAACAATTAACGTATATAGCCATATGAATAATAATAACGATATAGAAATCCCAAGCTCAACGATTACACGTGACACCAGAACGCTAAGTGAAATGTCAGGTAACTTGTATGAATCTGTTGCGATTATTTCTAAAAGAGCCAATCAGATTTCATCTACGGTGAAAGAAGAATTAGTAGCTAAATTAGAAGAATTTGCTTCAGACCATGACAATTTAGAAGAGATTTTTGAAAACAGAGAGCAGATAGAAATCTCTAAACATTACGAAAGTCTTCCGAAATCTACTATTATAGCTATAGAAGAGTTTTTACACAACAAAGTTTACTTTAGAAATCCTGCAAAAGAAGGGTCTAAATAACAAAAAAATACTTCTAGGAGTCACAGGAGGTATAGCAGCATATAAAGCAGCTAGCCTTGTTCGACTTTTGATAAAAAGTGGTGCCCAAGTAAAAGTGGTTTGTACTCCAAATGCACTTAATTTTGTAACCCCACTCACCTTATCTACCTTATCTAAAAATGCGATTTATTCGCATTTTTTTGTACAAGAAACCGGAGAATGGGTAAATCACGTAGAGCTTGGCAAATGGGCTGACGCCATGGTGGTTGCTCCATGTACGGCTAACACCTTAACTAAAATGGCGAATGGCTATTGCGATAACCTTTTACTCGCCACTTATCTATCAGCAGATTGCCCTATTTTCTTTGCCCCTGCTATGGATCTGGACATGTATTTACATCCTACCACACAGCATAACATCCGTAGCCTAGTAAGTTATAATAATATAGAACTGCCTGCTGGAGAAGGTGAGCTAGCTAGTGGTTTGATAGGGAAAGGGAGAATGTGTGAACCAGAAGAAATTGAGCATATTTTGTCTTCCCATTTTGAACGAGAAAAAACGCTATTGGGTAAAACCATTCTGGTTAATGCTGGACCTACTTACGAAAAACTGGACCCAGTAAGATTTATTGGCAACTATAGTAGCGGTAAGATGGGTAAAGCTATTGCTAATGAGTTATCTAGCCGAGGTGCTTCAGTTCACCTAGTGCTCGGACCCATAAGCGTCGATGGAATAGATTCTAAGATACATCTTACGCAAATTGAAAGTGCCCAAGAAATGTATGAGGCTTGTTCAGAAATATTTATAAATTGTGATGCGGCTATTTTGAGTGCTGCTGTGGCAGACTACAGACCGGCAGCTCAAGAGGATCAAAAAATCAAGAAAAAAACAGAAGAATTTAATCTAGAACTGGTAAAGACGGTTGATGTACTGAAAAGTTTAGGAGAAATTAAAAAAAGTCATCAATTCTTAGCCGGGTTTGCCTTAGAAACCCAGAATGAACAAAAAAATGCGCTTTTAAAACTTGAAAATAAAAATCTAGACTTTATAGTGTTAAACTCAATGAACGACAAGGGTGCAGGCTTTGGTAAAGACACTAATAAAATTACAATCTTAGAAAAGAACGGCAAAAAACATACATTTGACACCAAACCTAAAAAAAATGTGGCCATCGATATTGTCAATTTATTAGCCGCCTACTTATGAAATATATTGTTTTTCTCCTAATCTTTGCTCTATCTGTATCAACGTATGCTCAAGATTTACAGTGTAATGTACAAGTAAATTCAGACAATATACAAGCCTCTAACAAGGCCATATTCGAAGATTTACAAAACGCTATAACGCAATTCATGAATCAACGCAAATGGATAAGTGACAAGGTTCAACCGCAAGAAAAAATCAATTGCAACTTTGTCATTAACATAACCGCATTTAACATAGACCAATTTGCAGCAGAGGTTAGTATAACTAGCAGTAGACCCGTATATGGGACTTCATACAACACTCCTGTTTTTAACCATTTTGACCAAGAATGGTATTTTCAATACGCACAATTTCAAAGTTTAGATTTTCAAGAAAATGCAAATGTGATGCAGCTCACTACATTGCTAGCCTTCTATGCTAACATTATTATTGGAGTTGATTTTGACACCTATGCGCTAGACGGTGGTTCTACTTTTTACAACAAAGCATTACAGTTACGAAATGCTGCACAAAACACCAATGGATGGGGCCCTAGTGATGGAAAAGGTAATCGAAATAAATATTACGTGATAGATCAATTACTTGATGATCGATATAAGCCTCTACGAACTTCTTTGTATCAATACCACATGAAAGGTATGGATGTATTTAAAGACGATAATGATATAGCTCGTAAGCAAATTTATGAATCGCTAGAAAAAATAAGAACGGTTCAGGAGAGACTACCTAATTCCGTTATATTTAAGATTTTCTTTAATACCAAAAGACAAGAATTAATTAATATTTTTTCTAAGGCAGATGCAGGACTTCAAAACCGCGCCATCGAGTTACTTGGCAAGTTAGATCCTAGTAACTTGAACAACTACGAGAAAATAAAACAGTAATTCAGCTGCCTACTTAGCTGGTAAACGTCATTGTAAATTGTTTTTCTACCTCATCGGCAACGGGCAAAAGCACTATTCCTTTTTTTTGCTCTATGTCTTTATCGTGCCCAAGATAATCTGCGAGGCCCTGCCAAGGCTCCAAGCACACATAAGGCGCTCCTGGCTTAGCCCAAATACCCAAATATGGAAACTCAGAAATATTCATTTTTACCGCATACGTAGAATCCTTTTTTTGCAACGTCACTTCTTTGGAATTCAAACCTTGAAAAATAAGGGCATCGTTCTCAAATATAGTTTCATCCAATGAGATACGATCTGTTTGAATAATTGCTATTTCATTCTGATTAATATAAGGACCACTGAGTTGGTTACTTTTTAAGGATTCTTCTTCACTGAATAGTATTTCAAAATCGCTGACAGGGCTCGCATTAAATCCCGGATGGCCTCCAAAGGAAACAGGTATGGTCTTATCATCATCATTAATTACCCTAAAAGTCTGCCTAAGCTTATTTGCTTCAAGTGTATAGGTTACCAAAAAAGTAAATTTAAATGGGTAGGACTTAAGGGTTTCTTCGTCATGTTGCAGGACCAAGCAAATAGAATGCTCACTTTGATGTAGCATATCAAAGTTTTTATTTCTGGCAAAACCGTGATGACTTAAGGTATACGTTTCTCCATTATATATATACTCATGATCGAGCAAACTGCCCACGATAGGAAAAAGATTAGGTGCGTGTTTAGGCCATACTTCTTCTGCTTGCCAAATAAATTCAGTTCCCTCAGAATCTATAACAGAACACAACTCGGCTCCTAGCCTATTTACATTAACCGTAAGGAACTTATTTTGTATAGAATATTTGCTAATCATACTGTGTGCAATATTAATTCAAATCTAAAGTTCTAAAAGTCTAAAATTACATCCTGCAGTTGCATCTTTATACCAAGGACAATACATTATTTTACTAGCTGTTCATATGGTACCGATGATTTCCTAGATTATTGCACTTAGGTAGTTAAATTCATATTCTTATATTCTTATATTCTAAAGGGGTTTTTCCTGTTTTTCATTTAATAGCCTAAAAGTAGAAGTCCGAAAAATAAACATAAACTCCATAATACAAGAAAACAATAACAACCCTTGCAAAAACGGAGTATTCCCAATACTTTCGCTTACAATGAAATATATTATTTACAAACCAACCTTAAAGGACTTTATCATCTGGTTGACGATATTGATTTTAGCTTTATTGGTTTTTACGCTGTTTTCAGGTTGTAAAAAAGTAGATACCGTTACTGCTAAAGTAAATTATAGCATCGAAGGAAAATGGTTGCTGGAAAATGCAGGCGGCAGTAATTTACCTCCCAACACTATGTATGAATTTAGGAACGGGTTAAAGTATACCTATTATGGGGGAACAGAGAATGCAGATGACAGTTATTGGTTAAGTCTTGATAGTTCTTATGCCATTCCTAATCCCAGTAAATATACATTTACGAATGACTCGTTAAGGATTGATAGTAAAATAGTCTACAAAGTAGCTTTCGATTGTGATGGCAATTTGATAAACATCGATTTTCCCGGAGTTCTTGAGCCAAGTACATGGCGATGGTGGAGAATAGGAACAGATCCCCGAAATTGCAACTAATCTCCTGCAAAAAGATAAGAAATAGCGTTTATTTAGTCTAAACGACTTACCTTAATACCAGACCATCAATATTATAAAGATGCGTCAGGTTTTAACGAAAACGAAAGTTTAGTTCTGTATTTATTGTTTAGGCTGCAGCTTATGTACTACACAAAAAGACTTATCTCAGCATTAAGTTACTTTTAAAACCAAATGTTAGCGATTATTATGACGTATCTCCCTCCGTTCTTACCTAATTGCCTATCATTGCCTATAAATAAAATAGGCAATGCTAAGCAATCTACTCAACGAATTAAACAAAGGACAAATGAAGAAGATAATCATCACAGTGGTATCCGTATTATTCCTTTTGTTTTTTAGGCCTTGGGTTCAAGTAGGAGCTGGTGAAAGAGGAATAGTACTTAATTTTGGTGCGGTACAAGATGTGGTTTTGAACGAAGGTATTCATTTTAGAATACCCATTGTTCAGACAATAATTCCTATGGATGTTAAAATTCAGAAAGCCAATACAGACGCAGCCTCATCATCTTCAGACCTTCAAGATGTAGATTTATCAGTCGCACTTAATTATCACATTATCCCAGACAAGGCAAATTTAGTTTACCAAACCATCGGTCTATCTTTCAAGGAACGTATAATAGATCCTGCGATACAAGAAGTGATGAAAGCAGTAAGTGCACGATATACCGCCGAAGAGTTAATCACAAAGAGACCTGCAGTGAGTTCTGAAATGCAGGAGGCGTTAACCGATAGATTATTAGTATCCAATATTTCTGTTGATGCGTTCTCCATTATCTCATTTAGTTTTTCTCAGACGTTTACAGATGCAATTGAAGCTAAACAAACAGCAGAACAAAATGCCTTGAAAGCGAAAAGAGACTTAGATAGAATAAAGGTAGAAGCTCAACAAACCATCGCAGCAGCGACCGCTGAAGCAGAGGCACTACGTTTACAGAAGATGAATATTTCACCTGATTTAATTGAATTGAGAAAGATTGAAGCCAACCTTAAAGCCATTGAAAAATGGAATGGAATCTTACCTACGGTAACTGGCGCCGGTGCCGTACCATTTATTGGTGTTGGAGATAAATAAGATTTGTTAGCTAACTACAGCTATGGTCAATCTATATAAGAAGTTATATTCTTCCAACAATATAAATGAGTATCATTGGGCAGCAGAACCTTTTTATTTGCCTATCCCTAGTGCCATAAAATCAAAAATGGAAATAATATGTTTTATTATAAAAGTAATTCCACATGAAAATACTGTTTGTCCTATCAGGAACACTAACTCTTGTTTTTATTATCATCCAATTATTTGCTAAAAAAAGTCAGCAAGGGATAGAAACCTATCCTTATACTGTACTAAAAACTTACGACGGTTTTGAAATTCGCCAATATGAATCACGATTATTTACATCCGTTAAGCTATCCTCTAACGACTATAGTAAAGTTTCGAGTAAGGGTTTCTCTATTTTAGCCGGTTATATTTTCGGAGGCAATGAAACAAATGAAAAGATAGCCATGACTTCCCCCGTAGCTATGTCATTAGACGATTCTATGACGATGATGTTTATGGTGCCAAAAGACAGTGAAAATAAGCTACCAAAACCAAATGACAATCAGATTCATTTTAAAGAAGAACCGGCAAAAACAGTTGCTGCAATCACATTTGGAGGATGGGCCAATCAAGAAAAAATAGATCAGTATAAAAAACAATTGGGTGAAGCGCTGCAAGCACAAAACATACCTTTTACCAATCAATTTTATTTTCTAGGATACAATGCGCCGTATGAGACGAGCAATCGAAGAAATGAGGTGATTGTAGTTTTAGATACTACGCCTTTGGAGTAATCCCTATTTAGCAATCAATCCGTGACTGACTCATATAACCCTATACAAAAGGAGCCAATAACAGATGTAAATTCATTGGGGCTACATCTAACAGTTACCATACGACCGTCTAATATATAGAATGTAGTTTAAGTAAGAAACAGTAGACTGTTGTAACAAGAGTCTACTGTTTTTTTTGACATCGACCTCTTTAGAAAAGGGTCGAAATGAACCGAAAAAAAATCAGTGGAGAATATCGGAATCGAACCGATGACCTTTTGCATGCCATGCAAACGCTCTAGCCAACTGAGCTAATCCCCCATGTAAAACCAAGATAAATCTTAACATCTAGCCGACACTTTAAGATTCACAAGAGCGCAAAAATAATCCTAATCTACAAACAACAAACTACTATCTCCGTAACTTAAGAAACGAAAATTATGCAACTGCGCTTCTTCATAGATATTTCGCCAGTTTTCTCCCACTACACTGGCTATTAGCATAAGTAACGTACTCTCTGGCAAGTGAAAATTAGTCACCAAACCGATACAACTTTTAGGCTTATAATGGGGTAAAATAAGTATTTCTGTTGCGGCCTGTAACGTGTCAATGGCATTTAACTCCATATAACGCTTAACTTCATTAAGTGACTCATTATAGGTTAAATGGGTTGCAGCTAAATAAGGCTCCAACTTATCTACCATCAACCTGGTATCACCTTTACTCAACTGAACACCAATCCAATAGATGCTTTCTAATACACGCATGGACGTAGTACCAACGCATACCCGCTTATTTTTTGATAAGATTAAATCTAGCGTATCCCGTGTAATCTCAAAATGCTCTTTGTGCATATCATGATCCATTACATTATCCTCTTTTACGGGCAAAAATGTTCCTGCACCCACATGCAACGTCACTTCGCCTAAAACTATGCCTTTGGCCCTAAGGTCACTTAGTACATGATCAGTAAAATGCAACCCCGCTGTAGGCGCTGCTACACTTCCGGCATTTTTAGCAAAAACCGTTTGATAGGTTTGCAGATCAGAAGCTTCTGTATGTCGATTAAGATAAGGTGGCAAAGGCAACTCACCGATAATGTCTAACAAGTGCGTAAAGCTTTCTCCGCTAGCCCACGTTAATTCTACTATGCGTTCATCTCTATCTATTAGCCTCGCCCCCATTATGGATGGATTCTCAGCTAGCCAAATAACTTCATTGTCCTTCCATTTTTTGCTATTCCCTATGATACACTTCCATCTACAACTTGATGTAGCATTGAAAACAGCTTCGTAACTGGCAGGAAAAATAGGCTCAAGAAGCAATATTTCAATGGCGGCTCCACTATCTCGTTTAAAATAAAGCCGAGCGGGTATTACCTTCGCATTATTCATTACTAACAGCGTATCACTATCCAAAAAATTCTCGATATTTTTAAAAATAGAATGAATCATATTCCCGTTTTGATAGACTAGTAATTTGCTTTCATCTCTCTTAGCCAAAGGATATTTGGCTATTTGTTCATCTGTAAGGTCAAAATTAAAGTCTGACTTTTTTATCATTTAGTATAGGGTTTGATATCGCTTACCGGGCAGCGAAGTTATACAGTTTTTCATTTCTAATTCTAATAAAGTCATAGCCATAACACTGGAACTGAAATTGGCATGAGCCATTAGCTGATCTATTCCCATTTCTCTATTTTCTCTAATCAAGGCAAGTATCATTTGCTCGTTATCATTAAGTTCTACAAATAACTGACGCTGTGTTTGTTTCTCTATTTTTACATCCCAATTTAATAATCTCACCAAATCATCAATCCCCTCAATCACATTAGCTTTATGACTCTTGATTAAATAATTACACCCAGCAGAATATTTTGCACCAATGTTTCCCGGAACAGCTAAAACATCTCGATTATACTGATTTGCAATTTCTGCCGTAATAAGTGAGCCTCCACTAATAGCCGATTCTACTACTATAACGGCATCTACCATCCCCGCCACAATTCTATTTCGTTTGGGAAAATTTTCTCTTTCTGGAGCGGTACCCGAAATAAATTCAGTTATCACCGCACCATTATTAGCTAGCATATCCGATGCAACATTGGTATGCACCGAAGGATAGATTCTATCTAAGCCATGTGCTACCACACCATAGGTATTGAGTCCCACCTTTATACACTGCTTGTGTGCCCATACATCTGCGCCATAAGCTAATCCACTTACGATGGTTGCATTATAGGGCAACATGTCTTCTATTAACTGGTTAATAAATTGCTTGCCATAGGCTGTCACATTTCGCGTACCTACAATGGCAATACATTTTTCTGGGGACAAATTTCCATTTCCCTTTACATAGAGTAGAATAGGGCAATCTGGAATATTCTTGAGCCTTACAGGATAGTCCGCATCTAAAAAAAAGATAGGTTTAATATCATTTCTAACTATAAATTGATATTCACTTTCCGCTTTAGTAAAATCACTAAATCCTTTAATATTCGAGGCTAACACATCACCTACGCCTGGTATTTTCTTTAAAAAGGAAATTGATTTGTTGAAAATAGGTTCCACCCCGCCACAATACCCTATAAGGTTTTTTGCCAGTACACTTCCAATACCCGGAATTTGTGTGAGAGCTATTTTATAGACTAAATCTTTATCCACGTCAATAGTGACGAAAATATACTAGGAAACGAGAAAGAAAAGAAAAAATTCTATTTTATCGTATTGGTATTAACCGTAGCTGCTCCAATTAACTCATCGTAACCGTAATAAATATTTTTGTGATAAATTAACAAGGTGTAATCATTTTCTGTTTCTTGATGATTCCCCTCAGTCATAGTATAATCTAAATGGCCGTCGTTGTCTTTAAGAACCACGTGATAATTGTAGTAACTCTGCTTGAGCAGTCTAGACACGCTATACATCTTGTAATCTGGCCAGTATTTCATTTTAAACTCTTCCTTGAGCTGCCAGTCTGTGAGCTCACCATAAATATAAAGATCACCTAAATCCCTAAGATCATTACTTTTATAGTAAAAATGAATCATAGCGTAGTCGCCATCTTCCACTACATTAGTTCCGTCACTATTTGCAATCTCTCGTTTACCGTTATAATCAAGCCAACGCACATAGTTTAGGTGAAATCTAGGCTCATCTGGTCTCAATACGCAATTTTGAACAGTATCCGTATATTTTTTAATTACGTTATTACTAAAATTACGCAATGACCGTATATCAAAAAATCTAAATTCATTGGTCCCTGGAAATAAGTTCTTGTCTTCATAATTAAATGAAAGCTCATTATTATTAACAAATAATGGTTTTAAGTTATAAATAGCATTATTCCAGCTATTATTTTGAAGAACGGTTACGTTAACATCCAAAAAAGGATTGGGGATAGTGAATCCTTCATAATTAACTGAAAAATCAACTTCTTGATGCGTAAATCTATACTCTGGATCTGTAGCACTTCGTATATTCGTGCTTATACTCGTATGCCTGTCAAGCACCATAAACCTTCGAGTTAGCACGACATCTTCAAGGTCAAAATTTCGATAAATTTTTAAAATATAATTGCCAGACTTGGTAATTTCCATATCCTTTTCTGGAAAATTCAAGGCGTAATGGGTAAACCTCTGATAGGTGTTCGTTGAAAATTTAAAGTCAACGATATCTCCCATCAGTTTGCCACTGATATATTCCATCTGCTGGAGTGAAGATTCTTGCCAATTTCGATCACAGTGAATATAGGTGTAGTTAAAAAACTCATTGTTCGGACTTAAAATATCAAACGATAATCTAAGCTTTTCGCTGCTACCTAAAGCTATCAAAGGAAGTGGGTCGTAGATACTAATTGCCTTTTGTAAAATAACTGTGCGTATATCATCCCCATAACTGGTATTGTCATACGTCACAGACTGGGCGTTTGCCCCAAAAATGAGAACCAATAGGAATATTACTGTAAGTTTAAATTTCATGAATTATAGTATTATCAAATATAGGGACATTGTTTAGTTTACACAGAAAACTCCTACCGCAGAAATAAAGTATGGAGGCTATCCGCTTATTTTACAAATGATTTTTTTTTGCTTCGTTCCAGACTTCATCCATTTGCGCTAGTGACATTTCTTCCCATTTCAAGCTGTTTGTGTTAGCATATGCTTCAATAGCCTCAAAACGGAGTTTAAACTTCTTATTGGTCTTCTCTAAGGCATCATCTGGGTTTATCTTAAGCCAACGTGCATAATTTACCAAGCTGAAAATAAGATCGCCAAATTCGGCCTCTTTTTCCTCGCCTTCAGCTTCTTTAAATTCCTGAAGCTCTTCTTCCACTTTTTCCCATACGTCATCTTTATTCGGCCAATCAAAACCAACTTGCGCAGCCTTATCTTGCATACGCATGGCCTTTACTAGGCTCGGCATAGAGCTTGGAACTCCACCAAGTACTGTTGTATTAAGCCCTTCTTTTAGCTTGAGTTGTTCCCAGTTTTGTTTTACCTCTTCATCATCCTTTACTTCTACATCTCCATAAATATGTGGATGACGATATATCAGTTTTTCACACACTGAGTTTAGGACATCTGTCACATCAAATTGCTGATTCTCCTCCCCTATTTTGGCATAAAAAACCAGATGTAAAAACAAATCTCCGAGCTCTTTCTTAATTTCGTCACTATCATTTTCTAAAATAGCATCGCTAAGTTCATAAGTTTCTTCGATGGTAAGATGACGTAAGGTTTCATTGGTTTGCTTGCGGTCCCAAGGACATTTTTCACGCAATTCGTCCATGATGTCTAGGAGTCTGCTAAAAGCTTCTAGCCTTTTATCCATTAGAGTATTTTATTGTCTTTCATTAAACCGATAAAGTTTTCTTTATAATTTTTACCGATGGGAATTTTGATACCACTCACCTCACAAATAGACGTAGAAAATGATGCCACTTTATTTCTATTGACTATGAATGAGCGATGTACCCTGCTAAATAATTCTTCTGGTAATTTCTTCTCCATATTTTTCATGGTTTGTAGGGTCACTATTTTCTTATCATTCCCTAAGTAAATTTTCACATAGTCGGCAAATGCTTCAACATAAAAAATGTCATTATAGGCCAGTTTAATAAGCTTTTGATTTGCTTTCACAAAAATGAAATCATTTTCCATATCTGTCTCCGCAATATCTTCCGTTACTTGTATTTTATGATACTCTTTGGCCTTTTCGATGGCTCGTTCAAACCGATCATAGGCAATAGGTTTCAATAAATAATCTAAGGCATTGAGATCAAAACCTTCAACAGCAAAATCTGGATGTGCAGTGGTAAAAACAAAAAGTGGTTTTGTTTCTAATGATTTAATAAAACTTAGACCATTAATTTCAGGCATCTGAATATCTAGAAACATTAAATCAACTTTTCTGCTTTTTAATACTTCGCTTGCTTCTGCTGCATTATTGCAGCGGGCTATTAAGGTAAGATCCGGGTGTCTGTTGACATAAGCTTCTATTATGTCTAATGCTAGAGGTTCGTCATCTACGGCTATACAATTCATATTTTAATAATTTAAGTTAATTTTATATCTAAAGACACTTTAAATTCTGTTGCGGTGCTGGTCACTTCTAACACGTGTTGGTTAGGGTAAAGTAAATTTAATCTTTTTTTAACGTTAATAAGGCCAATCCCTCCTTGGTATCCGCTTTGTTGACTTATTTCACTCCCCTGACTAGGCTTGCTATTAGCTATCTCAAAATGCAAGTCATCATCATGCGTTACTACTAATACTTTTACAAAGCCATTCGATCTATCTTTACCCAGACCATGCTTAAAACTATTTTCTACAAACGGAATAAGTAGCATCGGAGCTATCTCGCAGGTATCGCTTTCGCCTTGTACTTCAATTTGCAAATCCATACGTTCCCCATGTCTTACTTTTTCTAACTCCAAGTAACTCCACAAATACTTCAGCTCTTGCGTTAAACTCACTTTTTTTTCGCTCCCTTCATATAAGAGATAGCGAAGAATATCACTTAGTTTTAAAATTAAATCTGGGGTAAAATCAGATTTTTGAAGTGATAAGGCATAAATACTGTTTAAACTATTGAAGAGAAAATGAGGGTTAATTTGTGATTTAAGGTATTTAAGTTCTGTCTCTGCATTGAGCTTCTCTAGCACTTTGGCAAGGCGTTCTTTTTCGTACCAATGTTTCACTAATTTCAGACTCATAGTAATAGCCGTAGTATAAATTATAGCCATGGCAGAAGTCAATAAAAATCGTAAAGAGAGTAGGGATAATTTATCCTCTGGACCAATAGTGTTAAGTGCTAAGAAAGCACCTGACTCCAACAATGTACCTAATGAAATAGTAAGTGATATCGCCGCAAAATACTTCAGGTAATCTCTTTTTTGTAGAAAGACAGGAAAGAGAAAGTAGATATTAAAATAACTTACCAGTGCATGTATCGCTACGATCACAAATGAGTTGAAATAAAAGTCTAACGTACTGCTTCCGGGGCTAAGCACATACACCCAAAATAAAAAATACACTAGCCAAAGTAGAATATGATGCATATTATACTTTGTAAGTTGCTTATAAAGCGTGCTGTTTATAAATGACTTTGCAGTGTGCTCCATTTTTATTCAAACCAAAGATAAAACAAGAAATAAGATAATGGCTATGGCAGGGCTAAATGTCAACTAAATATCTACCAACCTATTATTTATTAAAATACCGAAGAAGAGCATAACTCCAATCCAACACATTAACGCCTGTTTTAAAGTAGTTATTATCGTCCACATTGGTGGTAATATTATCTGTAGTCCTGTGCTTATCCTTTATACTTATACCCGATGAAACTGCTAAAAAAGCAACGATATTAAGCACCACAAGTGCTACAATAATAAACGTAGATTTCGGTATAAATTTAGATTTTTTGAGCATAAAGTGACTTTGCACGATTACTAATTATAGCTTTACGAATATAGTGCCAAAAAGTTACGTTACCATTTTAGTCGGTAAATATGACAGATGTATCGGCAAAATGACCGGTTATATTATTTTTAATCGGATACCTTTGCGTCATGCAATTTATAGTAGTACTTGGATTAATTCTTACCCTTTTAACCATAGCTTTAATAGGTATGGCCGTTCGACTTTTTTTAGTAAAAAATGGAGAAGTCAGAGGCGGTTGTGCCGGTAAAAACCCCATGATGCAAGAAGAAGGAGTTGCGTGCACCATGTGTGGCGCAATGCCTACCGAAGAATGTAAGAGCGAAGAGGCTTAATAACTAAAACCTAAATCTATATTGCAAGCCTAAATAAGGATACGAAACATCGCGTAAAGGGACATCACACTCGTAACTAAACGGTAAATATTCTAATTCTTCTACTTGATCAAAACCTTGTCCAAAGCTTATGCGCACAAACGGCTGAACAGTTAACCTATCGCTTAAAAATTTCCGTTTGAGCTGATAGTGCAATCCAATGCCCTCTTCCAGCACGAATTTTCCGTGACACGGAACAGGCATTGGACCAATATCTTTGTAGCCGGTTTGAAAATCTCCAAATCTACCCTGGATAGTTGCATCTATGCCCCAACCACTGGCCAAGGTGTATCCCAACTGGTATCCTACTCCTACGTTTCGCTGATCAGAGGCTGCTTTGTCATAGCTAAGGTATAACGAGTGGGTGTAGGTATTTACTTTATAGGAAACACCGAGTACTTGGCGCACAGTCGTATATAAGTATTTCGATTCCCCAAAGAGTTCAAATGAACTTTGAGCACCAGAAGCGCCTGCAAGTATTAGGGCAAAAAGAACTAGAGGATATCTCATTTACGCTTAACGAGTAAAAATAGGGGATAGTATCAATTCCATGTATCAAGCCTTCTCTTCATACACCTGCACCAACTCGATACAGGTTTTTATCGCAGCTTCCATGTCTTGCACGCTCACATATTCGTGTTTGCCGTGTATGGCCATTTCACCGGTAAAAAGATTCGGACATGGTAAACCCATAAACGATAAGCGTGAGCCATCCGTACCTCCACGAACAAGGTCTTGTCTAGGTTTTATGCCCACACGATGCATTGCCTCTACCGCATATTCTTCTATATAGGGTTTGGTATCTAGTACTTCTCGCATATTGCGATATTGTTCCTTTATTCTAGTTTCATATCTAGCACCTGGAAATCGGGCTATAGTTGCTTCAGCTAGTTCAATCAATACTGCCTGATGATTCTCCAAATTAGCAGTAGTGAAATCTCGTATTAAGAAATCGACACTCGCTGTTTCCAACTGTCCTTTCAAGTTATATGGATGAACAAACCCTTCAGATCCACTGGTTGTTTCTGGCGAAAAACCTGTTGCAGGCAAGGATTCCATAAAATGACTGATAACTTTTACAGCATTCACCATTTTACCTTTTGCATACCCTGGGTGAGCACTTATCCCATGAAAAGTGATGGTCATTGCATTCGCCGAAAACGTGTCTCCTTCGAGAGACCCTCTGGGCCCTCCATCTAAAGTATAGCCAACATCGGCATTCAGTTTTTTCATGTCCAGCATTTCTACTCCCCTGCCTACTTCTTCATCTGGTGTAAAGAGAATACGGATGTCTCCGTGCTTAATTGCTGGATTGTTTACCAACTCTGCCGCCAGTTGCATTATGATGGACACACCAGCTTTATCGTCTGCTCCAAGAAGGGTGTTCCCACTTGCTGTGATTATATCGTCTCCGATACGTTCTGATAAATACTTATGTTGTGCGATGGTAATAACCTGAGTAGTATCGTCTGGCAAGATGATATCTTGACCTTGATAATTAGCATGAAGTATGGGCCTAACGTCTGTGCCACTGCAATCTGGCGCTGTATCCACATGAGAACAGAAGCAAATTGTTTCGATATTCTCTTTTGCAGAAGTACTCGGCAATGTACCAAACACATAACCGTGCTCATCCATATAGGCATCATCAACACCCATAGACAATAATTCTTCTACCAGTATTTTGCTTAAATTTTTCTGCTTTTCTGTACTTGGAAACGAGACGCTATTGGGGTCACTTTGTGTGTCTATTTGCACATAACGCATAAAGCGTTCGGCTACATTTTTGGCTAGGTCGTTCATGCTTTGTTATAAATTAAAACAAAGTAAACGATTATTTTTTGTTCTAATCTATTCTAGTAAAAACATATTAGGATGAGAGGTTTTTCCCCGGTTGCGTTATCAAAGAATAAGTAAGTACCCTAAACTTTATTCTACGTAAACGCCCTTGAGTGAAGTTCCATCGTCATAAATAAAATAGGCCGAAAGACTCTTATTTGCTTTTATAAGCTTAGTTGCCTCATCCAGACCCAAGACCATACAAGCAGTAGCATACGCATCTGCTACGGCACAATAATCATGTAGAACACTTGCACTTTTTAATGTACTAATAACCGGCTTACCACTTCTAGGATCTAGTGTATGACCAATAATATCACCATTAACTTCATAAAAATTTTGGTAATTTCCACTCGTAGCTAAAGATACGTTCTCTAACTCAAGAACAGTAAAGAAGTCTGAAGGATTTGCATTGATTATTGGAGTATTTACGCCCACCTTCCAAAATGTTCCTTCTTCATTCTTTCCTTTCACTCTAAGTTCTCCACCCACCTCTACCATAAAATTAGTTACTCCGTTGGTTTCTAAATAGAGCGCAATAATATCTACTAAATAACCTTTGGCTATAGCGTTAAAATTAACGGAAACTAACGAATCTAGTTTAAATGGATTACCCTTATCATTAAACTGTATTTTATCCATCCCTTGATGCATTTTGCACTCTTCAACATCTGAATCCTTCATAAAAACTCCATCCTTTTTAGCCTTGTTATACACTTCAAAGAGGGCTGCCGCAGAGGGATCAAATGCGCCTAATGTTTCTTGGGTAATTGTTTTAGATAAACTCAGCATCTCTATAAAATGCTGCATATCGTCAGAAAAATGAGCGAACTCTGACGGGATTTTCCAAATAGAATCGGAATTTGAATTGAATGCCGTAACCATCGAATTAACTTGATACGTGGATAATCCGTGATTTACCGCAAACGTTATGGAATCAATCTTTTGGGATAAGTTTTTAATCTTGTTACCCAAATAGGAAACATGATATGTTGTTCCAATGGCATTGCCTTCAGTTCTATTGGTTACTATTTTTTCATCATTACTACAAGACTCCAGTATCGCTAGCACAAAAAAAAGGCAGATGACTCTGCCTTTCGTTTTATAGTTTAACTTCATTTGAATTCTTTGTTGAATAAATTAGCCACCGAAATCATCAAATGCTACATTTTCCGGAGGAACACCCCAATCATCACACATCTTAAGTACCGCTTGATTCATTAGTGGAGGTCCACAGAAATAGAATTCAATATCTTCTGGAGCTTCGTGCTTAGTAAGGTACTCATCTATCACCGCTTGATGTACGAAACCAGAGAAACCATCTCCCTTATCATCATTTATGTCTGTCTTAGTTACCCAATTATCGTCTGGTGTAGCATCCGAAAGAACTACAAAGAATTTGAAATTAGAAAACTCTTCAGCTATTTTATTGAAGTGATCTAGATAAAACAACTCTCTCTTGCTTCTTCCTCCATACCAATACGTTACTTTTCTACCAGTCTTCAACGTATGAAATAAATGGAATAGATGTGAACGCATAGGCGCCATTCCTGCTCCACCTCCAATGTAAAGCATTTCTGCTCCGGTTTCTTTTATAAAGAACTCACCGTAAGGACCAGAAATAGTAACCTTATCCCCTGGTTTACACCCAAAAACATACGAAGAACAAATACCTGGATTTACATCCATCCATTTATTATTTTTTCTATCCCATGGCGGGGTAGCGATACGAATGTTTAGTATTACGATATTCCCCTCTGCTGGGTGATTGGCCATAGAGTAAGCTCTAAAAATAGGCTCATCATTTATCATTTTAAGATCCCAAAGTGCATATTTATCCCATTCAGATTTAAAATCCATAGGGTCTCTACCCAATGCTACCAACTCTGGATGAGCAGTAATATCAATAGTACTAAAGTCTACTTCTATTGGTGGAACATCAACTTGTATATATCCTCCGGCTTCAAAATCAAGATGCTCTTCTTCTGGAAGTCTAACTACAAATTCTTTGATAAATGAAGCTACGTTGTAGTTCGAAACTACTGTACAATCCCATTTTTTAATCCCAAAAACTTCCTCTGGAACTTCAACTACCATATTCTCTTTTACCTTAACTTGGCAAGCGAGTCTCCAATTATCTTTTTGATCTTTACGTTTAATATGTCCTGTTTCTGTAGGAAGTATATCTCCACCGCCAGACATAACTTGGCATTTACACATCGCGCAAGTGCCACCTCCACCGCAAGCAGAAGGTAAAAATAGATTTGCTTGTTGTAAGGCACCTAAGAGTGTACCACCTGCTTCAACTTCTACTTCTCTTTCTCCATTTATGGTCAGCTTTACTGCTCCAGAGTTCACTAATCTTTTAGCCGCAACTACAAGCATAGTTACCAATAGAATAATAACGAGCGTAAATACTACTGCTGCAAGTATGATTACTGTTTGATTTATTGCTAATAACATCTTTCTAACTTATCTTAAAATGGAAGTTTAAATCCTGCAAAACTCATAAAGCCAAAGGCCATAAGGCCTACGACGATAAACGTAATTCCCAATCCTCTTAATGGCTTAGGCACATCACTATATGCCATTTTTTCTCTAATAGCGGCAAGCGATACTACTGCCAAAAACCATCCAACACCCGAACCAATACCAAATGTGGTGGCTTCTGCTAGATTATACTCACGCGTAGGTAAGAATAATGCAGCACCTAGTATTGAGCAATTTACCGCAATAAGAGGCAAGAATATGCCCAACGCATTGTATAGTGATGGTGAGAATTTCTCTACAATCATTTCTATTAATTGCACAAACGCTGCAACAATTGCGATGAATACAATAAATTTAAGTACTTCCAAATCTACGTCAGCTAAACTTTCACTTACCCACGTTAATGCACCTTCTTTTAATAAATAATTATAGGCTACCCAGTTAAGTGGAACTGTAATGGCTAGTACAAAAATTACGGCGGCACCTAGCCCTGTAGCTGTTTTATATTTTTTGGATACAGCTAAGTATGAACACATACCTAAGAAATAAGCAAAAATCATATTGTCAATGAAGATTGACTTTACGAATATGTTTAATAAATTTTCCATTTTTTACAATCTTTAATTTTACAATTAATCTTCTACATAACCGCTTCTTGCACGGAGTATCCAGATGATAACACCCAAAATGATACATGCAGCTGCTGGAGTTGCAAAGAACCCATTAGCAGTATACCACGCTTTATCCAACACTTGAAATCCAAATAATTTACCAGCTCCCAATAATTCTCTCACAAACGCAATGGCAATAATTATCCAAGCGTATCCAAGGGAGTTACCAAAACCATCCAATAGTGAATCCCATGGTTTGTTGCCCATGGCAAATGCTTCTAGACGCCCCATAACGATACAGTTGGTAATAATAAGACCTACAAAAACCGAAAGAGCTTTTGATTGCTCGTAAGCAAAAGCTCTAAGTGTTTGATCTACCGTAGCCACTAATGTAGCTACAACTACTAATTGAACGATAATTCTAATTCTATTTGGTATCGTATTTCTAAGTGCCGAGATTACAACGTTAGCCATCATTACTACAAACATTACGGCAAATGCCATAATAAGAGTTCCTTGTAATGCAATAGTTACGGCAAGAGCTGAACATATTCCTAATACTTGTATGGTAATAGGATTGTCGCTATCCATAGGATTGCTAACCAAAGATTTACGTTTTTTAGAAAAAAGGGCTTCTGTCTCCTTTTTCACTTCTACTTTTTCGATTACTTCTGTGCTCATATTATTTCTTTTTAGTAACTAAGTACGATTGATATAAGGTCATATATGCGTCAAGCATAGCATTTACACCGGTTCCAGTGATAGTTGCACCACTCATACCATCTACTTTTTGAGGTTCTTCATCAAAATTATTTCCTTCTCCTTTTTGAAAATCAGGTGCATTTATTGAACTTGCTTCGAAGGCTAATTTCTTACCTTTAAATCTTTCTTGAACTTCAGCATCCGTTATTCTTGCACCTAATCCTGGAGTTTCACCTTTATGGTCAAACACAATACCTTCAATAGTTTCGGCATCTCCATCTATAGCCACATAAGCCCAGATATTATCCCAAAGTCCGTTTCCGTAAGTTGGTAATACATAAGACTCCACTTCTGATGGATTATCTTTTTTACCTACCACATATACGGGAAGGATTCGATCAGCTGCTGGTTTTTTATACTCTTTAAAAATAGAAAGCTTAGCTTCATCTGCTTCAACTGATTCCCCTTTTGAATTGATTGTCTCAACCTTAACCACTTGGTCGTAAAGTTCAGTAATCTTTGGATCTGTCATCCCATTAAGGCTATTTGATCCAAGGCCTGCTCTAAGAATAAACTTTTGTTTTTCTACGAGCATGGCGGCCTTTTGTTTTTCCTTTAGTCCTTCGGACACAAAAGCTAGTAATGTACCGCAAACTAGGGTTAGTAATATGGCATATCCGAAGATATACCCGTTTGAATTTCTGTTAAGCTTTGACACGATTTAATCTTTTTTTAATGTTAGACTGAATTACTCTATAGTCAATTAATGGTGCAAATACATTCATAAGAAGTATGGCCATCATGATTCCTTCTGGATAACCAGGATTATATACTCGAATAAGTACTGTTAATAAACCGATGAAGAATCCATAAATCCATTTACCTCGTTCTGTTTGAGCCGCAGATACAGGATCTGTAGTCATAAACACAGTACCAAACATAAATCCACCAATAACGAGGTGATACCATGCTGGCATATCGTACCATGCGTTTCCGCCGGCAAGATTCAAAACACCTCCCATAAACAAAGCGCCTATAATAGTACTTAGCATTATTTTCCAGCTACCTACGCCTGTTACAATTAATATAACTGCGCCTAATAAAATTGCAATAACGGAAGTTTCTGCAATAGATCCAGGAATAGTCCCCATAATACTGTCCGATATGCTGGTTCCCCATGACAACAATGAATCACTCCACGGTGTACCATTAGAGCTTGCAACGCCAACATTACCCAAAGTTGTAGCACCAGAATAGCCATCCATGGTAGCCACACCATCTGCAATAGGCACCCAACACTTGTCACCACTCATTTCTGGAGTATAACCAATGTAAAGGAACATACGCGCAGTAAGTGCAGGATTTAATAAGTTCATCCCTGTACCTCCAAATACTTCTTTACCAATAACCACTGCAAATGCAGTAGCTAAGCCTACCATCCACAATGGGACATCTGCAGGCATAACCATTGGTATTAATAATCCTGTTACCAAGAAACCCTCGTTTACTGGATGTCCTTTAAACTGCGCAAAAGCCATTTCTATACCTAAACCAACACCGTACGATACGATAATTATTGGTAAGGTTTGAATCATTCCGTACCAGAAATTTTCAAATAAGCTAACTTCCATACCTGTCGCTCTATGAAATTGGTAGCCCAAATTCCACATGCCAAACATTAGTGCAGGGAGTAGTGCAATAACTACGATAAACATAGTTCGCTTTAAGTCTATGCCATCTCTAATATGCCCCCCACTATGTGTAGTATGGTTGGGCACAAAGAGGAATGTTTCTAGTGCATCAAATGTAGAATGCAAGAAACTTAACTTACCTCCTTCTGAAAAGGTCGGTTTAAATTTATCAACTATATCTCTTAAAAATTTCATCTATGTAACTATTAAGACTCCTCAGCCATTAGTTTTAATCCTTCTGAAAGCACTCGTTGTACATCAATTTTAGAAGTACATACAAACTCACAAAGAGCCATATCTTCTTCTATCACTTCATATATTCCTAAATTTTCCATTTGCTCTAAATCTTTAGCCATGATAGACTTGATTAATTGTTGAGGCATAATGTCCATTGGCATTACTTTTTCGTACTGACCGGTAACCACGTAGGCCCGATGCTCACCATGTGGATTGGTATTTACCTTAAATGTTTTTTTCAAAAACTTAGATATGGGCAATGTAGAGCTTATAGTTGGGCGAGGGTAAGATGGGAATAACCACCCTAACAACTCATAATGATCACCTTCTGGTATTACTGAAATCTGAGTATCAAATATGCCTAGATAACCATCTTTTGCAATTTTGGTACCTGTTAGCACATTACCACTAATAACTCTCACGTTATCGCTCGATAAATTATTGGCTAATAAGCCTGAAACCTCAGCACCTACTGTTGTAGTATAATATCCTGGCTTAGCAACTTCAGAACCTGCCACTGCAATAGTCTGTTTCAAATTTAGATTCCCTGTCTCGAAGAATTTACCGATAAAAGCAACATGCTG
>DGBH01000061.1:0-245 GCA_002384205.1 Bacteroidetes bacterium UBA4009
CAGGATCTACATCTAGGAATAAGACATAGAATGGATGAGTGCCTTCCTCTAGTAATCGACCATAAGCACTGGATATGGCATGACTTAGATAATGATCTTTAATATACCTTCCGTTGGCAAATAGGTATTGCATACCTCTGGTGCGTTTGGCTAATTTGGGAGAGCCGATATAACCGGTAAAACTCACTATTTCAGTTTGTTCATTGGCCTCAATTAGTTCGGCTTCCTGAACATTAAAAAGATCA
>DGBH01000061.1:472-5234 GCA_002384205.1 Bacteroidetes bacterium UBA4009
AAGAGATTTTTAACCGCAATAGACGTCCCTTGAGTAGTTGCTACGTTTTCTTGTATCTCAAGTTTACCCGCATTGATGACTATACGTGTACCTACCGATTCGCTTGCGTTTTTGGTACGCATTTCTACTTCGCTAACAGAGGCGATGCTGGCAAGAGCCTCACCTCTAAAACCAAGGGTGTGCAGGTTATATAGATCTTCAGCCTTCGTTATTTTTGAAGTAGCATGTCTTTCCCAGCACATCCTGGCGTCGAAGGCATTCATGCCTGTTCCATTATCATCTACTTGAATATGGGTACAGCCGCCATTTTTGATAAAAAGTTTAATAGTAGTTGCCCCGGCATCAACTGCATTTTCAACTAATTCTTTTACCACTGAGGCAGGACGTTGCACTACTTCTCCTGCAGCTATTTGATTTGCTGTTCCTTCGGGTAATAAATGTATAATTCCAGCCAAGGTAGGATTAGTTGTTTTGGGTTATTTTGTTTTACTAAACAATGATGTATTTTTTAAGTATAAAAACAGTTACGTAAAAATGCATAACTGAAATCATACCTATTTATTTAGGTTTGCTAATATAATTTCTATGAAGTTAGAATTCCAAAGTTTTATTGAAATAAGTGATAACAATAGGACTAATCCAGCTATTTTTAGGTTGTAATATCTTGAGGCCTGGCTGTTGTGATATCTTGCATCGGCAAATTTCGATTGGTACGCTTTTCGGATGTTGTTTTTAACTGAATCTTCGGTCTTTTCTAATTCTCCCATTTCACGCTTTATATCATTAACATGAGCATGTAATTCTTCTTTTTCCTTATTGTAATAAACAGGGATATAGTTGAATTTTCGATGTTGTGGAAGTTTGCTGAATCTAAGCTTTATCATGACCTAGTACAAAATTAAGCTATTCTAATAGAATGAATCATTTTGAAATAAACACAAACTTCTTAGTGGTCAATTAAGGACAGTTTAGACCACAAAAAATATGCTACGCTGTCACTGGCAGTTGGCTTCAAAAACTCTTTCTGCCACTATAACTTTACTCGCTAGGGCGAGCTTATACTCTTCACAGGCAAAATCCACTTCATTAAGTTGCATGTATAGATTCCCTTTGATATAGTGCACCATTTTATAGGTAGGTATCAGTACCTGAACAGAATTATAGTCGTTAATGGCCCCTTCAAAGTCTTTGATTACTACTTTAATCTCGGCTCGACGCTTATATAAGTCTCCGGATAGTTTGTCTATAGAAAGTGCTAAGTCAAGATCTTTTAGGGCTAAGTTATGCCGTACTTCACCGGCGTAGGCATCTGATCTAAGTTTTAAAAAGGATATATTACTTGGATCTTTGTCCAGTATTATGTTGTAATCTTTTATTGCTAGTTCGTACTTTTTTTGCTCAAGGTAACATAGACCTCTGAAGTAATAAGCTTCCTTATAAATCGGATTTAGACTCAATGTTTGGGTAAAGTCGTGTATAGCTTCATCATATTTTGCAGCATTATATTCGGTCGTTCCTCTATTAAAATAACCCCTGAAGTCATTAGGATTCAACTTAACAAATTGCCCGTAGAGTCTAATAGCCTCGTCAAAATTGCGTTCTAAAGTGGCCCTATTGGCTTGGATTAGAATTTCGGCACCTTGTTGCGCTTTTGTAAAAAGGGAGCATGCCATCAACACAAACAGGAATATTTTTTTTCTCATGTAGACTTTAAGCTTACAAATAAAATGCCCCGAATGGAAAGTGATTAAACAATATATTTATGTTGTTCAACTTAAGTGAACACTTTTTTGGGGAGATCAAAGAACAACTATGCTTTTTTAACATCGTTTTCGCACAAAAAAGAAACCAAAAGAAAAAGAGAATTTCAGTAATCCGCTATTACTTTCGCTCTAATGTATCTAAAAAAAGGCGATACCATTGGGATAGTATCGCCAGCTAGAGCGATCGAAGCAGCACAGGTAGAACCCGCTATACGGTTTTTTGAGAAACACGGTTTACGTGTTTTAGTGGGCAAAAATGTATTTAACCGTCATGGTCAGATGGCCGGAACAGAAGAAGAAAAGATTCACGATATTCAGGGGTTTGTCAATAATCATGAGGTAAAAGCGATAATAAGCACGAGGGGAGGGTATGGTTGTGTAAGGATTATAGACCAATTGGATTTAAGTCCGCTGGCTGAGCAAAATAAATGGTTTGTGGGTTTTAGTGATGTGACCGTTTTTCATTCTCATATACATCAAACATATGGTACACCTACTATTCATAGTACAATGCCCATAAATATGAGTGAAAATCCTACGGATGAAGAAAAAATAAACAATGAAACATTGATAGATTGTTTGTTTGGAGCCGACATATCCTATGATTTGCCTGCGCATCATTTAAATCAGTCTGGGGATGCCTCTGGTTTATTAGTAGGCGGAAACTTAAGTATGTTGTATAGTTTATGCGGATCTGCGTCGGATATTGATACAAGAGGTAAACTGTTATTTTTAGAAGATTTGGATGAATATTTATACCATATAGATAGAATGATGATGAATCTAAAAAGAACGGGGAAATTAGATAATCTAGCAGGACTAATAGTTGGAGGGATGAGTGATATGAGGGATAATACTATTCCTTTTGGCAAAGATGCAGAACAAATAATCTTAGAACACACTGCAGAATATGGTTACCCCATCTATTTTGGCTTTGAGGCGGGGCATCAAAAACTAAACAAAGCGCTTCGATTTGGCTTGCACGCAGATATAAAAGATAATCGGCTACTTTTGCCATCTAATTTAGCATAAAGCACAATGGCCTTTTACCAAGCTAGTAAGCAATTAACCAAGTTTATCATCAGCGGTTTACTTGCCGTTACGGTTGACTTTATTGTCTATTTTGCCGTATCTCAATATTTGCCAATGAACCTAAGTAAGGGTATTAGTTTTTGCTCTGGGATGCTGGTAACATATAATTTAAATAAATTTTGGACTTGGCGTCAGAAAGACAAGGATAACAAGAGACTTCTTTTATTTTCACTGTTGTATTTAATAGCGATGATTATTAACATCTCGGCTAATCAGTATGCGTATGAATTGTTGCCCAATTTTGAATTCATAGCTTCTTTACGAGATAGTCAAGGGATTCTTAGCAACATGATTACCGTAAAATTAAATAAGGTGTTCGCGTTTATTGTAGCTACTGGCCTAAGCGCCCTATTTACCTTTGTTGGCCAAAAATATTGGCTGTTTAAGGCTAAAAATACGAGTACGTTGGACGGGTTAAGATAGTTTGAGCAATAATGGCTTGGCGCAAGTCGAAGTCTATATCGTCATCGTTTATTTCCTCTTCCACTAGAAGAGTTTCTAACTCTTTTTTAGCCCTCTTTAAGCTAGCCTTCTTTGCCTCGGCCACTTTGTTTTCTTGTGCAAAATCGTGCTGACGTTCTTCTTTCTCCACATTTTCTATAGAACGAACATTAGGCTCTTCTTCTACTGGTTGAGAGTGGTATTCACCTCTAAGCTCTTGAAGAATTTCTGCTAACGTGGGAGTACTTGTTGGCTGCGTTTTTCTTTTAACAGGTTGGGAAGTCGTTTGTGCAGTTAGTTTCTTTTCTTTGCGCTTACCAAACAATAGATATAGTCCGTAGAGTATAAAAGGTATGAATCGTAGTAAATCTTCCATCTGACCAAACGAAGGTAATGAAAAAAAAGCTGGTTTTAAGTTTAGGCTCTAATTTAGGGAATAGATACGCTTATATACGTCAGGCTATTAAGCATATAGAAGAATTCTTCGAAATGAAATGTGTGTGTAGTAACTATTACACCACTCCTCCATGGGGAGAAACCAATCAATCACAATTTATAAATATGGCATTGTATCTTGAAACTCATAAATCTATAGATGACTGTTTAGCATTACTCCAAGCTATAGAGCTTCAGATGGGTCGTGTAAAAACCAAGAAGTGGGGACCTAGAAGTATAGATATTGATATTCTCTTTTATGAAGACAAACAAGTGATAACCGAAGCGCTTACTGTTCCACATCCTCATATGCATGAACGTGTTTTTGTGCTTAAGCCCGTATGTGATATTGTGCCTAACTTTGTTCATCCTGTTTTAAAAGTCACCATGAATAATTTACTCAGGGAACTGGCAGATGATTCAATGCTTTTTTGTAATTAATGCGCTAAGTTTGACCGATGTTTTTGCCTTGTATTGGTTCAATTGGTTATTGGGGTTCTTTGGTTAATGAAAGTAAACCCGTCATTACAACGCTTCATACCTTTCAGAAACAGTCTAGCCTATCGCAATGCGAGATTGTAACTGCCAATGGTCGCTTAAAGATAAGCGTACCCACTATAAAGCAAACCCGAAAAGGTGCCTATAGTGATGTTGAAATAGATTATACAGACAAATGGCAAATAGAATGGTGGAGAGGTATAGAAAACGCATACCAGAAATCCCCTTTTTTCCTTTACTACGACTATAAAATAAAGCCTAAAATACTCGCCAACGAAAAATATTTACTGGACTACAATTTAGCTATCGTAAGTACCTTGTGGGATATATTAAAAATTGAAACGCCACTAGAAATAAATAATGTTACTGCTGTTTATTTTAAAGAAATGGAAGCATGTTCAAATCCGGCTTACCCACAGGTATTTGATAGCAAGATTCCTTTTTGCGAGAATGTATGTGTATTAGATGCGTTATTTAATCTGGGTCCAGAAACCTTAGATTATTTACTTAGCATCAATAAATGATCCCATCGC
>DGBH01000061.1:5332-11668 GCA_002384205.1 Bacteroidetes bacterium UBA4009
TGTCTTTTTCAATTCACTTTTAAGCGTTTTAAACATTGTTTCTGGATCGTTATGTGCGCCGCCTAGCGGTTCTGGGATTATGCCATCAATTAATTTATTGGCCAACATTTTATCAGAGGTTAAATTCAACGCATCTGCTGCCCGCTCTTTATTATCCCAGTTTCTCCAAAGAATGGAAGAGCAACTTTCGGGTGAAATGACAGAATACCACGTATTTTCTAACATAAAAACGCGGTCTCCTACGCCAATTCCAAGGGCCCCACCGCTTGCACCTTCGCCTATTACAACGCAAATGATAGGTACTTTAAGCGTGGCCATGACCATAAGGTTTTTGGCAATAGCCTCACCTTGTCCGCGTTCTTCTGCTTCAAGACCTGGGAATGCACCCGGAGTGTCTATAAGGCATATCACTGGCATGTTAAATTTCTCAGCCATACGCATTAAGCGCAATGCTTTGCGATACCCTTCGGGGTTAGGCATTCCGAAATTACGGTACTGACGCTCTTTGGTGGTTCGGCCTTTTTGTTGGCCTATAATCATCACATTCTGATTGTCTATTTGCGCTAAACCGCCCACCATTGCTTTGTCATCGCCTACGTTTCTATCGCCGTGTAGTTCGATAAAATTTTTAGCAATAGCCGCAATATAGTCAAGCGTAAATGGCCTGTCTGGATGTCTGGAGATTTGTACCTTTTGCCAACCTGATAGGTTTTTATAAAGGTCTTTTTTCTCGTTATTTATTTTTTTAGTAAGCTGAGCAACGGTATCGCTCATGTCTACATTTCCTTTGTCATGTGTGGCTTGGGCTTTTTCAAGCTGTTCCAACAATTCTTCTAAGGGTTTCTCGAAATCTAATAATACTGCCATAAGCGTGTTATTTATGATGGGCAAAAGTAAAAATCTAAATTGATTGCGGTGAATATATCTGTATTAAAAAAGAAATCAGTGTTTATTAAAGGAAAAAGGCTTCTGAACTTGGAGATTGGTAATCATAACCTTCTTCTTGCATAAAATCAAAAGATTATCGCAGAAAGAAATCAAGAAATATTATTTTTACGTCAAAAAAATGGTTCCCTATAAATTTAATCCATTTAGAAGCCAATCTGACGAATAATTAGTACGGGAAGCATCATTCATGATTGCAGCGGTAAAGGTAAGAAATCGACAAATTTATGGTATCAAAAGTTTTACTGTATACGGGACTGTATACAAATTGAATAAACAAAAAAGGACTGTATAATTTAAGTGACTGATTTACAAGCTATAAACAAAAAAAGTCCCTCCGTGAAGAGAGACTTTTTGCGGTCCGGACGGGACTCGAACCCGCGACCCCCTGCGTGACAGGCAGGTATTCTAACCAACTGAACTACCGGACCGTAATGTTTTTTAAATGCCTGATGTTTAACCACCAAACCCCCTTTTAAGGGGCTGCAAATATAAGCGTGTACTTTATATTACAAATTCTTTTTTACAATTTTTTAATTAACCTAAACAGGTGACTCTTCCATCCTTTAATTGATATGTTTCACTACCTTCTGGACATATTGCGATACCCTCATTATCAAAACTTAGTCGATGCCCAAACTTACTCATCCACCCTATATGTCTTCCTGGATTTCCTACCATAAGCGCATAAGGCAATACCTCCTTGGTAATCACCGTGCCAGCTCCTATAAAGCAATATTCTCCCAAGTCGTTACCGCAAACTATGGTGGCATTAGCTCCTATGCTAGCTCCTTTTTTTACCGTTGTTTTTAAATATTCCTCTTTACGAATAACGGCACTTCGAGGATTAATTACATTGGTAAATACCATGCTAGGACCTAAAAATACATCGTCTTCACACGTAACTCCCGTGTATAGACTTACATTATTCTGAACTTTTACATTTTTCCCCAATACAACCTCTGGGCTGATAACCACATTTTGGCCAATATTACAACTCTCGCCAAGTATACAGTTAGGCATGATATGGCTAAAATGCCAAATTTTAGTTCCGTTTCCTATGGTACAACCTTCGTCTATAATAGCTGTTTCGTGTGCGTAGTAACTCATTGGTTAAAATTCTCTTGGGTGTGCGTATTTATATAAATCTTCTTCTGGCAAACTTTTGAAGTAATCGTAGGTTATTTTTAAGCCTTCTGCTCTACCTACTTTAGGTTCCCATCCTAGTAAATCCTGAGCTCGGCTGATATCAGGTTTGCGTTGTTTGGGATCGTCTTTGGGTAAATCATGAAAAACTACTTTTTGGTTGGTTCCTGTTAGTGCAATAATTTCTTGTGCAAAATCTAAGATGCTAATCTCATCTGGATTTCCAATATTTACAGGTTGAACGTAATCGCTCATGAGTAATCTATGAATACCTTCTACCAGATCAGAAACGTAGCAAAAACTTCTAGTTTGACTGCCATCTCCAAAAATGGTAATATCTTCTCCTCTCAAGGCTTGTCCAATAAAAGCAGGGAGAGCTCTACCATCATTAAGGCGCATACGTGGTCCGTAGGTGTTAAATATGCGGATTATACGCGTTTCTACACCATGAAAGGTATGATAAGCCATGGTCATTGCTTCTTGAAAACGTTTTGCTTCATCATATACTCCTCGTGGTCCAACGGGGTTTACATTTCCCCAATAGTCTTCTGTTTGAGGATGTACCAATGGATCTCCATATACTTCACTGGTACTTGCAATGAGCATTCTAGCACCTTTAGCTAGGGCAAGTCCTAGGCAATTATGGGTTCCTAAACTGCCTACTTTAAGTGTAGGTATAGGGATTTTTAAATAATCTATGGGACTGGCGGGTGAGGCAAAATGAAGAATATAGTCAAGCTCACCAGGCACGTGAATGTGCTTTGATACATCGTGGTGATAAAATTCAAAGTTTTCTAAGGACATCAAATGCTCGATGTTACTCATAGATCCGGTAATGAGATTATCCATAGCGATAACATAATAACCTTCTTTTATAAATCTATCACATAGGTGTGAACCTAAAAATCCTGCGCCTCCCGTTATTAGTATTTTTTTCATTTTAGTTAGATCCTATGCAATAATATTCATATCCCAATTCTGCCATTTCAGCTTTATCGTATATGTTTCTGCCGTCAAAAATGAGTTTATTTTTGAGTCGCTTAGACACTTCGTCAAAGTCAGGAAGTTTAAATTCAGACCATTCTGTAACGAGTAGGAGCGCATCCGCATTATCAAGCGCAAGATAGGGCTCATCTACATAATGTATGGCATCTCCTATTAGGTGTTTGGTTTCTGGCATTGCCACAGGATCATACGCAACTACGGTGCCACCTGCAGCTTTTATTTTTTCAATTAAAACAAGTGACGGTGCTTCACGCATATCATCGGTATTGGGCTTAAATGAGAGTCCCCACATGGCAAATGTTTTGCCACTTAAATCGTTACCCAATGATTTGGTTATTTTATTGAATAACACAGACTTTTGAGCGTCATTTACTTCCTCTACGGCTTCCAAAATGCGCATTCTGTAGTTGTTTTGAGCACCTGTTTTGATCAATGCTTTTACATCTTTAGGGAAACAACTTCCACCGTATCCAATACCTGCGTATATAAATCGGCTACCAATACGTGGATCGCTTCCTATGCCTCTTCTAACGGCATTTACATCTGCGCCCATAATTTCGCAAAGGTTTGCGATGTCGTTCATAAAACTGATACGGGTAGCTAACATAGAATTAGCAGCATACTTGGTCATTTCTGCGCTGGGTATATCCATAAAAATAAGCGGATGTCCGTTCATAATAAAGGGTTTATACAGCTTGCCCATGGTTTCTTGTGCTTTGTCCGCATCTACCCCAACTACAATTCTATCTGGTTTCATAAAATCATCGATCGCAGCACCCTCTTTCAAAAATTCAGGATTACTTGCAATGTCAAAATCTATGCTTACGCCACGTTTATCTAATTCTGCTTGTACTGCACTTCGTACTTTTTCTGCAGTGCCCACAGGAACAGTACTCTTGGTTACCACCACTACATAGCTATTTATAGTTGCTCCTATTTGTGAAGCTACTTTTAGTACATATTGTAAATCTGCGCTGCCGTCTTCTCCCGGTGGTGTTCCCACCGCAATAAAGGCAACGTCTGCTCCTTGTATGCTTTCGGATATTTGGGTGCTAAAGTGAAGTTTTCCTTTGTTAAAGTTACGCGTAACCATGGCTTCTAGGCCAGGCTCGTAAATGGGCATAATGCCATTTTTTAGATTTTCAATTTTATGAATATCAATGTCTATACAGGTCACATCTGTTCCCACCTCGGCAAGACATGTTCCTGTTACGAGTCCCACGTACCCTGTTCCTACTACAGTAATTTTCATGTAATTTTTGATTTAAAGTAGGCAAAGATATTCAATGATTTAAAACCAACACTTGTAGATTAGACAAGCAATGTGGTGACAACCTAAAATGGCGCTTAGAATTATGCATTATTCTTCTTACTTTGCGGCGTATGTCAAAAGTAGCAGCGGTATTTTGCCTTTTTTTATTCTTGGGAGCATCGGCACAATCAGAGATGAAGACCAAAAAAGGTTTTCTGTTTACTCCGCACGTGGCCTTTCACAGACCAGGAAATGATTTAGCTATGCGTTTCAAAAATTTTTCTTCCATTGGCCTGTCTGCAGAGTATAAGTTGAAAAACAACTTAATGTTTGGCGTAGATTACGATTGGTTTTTTGGAAATAGCATTAAAGAAACCGGGTTATTTAGCGGTATCGATAATCCGCAAGGTCAAATTATTGATAAAAACGGTGATTTTTCGGCAATTGGTTTAAACATCAAGGGAAACTACGGCACCATAAATTTGGGATATTTGCTCAATATTCCTAGTGATGAGCCTTTCTCAGGTATACTTTTTATGGTAGGAGCGGGAGTAATGCAGCACAAAATTGATATAATATCATCTCAAGTTACCATCCCACAGCTTAATGGAATTTATGAAGCAGGTTATGATCAACTAACCTATGGACTTTCCACAAAGCAGTTTATTGGTTATCAATACTTGGTATCTAGAAATAAATATCATTTTAGAGCAGGTATTGAGTTTAATCAAGGATTTACGCAAGGCAGAAGAACATGGGATTTCAATGCTAATAAGTCAGGTTTAGACAAACGATTTGATACGACTATAGCTTTTAAAGCAGGGATAATTGTGCCTATTTATACCAAGAGTGCAAGTGATGAAGAGTTTTTTATAGACTAAAGTATTGTTTAGAATAGGATATACCGTTACTACGTATGTTGCGCAATATATATTGCCAGTAGCAGCACTTATTTCTCCAAAACTAAAGGATTTTTTACACCAACGAAAACACGCAAAACCGCCTTTAAAAGGACCTGTGAAGTTTTGGATACACGCCGCTTCATTAGGAGAATATGAAATGGCATTGCCACTTCTGGCTAAGCTTTTGCCCAACGGACATCTGGAAGATATACTGATTACTATTTTCAGTCCAAGTGGCTACACTCAGGCGATAAAAGGAAAATATGCTTCTAGGTTGATGTATTTACCGCTTGATACTGCCGCTAATGTATCTCAGTTTTATCACGATTATGCGCCACAAAAAGCAATTTTTATACGTTATGATTTTTGGTTTCACTTCATTAATGAAGGACAAAAGAGAGGCGTGGAGTTTTATTTGGTGAATGGTCGATTTAGGCCAAACCATTTTGTATTTGCGTGGCATGGAAAGCCTTACTTACAATTGCTTAAGCGATTTAAGGGAATTTTTACTTCGGATACTAAAAGTGCAATTTTACTGAAGGATAACGGAGTGGCTGCAGCATATCTAGGAGATACACGATTTGACAGAGTAGACGCCATCGCTCAAACAGCGAAGCGATATGTGGATATTGAGCAATTTAAAGGAAATAGAAAACTGCTTATGGTGGGCTCTTCTTGGGAAGCAGAAGAACTATTGACCACACAATTACTGGAACGTAAACTTGATAATCTAGCCATTATTATAGCACCGCATGATCTTAAAAGAGCAAATGAAATTGCCCATAAATTGCATGAATTTTCTCCCAAGAAATATACAGAGGGTGTTTTTAACGCATCAGATCAAGTCCTGATTTTAGATACTATGGGTATGCTCTCTTCCATGTATCAATATGCTGATTTTGCGCTTATTGGTGGGGGATTTTCGGGTGCATTACACAACATTTTAGAACCGGCTATTTGGGGTTGTTATCTTTCTTTTGGTCCCAAAATTTCTAAATTTCCAGAGGCACAAGAGTTTGTAGACCAGGGATTTGCTATGGTTATTAACTCCGACGAAACCTGGGTAAAGCAGCTGAGTCATTTGCT
>DGBH01000060.1 GCA_002384205.1 Bacteroidetes bacterium UBA4009
CGCTTTTGGTTTTGCGCTTCTTGCCGGTTATGCCTTTGACCACATGGACAAACTGCGCTCCAGTAAAAAAATACTACTCATTGCACTGGCCATTCCCGTAGCTATACTCTTATACCTACTAAGTAAAACAGCATCGGGCACCTTTATGGCAGAACAAGCGGTCAATGCTATTAACAAAGCGGAGATGAGCAAATATTCAAAAGCAGGGGCACTTGCCTCTCTCCTTAGTCTTGTTTTGCTTTCAGGCATGATCTGGTTCAAGGCTTTGCCTAAATGGCTGTATGGAGTTGCTCTTTCATTGCTTATATTCTTTAACTTATCCAATGTCAACAAAGATTATAAAAACAGTAAAAGTAATCCTGCCGAACTTCTTGCTCAAGAAAAACAATACGTTGCAAAATTGGATGAAGTAAATAACGATGTTGACTTCTATCGTCATAGACCCGGAGATGTAAAAATTCGTCCTATACGCAGAAACCACGGCATGCTTTTTCAGAGTCATGATGTAGACGGTTTCTATGCACTTACCCTAAAGCATACCTATCCGAAAGGAATGAATATCGATAAGGTTATGCAAACTACTACTATTCTTGAGCCTAGTTATGGGGCAAATGAAGAAGTAACCGGTATTCAATTATTGAAAACAGAAACTGTACCCTATGCCCGCGTTGTATATCAAACAACACCCTATCATCTCAACACGGTGTACGATAGCTTTGATTTTGTGAATAACGTATTGGTAGACAGTACTTTTGCTACGCAATTGTCATCCTCCATGCCGTCAAGTAGTGAGGACATTTCACTCACGGTAGATAAACCAAGCACACAGCAATTTAAGGTAAATGCTGCTGAAAAAGGCATGTTGGTTATCGGTCGTTTCTTCTCTCCTTTTTGGAAGGCCAGCGTAAATGGTAAAGAAGTTAACGTGGAGCGAGTAAACGGTGCTTATCAAGGCGTAATGTTGGATAAAGGAATTAGTTCAGTAACTATTGCCTATGTATCTCCCGCCGCAGAAAAATACAAATTCGTTTCTATTATTACCCTAATCATTTGCCTTTTGGCATTTGGAGCCTTACGTTTTTATAAGGTGTAATAACACCACGACAATTGAACTTCTTGTTCCGTTGAAAAAAAACGGATTATATCACCCAGAATAACTAATATGGAGTAAAAAATTACGTTTTTTGCACCAATGGAGCTAAACGACATACAGATACAACGTAGGGAGTCACTTTCTAAACTTAGAGAACTGGGAATAAACCCTTATCCTGCCGATGTATATGCCAAAGATTTTTCGAGTACTGAAATAGCAGAACAGTTTGATAATGAGCCAGCTAAATTTGAAAATATCTCATTTGCTGGTCGTATGATGCGTAGACGCATTATGGGTAAAGCAAGTTTTGCTGAATTACAAGACGAGCAAGGATCCATTCAAGCGTATTTCAATAGAGACGAACTTTGTCCTGGTGAGGATAAAACCATGTACCTAGAAGTATTCAAAAAACTTCTTGATTTAGGAGATATAATTGGGGTAAAAGGATATGTATTTCGCACGCAAACTGGTGAACTTTCTATACATGTAAAAGAACTTACCGTATTAAGTAAATCACTTAATCCACTGCCTATGCCCAAAGAGGTAGACGGTAAAATATATGACGCTTTTACAGATCCTGAGCAGCGATACAGAAAACGCTATGTTGATTTAATTGTAAATCCACAAGTACGTGAAACTTTTATTAAACGTACCAAAGCGGTAGCAAGTATGCGAAATTTCCTTACCAACAAAGGGTATATGGAAGTAGAAACTCCCATCTTACAAGCTATCCCAGGTGGTGCTGCAGCGCGTCCGTTTATCACCCATCACAATGCATTAGACATACCATTGTATTTGCGTATTGCCAATGAACTTTATCTAAAAAGACTAATTGTAGGCGGTTTTGAAGGCGTGTATGAATTTGCCAAAGACTTTAGAAATGAAGGTATGGATCGCACGCACAATCCGGAATTTACACAAATGGAGCTCTATGTAGCCTACAAAGACTACATGTGGATGATGGACATGACAGAGCAAATGCTGCGACAAATAGCGGAAGATGTAAACGGAACTTCAGCCGTAGTTTTTGGGGAACATACCATTGACTTTGGTAAAGATTTCGACAGATTGACCATATTTGGCGCTATCGAAAAATATACGGGAATTGATGTTAGCCAAATGAGCGAAGATGAACTTCGTAAAACGGCAATTGAACTGGGAGCAGATGTAGATGAGAATATGGGTTCTGGCAAGTTGATAGACGAAATATTTGGCGAAAAAGTAGAGCATTTACTTATTCAACCAACGTTTATTATGGATTACCCCATTAGTATGTCGCCACTCACCAAAGTGCACAGAAATAATCCTGAACTCACCGAGCGTTTTGAATTAATTGTAAACGGAAAAGAAATAGCAAACTGCTATAGTGAGCTTAATGATCCCATAGACCAACGCGAGCGTTTTGAGGAGCAAGTAAAACTAATGGCACGTGGTGATGATGAGGCCATGTTTATAGATGAAGATTTCTTGACTGCACTAGAGTACGGTATGCCGCCTACTGCTGGAATTGGAATAGGTATAGATAGATTGGTAATGCTTCTTACTAACAATGTAAGTATTCAAGAAGTACTGTTCTTCCCTCAAATGAGACCTGAGAAAAAAGCAGAAAGAGTAGTAGAGCTCACCGAAAATGAAAAAGCTATACAACATATTCTTGCGCAAAATGAGGGATCACTAGAAATAGGAACGCTAAAAACCAAGTTAGAATTAAGTGGAAAACAATGGGACGTTGCATTTAAAGGGCTTGCTAAAAACGGTATTACGCAAGTAAGTAAAGTGAATGATATCGTCACAGTTAGCTTAGCCTAAGTACGAAAGCAGAATCCCTTTTGGGATGAGTTGAACGCCTAAAAAACCTAATTTTATAGCCAGCTCGTCATTAACCAGAATGGCCTACTGAGCATAACCAATAATCTAGGACAAGAAATTACGTCTTTTTATCCTCGTGCGGTACATTACGTGATTGATGTATCTCAACTGACACCCGGAACCTATACGCTTCATGTACGCTGTGAGGGCGATTGGACCAGGCAACGGTTTGTGGTAAATCCGTAGTTAGTGAGAGAATTATCTTCTCAGAAATAAGGTGTCGTTTTTATACAAAGTCTTGCCATTGTGGTCGAAACTCAGCGCATCTATTTGTACGTTAGGATGGTCTTTGTAACACGGGTCTTTCACCTTTTCCTGTGACTTCTTAACCACAATATGGGTTATGCTATCCAACATTTGAAAAGCGTTTTCACTTAACCTGAAACAGAAATAAAGATTACTTCCGTCTAAGTCGCTTGAGTAGTAGCCGTCAATAGGGTTATCAGTAAGCCAATTTTCTTCTCTTACCGTCTTGTGAAAAAGATAATTATCTCTTAAACTACTGCTAAACGTATCGCCATTATTCACATTCAAAACTTGAATGCGGCCCACCTCTTTTGCATCGTATTGCGAAAAATCTATTGGAATCATCAGCATTTCACCCACGCGTAAATCTTTGTGGCACAACTTTCCACAACTACTGAATAGCATGATAAACGAGAATATGCTCAAAAACGACTTCATAACTCAAATGTATAATAAAAATACATTTAAAATCTCTTGACGCCAGAATTAACCTTTCCTAAACTGGTTTTGACATTAGGTTTACAATCCTGGCTGTGCTGCCTAG
>DGBH01000168.1:0-2110 GCA_002384205.1 Bacteroidetes bacterium UBA4009
CGTATACCATTTGAACCAGACCTATGGCAAGTCCTATTATCTATGCTAATTCTAATACTTTCAATCATAGGTGTTACATGGATGGCGGGTAAAATATACCGAACAGGTATTCTCATGTACGGTAAAAAACCAACCTATAAGGAACTTGCAAAGTGGTTATTCTATAAAAATTAAGTATTTTAGCGGGTATAATGAGATACACCATAATTGCCTTCCTCCTACTGTCTGTAGGGAGTATTGCTCAAACAGACAGTATTTCATATTTCGATAATCACGCCAATGATATTCGAACGATTGCGTATAGCCCTGATGCTAAATTTATTGTGTCGGCGGGGTGGGATGAAACCATTGTAATTCAGCGCAATGATTCTGCTTCAGAAGTGGCACAAGTACTCATGGACTTTAGAGGTGCAATAAATAGCATTGCGTTTAGCCGTGACGGCACCTATATGATAGCTGGCGGTCAAGATGGAGAATTAAAAAAATATGCGTTTTATTCCGATTACTTTGAAGCTGCCTATTTTGACACTACGTTCTCAATCAATAATGCAGCCATCAGCAAAGTGCTATATGGACCAGGAATGAGGTCTATTTACAGCGCAGATAAGCGTGGTAAATTTATGGCGTATGATCTTGCTAAAGATAAAGCTACGCCCATAAATACAAGTGCGGGTGTAACAGCTGCCGCAATATCTATGGATCAAATGAGTATTTTTTTGGCTTCAGAAGGCAGCTCCATCATCAGTCAATACGACATCTTTGGGAAGGTAAAAAAGACCTTTACCGGCCATACCAATGATATTACAGACTTGATAACCACGGTAGATCGCAACTATTTAATATCTAGCTCCAAGGATAAAACAATTCGCATTTGGAATATTGCCACAGGTAAAGAAGAAATTAAGTTTGAAGATCATACCTGGGCTATTACCGATATTGACATGGATCCATTCGGAACATACTTAGTAAGCGGAGGTCTTGACGGTTTGGTGCATTTATATGACTTAAAAACACGCAAATTGATTCGCACCCAAGAGTTTAGTGGATACAAAGTAAATGCCGTGGCTATTTCTCCTGATTACACTAGCATCGTAGCTGCAGCACAAAAGACAGGCGTTTCTAACCCCGCAGGATTTTTCAAAATACAAACCTCTATCCCTGCTCGTAAGATAATCTTACCACCACCGTACACCGTACAAAAAAAGAAAGAGACTAAAAACCCCACTAAAAATAGTACAACGGGCACAGGCGACACAACAAATAAGACGCCTGTAAAGCAAGCCACCCCTACCCCAAAAACCAATAGTAAGGTTATACAAAAAACAGATCAAGTAGAAATACGCATAGAAAATAAACAGTGAGTAACGACATTTTAAACAGCAGCAAAGCACCCGAACCAGTAGGAGCATATCCACATGCCCGTAAAGTAGGAAACCTTTTATTTCTGAGTGGTGTAGGGCCCCGCGAGCGCGGAACCAAAATAATACCTGGAGTAGAACTAGATGCCGAAGGGAATATCGTGAGTTACGATATAGAAAAGCAATGTCGCTCCGTGTTCAACAATATCAAAAATATTCTGGAAGACTCCGGAAGCAGCTGGGCCAACATCGTAGACGTAACGGTTTTCTTAACAAATATGAAAGATGATTTTAAAACGTACAATCGCTTGTATGCTGAATATTTTAAAGATAATCAGCCATGCCGGACCACGCTAGAAATAAATTGCTTGCCTACACCTATTGCCATTGAGCTCAAGGTGATTGCAACGATATAGAACTCTACTAAACTAAGAATTACCTTAGAGCATAGCAGCATCTATCGCTTTTCGGGTGGCCTCGTTTACAGGTACTACGGGAAGTCTAAAATGATTACCACAGACACCTAATTTTTCAAGAGCATACTTCACACCTCCAGGGTTTCCGTCCATAAATATAGCTTTCATCATAGGCAATAGCTTATAATGAAGATGGCGAGCATTTTTAAAATCCCCATCTAATGCATAGTTTACCATTTGGCTAAACTCACGCGGATAGAGATTTCCAATTACGGAGATAACTCCTTGCATGCCTGCCGCAATATAACTTAGGGTATAATTGTCGTCACCGCTTAT
>DGBH01000168.1:2307-8574 GCA_002384205.1 Bacteroidetes bacterium UBA4009
CACTTGCTTCTTTGGTCGCAACAATATTAGGCAGTTGTGCTATACGTAAGGTGGTTTCTGCGCTTATCAAAGAACCTGTTCTGCCAGGCACATTGTACATAATTACCGGCAGAGGGGTAGCGTCATTTATGGCTTTAAAGTGCTGATAAATACCCTCTTGGCTTGGTTTGTTATAATACGGGCTCACGCTAAGTATACCATCTACCCCATCTAGGTTTTCGGTAGTAAGACGCGATACCACAGCCTCGGTGCTATTGCCCCCAATACCAAAAACAATGGGTCTTCTGCCTGCATTTACCTCCTTTACTTTTTGAAGTATTTGCTGTTGTTCTTCCCCACTAATGGTTGGGTTTTCGCCTGTTGTTCCCATCACCACTAGGTAGCTTACACCGCCGTCTATAAGATGGTTTGTTAGTCTTTCTAAACTTTCAAAATCTATGCGTTGTGGCGAACCGTCTGCATGAAAAGGGGTAATCATGGCTACACCCAAGCCTTTGAATTTGTTCATATTATTTAAGGTATTTTTGGATACTGGCAAAAAGATCGTCCGTACTGGTTACGTCACTTTTTACCATAAAATCGTGTGCAAAATTATACTGATCGAAGTGTTTCCCCATGCGCGTTCTTGCTTTCGAAAACGTAGAAATAGCTTGCAGGGGAATGCTGCCTACGGTATCTAAATTCAACAGGAAATCAAACTCTTGATTGGTGAATACGGACACTAGCTCTTGTTTGGGAATCTTCCAAAAATCAAGATCCTTCTGATTAAAATAAAGGGTTTTGGCATCTGAAACTAAGTTGTTTGACTCTTTCTCATTATAGAAACCTAGAGACATTACATTTTTACCCAATGACTCAAAGTAGTGAACGATGGCATTTAACGACTGGATTTCGGTGCTTTTTACATCGTACACAATTCCTATCTCTCTTGCATTACCCAGTGAATGCAGTCTTTCGGGCTTTGTGATTTGCTTGTATTTTACAAGCATACGGAGTGCTATTATTTCTCTAAAATTTGCCAACAGAGCAAAGGTAGCTATTTTAGATTCTGTTTTATTTTAGGGATTAAAAAAGGTTGCACTAGCGTATCGTTTTTGATGTACTCCACTGTCTTCTATTGCTCTACTCTCTAATCATATCTGCAAAATCATCCTCGCTTATCATTTTCACTCCCAGTTTTTCTGCTTTTTCCTTTTTGGCAGGCCCCATGCTATCGCCTACTATCACAAAATTCGTTGCTTTTGAAATCGCACTTACATTTATTCCTCCATTATCTTCAATGCATTTTTTTAGTTCCTCACGACTAAACCGCGTAAACACACCGCTCACCACAATTTTGGCTCCGTTTAACACATTGCTAGCCAGCTGTTTTTCGACCACTTCAAACACCAGTCCCGCATTTTTAAGCAATTCTATTTCCTCTCTATTTTCAGTGATCGTAAAATAGTCTATCACACTTTTTGCAATGACACCGCCAATTTCGCTCACGGCATTTAAGGTTTCAAAATCCGCTGCCATCACGGCGTCCATTGTTTTAAAATGAAATGCTAATTTTTTGGCTACCGTTTCCCCTACAAAGCGTATTCCTAATCCAAACAGCACTTTTTCAAACGGTTGACTTTTTGATAATGCTATACCGGTTAAAATATTTTCTACGGTCTTCTCTTGAAAGCTAATTATTCTCTCATCTCCCGTTGCTTCATTTACGATAGCCTTACTTAATCCTAGGATTTGCTCTTTGTCTAACTGGTATAAATCAGCTACCCTACGTACCAATCCCGCTTGATAAAGCACATCTATTTTTCCCTCACCCAAGCTATCTACATCCATAGCCTTTCGGCCTATAAAATGCTCTATTCTACCTTTTATTTGCGGTGGGCAGCCCAGCATGTTAGGGCATCTGTAAGCGGCTTCACCTTCTTCTCTTACCAATGCCGTGCTACATTCTGGGCATATACTTGCAAAATGGGTTGGCACACTTTCATCACTACGATTGCTCGTATCTACTTCTACTATTTTTGGTATTATTTCACCTCCCTTTTCTACAAAAACGGTATCGCCCACACGAACATCCAGTTGAGCTATAAAATCGGCATTATGCAAACTGGCTCTTTTTACGGTAGTGCCCAGCAGCTGCATAGGTTCTAGGTTGGCTACGGGTGTTACCGCTCCCGTTCTGCCTACTTGATAGCTTATACTGAGTAGTTTACTTTCTGCACGCTCAGTTTCAAACTTGTAACTCATCGCCCAACGCGGAAACTTACTGGTAAAACCCATTTCTTGCTGTTGCAAGCGGCTGTTCACTTTTATGACCACCCCGTCTATCTCAAAACTGAGCTTTTTACGTGCACTTTCCCAATGCTCAATAAACGTCCACACCTCTTCTATGCTGTTGCACAATTGAGTAGCATCGTTTATAGGCAGCCCATACTCTCGCATACGCTGCAAGCTATCCCAGTGGTCTAGCTCTTCTTTACCGTGCTCTGCCAGCTGATACAAAAATCCATCTAACGGCCGCTTGGCAACCTCGGCACTGTCTTGCTGCTTGATAGTTCCCGCGGCGGTATTGCGTGGGTTTTTATAGATTTCTTCGCCATTTTTGGCACGTTCCTCGTTTAACCTTTCAAAGGCTGCTTTATGCATAAATATCTCGCCACGTACTTCTAGATGGGCCGGATAGTTTCCTTTTAACTGGTGCGGTATACTTCGTATGGTTTTCACATTGGCGGTTACATCATCGCCTTGTGTGCCATCGCCACGGGTAATTGCTTGACTTAGTTTTCCGTCGGTATAGCGAAGTGCTATCGCAAAACCATCAAACTTGAGTTCTGCCGTATATTGATAGGCAATACCGCCTATCAGTTTAGCTACTCGGGTATCAAAATCGAGCAATTCTTCTTTGTTATAGGTATTGCCCAAGCTTAGCATTCGCGCGCTATGGGGTACAGTATTAAAATTTTTGGTGATATCACCACCTACTTGTTGTGTAGGGCTATTGGGATCTGCAAATTGAGGAAACGCATCTTCCAGTTTTTCCAGTTCTTTAAGCTTCATATCAAACTCGCGATCTGATACGCTAGGATTAGCTAATACATAGTAGTTGTAATTATGCTTTTTGAGCTCTGCGGTTAGTTCTTGTATTTTAGCTTGGGTACTCACTTTGGCGAAGGTACAATTTCACGTAGAACATTGCACCTAGATTACCCGCAAGATATGATCAGAAAAACCACATTTGTGTTTTTAGGTACTTCTATTTTAAAACGTGAGCCTTTCAGGTATAAATAGCTAGGGAGATGGCAAACCAAGACAACTTGTTTAATTCATTTCAATTTTAACATTGTCATGCTACATTTGTAAAACCAAATGAAACAAATACTGTCGGCTCTCTTGTTGCTTCTACCCTTTTTATCCCGTGCGCAAAGTCCGCTCACTTCAGGTTTTTTTAATTACCATCTAACGGACCGTTATGAGATCTTGAGTGACAGTATGACTACCGATTTTTTTACGGGGATAAAACCCTACCGCAGGGACTACGTGGCAGCATTTGCGTCTAAGCTTAGCGTTAGTCAAAAGGTCGATTCCTTTAACCAAAATTATCTGTTACTTGACAATATCATCTTTGCAAACAACTCCAAACAATATAGTCAGAAATCTATTCTACGCCATTTTTACCCTAATCAGCGTGCCTTATTTTATGTAAATGAAGATCGATTTAAACTGGTAATGAATCCTGTACTTGGGTTTGCTAGTGGTAAAGATACGCATGATAGTACATCTCTATACCGCAACAGCAGAGGTTTTGAGCTATTTGGTAACCTAGGACAAAAGGTAGGATTTTACAGTTATGCAGTTGAGAATCAGACTAGATTCCCTTCCTTCTTATCTGAAAAATACGAAAGCAATGGCACCGTAACGGGTGCTACTCAAGCTAAAGATTATACGAACGGAGCTAAAGATTTTTTTAATGTTGCCGGCCATATAACGGCATCGCCCATCCAAGAAATAACTGTTCAATTTGGCCACGATAAGAACTTTATTGGCAATGGTTACCGATCACTGATACTTGCTGACCAAGCCGCACCCAACACTTTTTTAAAAATAAACACCAAAGTATGGAAAATCAACTACATGAATCTGTACTCTATACATACGGACAATCAAGGATTTATAGCAGATTCTGTCACCCAACGTAAATTTTCTGCCTTACATCATTTAAGCATTAATCTGAGTAAAAACATAACCTTTGGATTATTTGAAAATATTATTTTTGATAGGCAAGACCCTAGAGAATCTGGAAAATTCGAGATTGATTATCTTAATCCCCTTATTTTTTATAGAGCACTGGAACAAGGCTTAAATAGTACTGATAATAGTATTTTGGGAGCCGATATAAAATGGAATTTCTTAACTAAATTTTCATTTTACGGGCAACTTATTTTTGATGAATTTAGAAAAAAAGAATTTTTAGCCAGCAACCATGCTTGGGTTAATAAATGGGGCTATCAAGCAGGCTTAAAATATATTAACGTGGCTAATATTAGCAACTTAGATATGCAAGTTGAGGTTAATCAAGTACGACCTTTTGTCTATCAACATTTAGTCAGATCACAAAACTGGATACATTACAATCAGTCATTAGCCCATCCCTTAGGGGCCAATTTTCGAGAACTCATTGTCGTTTTGAGATATCAGCCTATTTCAAGACTTAACCTTAACGCAACCTATTCGCATTCAAAACAGGGGCTAGACTCCAGCAAAACATCTACCAATTTTGGGGGAGATGTCACTCGGAGTTATATTATCCCACCTGACGGGCCAGTGGTGCCAATGTTTCAGGGGGTGGTTAATCAAATTTCTGCAATCTCGCTTAATGCTAGTTATATGCTATGGCACAATCTATTTTTAGATGCAGGAGTATTTTCCCGTACACAAACAAATAGTATGTTACCTACCAAGCAAAGCACTATATACCGTCTTGGTCTTCGCTTAAATCTTGCACAACAAGACTTCAGAAATTAAAGAAATCACTTTCTACGTATTAGCTATATCCTTATCCACTTCAGCTTTCTTACATACATACAATAACTCTTCTGTTTTTTTATTTTTAAAACAAACTCCCATAGGTTGTTGTTCTAATGTATTATTAATGAGTAAATTACCAGCTAAACACCGGTTTTTAGATTTTTCAGATTACGGCAGAACCTCGGCTCGTTGGATCGCCCATTCGCTTAAGAATACGTTTATTACGCCTATTCACATTACCCTTCTTTTTGGGATAGTTGGAGTGATAGCGTGCGGTTTTATACTCAGCAATCAGTACTACCTCGCTGGCATTTTTTTGATTCTCAAGTCTATTTTAGATGCTGCCGATGGAGAACTAGCAAGGGTAAAGAAAACACCTTCCTATACAGGAAGATACCTCGATTCTATTTTTGACATTTTGTTAAATACAATGATTGTCCTGAGTATATGCTATGTTACCCAAGGCTCTATTATTATGGCTGTACTCGCTTTTGTAGGCATCCAACTTCAAGGCACACTTTACAATTATTACTACGTCATTTTGCGAAATGACTTTGACGGCGATAATACCAGTCGTATCAACGAAAAAAATGCCCCTATAGCTTTCTCAGGCGAAAAGCAAAAACACGTCAACTTGCTCTATAAAATATTCAATATATTGTATAGAGGATTTGATCAAGCCATTTATCATGCAGATCGGCAAGCTCCAAAAAATCAGAACTTCCCGAATTGGTTTATGTCTTGCATTTCTCTACTGGGTTTAGGATCTCAAATGCTATTAATGGCGGTAATGCTTTCAGTAGGATTACTTAATTACGTTCTTCCCTTTTTTATAGGATACACTGCGCTAGTACCTGTTTTTATATTACTTCGCAGGTATATCAACAGGTAGAATAAACGTAAAAAGAACCGCATTAACGTACGTTATCTTTATAACCAGTCTGTCATTATTGGTTACTTTAGGCTCATTTGAGTCTGACAGTTAAATTTTTCTTGTATCTTAGCCCTTCAATACACTTTACGACCAATGATCATTGATAAAATAGAAAACGCTTCCTTGTACTCAGGTATTAATCCCAGATTTGCTATGGCTTTTGACTATCTTAAAAACACGGATTTGATAAATGTCCCATCAGGTAAATATGAGCTAGACGGAGACCTTATTTTTGCATTAGTGCAAGAGTATGACACCAAAAGTGAGGAAGAGGCTCTGATGGAAAGTCATTTTAAATACATTGACATTCA
>DGBH01000098.1 GCA_002384205.1 Bacteroidetes bacterium UBA4009
AAAAATTACACGAATGACATTGTACTTATCAGATATCGTTTCCGTTTCAGGCAAGCCAGGATTGCACAAACTTGTAGGCAAAAGATCTAACGGACTAATTGTAGAATCCTTAGATGGAACAGGCAAAAGGTTTCCCACTAGCGTGAATCAAAAAGTATCTTTCTTGAGTGACATATCCATATACACCTACGACGGAGATGAGAAATTAGAAGTCATTCTGAAGAAACTAGATGTAAGTGTAAAAGGTGGCCTTGCGTTAGTTACTAAAAAAAGTAGTGTGGAAGAAATTCAAGGATTTTTCCGCAAGGTAGTTGAGAACTTTGACGAAGAACAGGTGTATAATTCAGATATCTTAAAGTTAGCTAATTGGTACACCATACTAAAAGATGTTTTAGATTTTGAAAACCTCTCTAAGCCAGAAGAAGCAGATGGTGAAAAAGATGCAACTAAGAAAGCAGCTAAAGCAGCTCCCAAAAAGGCTGTAGCTAAACCGGCTCCGAAGGCTCAAAGCAAAGCAAAAGGTGGCGTTAAAAAAGCGGGAAATCTTAAAGCTGGATAGAGTCGATTTATGGATTAGCACCTGCTAATCTGGCGCCTAACCAACCCATTGGTAGGTAAGCAAATACCAAGTCTACAAGGGATGGTATAATGGGTGATTTAATCAAATAGACCATTGATATTCCACCTATTAAAAAAAATAATCCAAAGATATAGCCTGGGATCATGGTATTGCCTAGCCAGATTTTAGCGGCGATAAAAGCCGATACAAATGTACCAAGCGCATGTGCCCAAAAGGGTATTACAAAGTGTTTCCAGGAGTACATATGTATATGTGTTTGGATGGAATCTAGATTATTAGGGTCTACTCCTTCAGGTAGTGGAATTATGGAGCTACTTATGTTTATCAGCCACCCGTTTAAAATTATGCCGACTGCTGCTCCTATCGTTAAGGCTAGGGTATTTCTAAGTATTTTAGGTATCATTTTTTTGAATTAGGAAGCTGATTTAATGTTGTTTGTCTGAGGTCCATTTGGTTTAACGAATTTATAATCAACCCATTTACAGCTTGACTTCTAATCCAAATACTCTCATCATAAAATAGCAAGGCAAAAGGTTGATTCTGGGATAAGTTTTCTTCTAAGGTCGTAAATATTTCGGCGCGTTTTGTTAGATCTGTTTCTTTCAGTAATAACTCATAATTTGCATCAAAAAAAGCGTTTTCATAACGTGTATAGTTAGGGCCGTTAGGGGCCTTGTTTGGGCCATAAAAACAAGCCATATAATTTTCTCCATCTGGGTAATCAGCAATCCAACTTCCTCTAAAAAATGACAAATCGCCAACTGATTTTTGTTGTTTGAGTAAGCTTGAAGGGACTACTTCTATTTTTAGCTGAATTCCGACAGCGGCACAATTTTTTTGAACCAAAATGCACAAATCTAAGTAATCTCTGGTGGTAGTTAGGAGGATTGGTTTCGTCTGCTTAATTCCACTTTTTATTAGGCATTCTTTTGCTTTAGAGGGGTTGAAAAGTGGTTCTTTTGCTTCTCGATAAGAGGGGAGTCCTGTGGGTGAGAAACCCCCATCTGCTGCCTGCCCAACATTATTACGCAAATAGGTAATCATGGCTTCTCGGTTTATAGCGTAGCTTATTGCTTTTCGAAAGTAGAGATTGTGTACCGGAGAGATGTTGTCTTCTACATTAAATGCCAGGTACTCTGTGTTTAGGTATGGGCTTTTAATTAAGGTGAAGTCTTTAGCATACTTACTTTGTAAAGCGCCCTGTGCATTTAATATCTCATCCTTAAACGAACTCTCTAAGCCTGTAAATAGGTCTAATTTTCCTTGTGAAAATTCTAAAAGCTCCGTTTGTTTGCTTTGTATGAAAGAAATAGAAATAGCATCCAGCCTAGGTATGGGGTTACTTATGGTAGATTCAAAGTAATTATCGTTCTTAAGAAAGTTAAGCTTTATGCCATCCTGCCAGTTCGCAAAACGAAAGGGGCCAGTTCCAACAGGATGTTTGCCAAAATCTAGTCCATAATGAGTGACAGCTTCTTGCGGCACAACATAACAGTATGCCATGGTTAAAAGACTCAACAGAGGAGTAAAGGGCTTCTTTAGATTTACTTGAAGTGTAAAGTCATCCAGAGCAATAAACGGATTAGTGTCTGCTATAATGCCATTGAAAATCCACGCTCCATCTGATGCTGTTTTGGGATCGATTAGCCTGGTGAAGGTGTAAACAAAATCCTTGGCTTTTACCGTTCTTTTTGCGCCGTTAAAAATAGGGTCATTGTGGAAAAGTACGTCTTCTCGGAGTATAAAAGTATATGTTTTTGAATCGTTAGAAATGGACCAGCTTTTAGCGATAGCAGGCGCTATGTTTAGGTCCTTGTCTAGTTGAAGTAAGCCGCTAAATAGTTGATTTACAGCTCTTATATTTTCTTGGGTTCTTGCAAAAGCCGGATCTAACGAGGTAATTCCTGTCGGACTATTGAAACGAATTGTTTGATATTTTTTGGAATCGGGAGAAGTGTGACAAGAAATCAACATAAAACCTATGTGAATAACTATGAAAAACCTGTTAATTACACCGCGCATAATCGGAGTAGATTTGAATTTTAAAGTTTGATAACGGTGCGACCACAGATTACTTATTACGGACATTCTTGCTTCTCTATACTAATTGGGGGTAAAAATATACTGTTTGATCCATTTATTACGCCAAATCCCAAGGCTAATATGGTCGATGTTTCCACAATTAAGCCAGATTTTATATGCATATCACATGGTCATGGTGACCATGTAGCAGATGCGGTACGTATTGCTAAACAAAGCAATGCTCAAGTGCTGGCGGCCTATGAAGTTACGGAGTGGCTTACTAATCAAGGTGTTGTAAACTGTATTCCTATGAATATCGGAGGAACCGTAAACCTAGGTTTTTGTACTATTCAAATGGTGAAAGCAGAACACAGTAGCTCATTCCCAGACGGTTCTTATGCAGGTAATGCAGCAGGTTTTGTGCTTAAAAGTAGCGAAGCCACCTTCTATTATGCAGGAGATACTGCACTTACCTTGGATATGCAACTTATTCCTTTGACAGCCAAGTTAGACTTTGCGTTTTTGCCGATAGGAGATAACTTTACGATGGGGATAAAAGATGCAGCCAGAGCAGCAAAATTAGTTCAGTGTAAAAAAGTGGTAGGAATGCATTTTGATACATTTTTACCGATAGAAATAAATCACAGTGAAGCGCTCGAACATTTCGAAAATGAGCAGTTACAACTCACGCTTCCTTTAATAAACCAAACCTTTCAATTATAATATAAAACATGTCAAAAATTATTTGCGTTGCAAACCAAAAAGGTGGAGTAGGTAAGACTACTACAGCCACTAATCTAGCGCATAGCCTTGCTATTTTAGAAAATAAAGTATTGCTTGTTGACGCTGATCCGCAAGCCAATACCACTTCTCATCTTGGCTTTGACCCAAAAAATATTAGGTTAGGTTTATATGAACTTATGGTGCAAGATATGGAGCCATCAGACGCTATTTTAGATACGCAATACGAGTATTTAAAACTTCTTCCTGCTAATATTGATCTGGTTGGTGCTGAAATAGAAATGATTGACTTACCAAATAGGGAGAGAATCATGGCTAAGCTATTTGCTAAGATCAGAGATAACTATGATTTCATTATTATTGACTGTTCACCATCACTCGGATTAATCACTACCAATGCGTTGGGTGCATCTGATTCGGTAGTAATACCCGTGCAGTGCGAGTATTTTGCATTGGAAGGTTTAGGTAAACTACTCAATACTATCAAAATAATTCAACGCAGTATAAATACTAACCTAGAAATAGAGGGACTATTGCTTACAATGCATGATTCGCGTTTACGACTATCAAACCAAGTTGTAGAAGAAGTTAAGCTTCATTTCCAACAATTGGTTTTTGATACCATCATTAAAAGAAATACCACCTTAAGTGAAGCTCCAAGTTTTGGAGTTCCTGTGCTTGAATTTGATGCAACGGCCGTAGGTAGCGTCGGATATTTAAACTTAGCAAGGGAAATTCTACAAAAAAATGGAATGACCAAAATTAGCGAAGAAGAAAGGATTATTCAATAAATGACCAAGAAAGTATTAGGAAGAGGACTTAGTGCGTTGCTCGAAAACGCAGATACCGACATAACGGGGCTAGAACCGAAGGCACTTCATAGCATTGCCGAGATTAAGATCAGCCAAATTATAGCGAATCCATTTCAACCTCGCACAGAGTTTGATGAGGAAGCTTTGAATGAATTGTCAGAGTCTATTAAAGTGCATGGAATTATACAACCTATAACTGTTCGTAAAATAGGATATGAAAAGTATGAACTAATAAGTGGTGAACGCAGAACCCGAGCTTCAATCCTTGCGGGGTTAAATGCGATTCCTGCGTACATACGACTTGCTAATGACCAGCAAATGCTGGAAATGGCACTTATTGAAAACATACAACGCGAAAATTTAAACTCCATCGAGGTGGCGCTATCCTATAAGCGTTTATTGGACGAGTGTGGACTTAAACAGGAGGAATTAGGGGATAGGGTAGGAAAGAAACGAAGTACGGTTAATAACTATCTTAGGTTACTTAAACTGCCTGACGAAATACAAATGGCAATCAAAGAAGGTGAGCTTATGATGGGGCACGCCAGGGCTTTGGTTAACGTGGAAAATCCCGAAAATCAGTTGGCTATTTTTAGAGCAGTTATAAATGGCAGTTTATCGGTTCGCCAAGTAGAAGATTTAGTTCGTACCGAAAAAGAAACACCCGCTGATACAGGAACTCATAGCAGAGCTGCAGCTAAATACTTTGATTTTACCAATTTTCTTAAGGATAAAGCAAGTATTGAGAAAAAATTTAATACGGATATACGTTTTAAGTCTCGTTCTAATGATAATGGAACCATCATAATAAGTTTTTCTTCTAAAGAACAATTAGAAGAGATTCTTAGCAAAATGGTTTAATTACTTTTGCACCCGATGTTGCGGAGTTTTTTTATAGGTAGTATACTTTGTTGTGTGATTTACGTTACCTCGGCTCAAACACCGTATCATCACGATTATTTCAACCAAAAGTCGATTAATTCACCATGTAAAGGGCAAAAAGATTCTGTAAAATGGGCAGACCCCAAAAAAGCAACTGTTCTTGCCTTGTCATTTCCTGGAGCTGGACAGATTTATAATAAAAGGTATTGGAAGGCGGGTGTTGTATATGCCGGTTTTGGTGGATTGCTTTATATGTGGAAATATAATACCGACAGTCTACAAAAGTATCAGGATATATATGTTTCAAAGCTAGATACGAGTGGGCTAGATCTGGCACCTAATCGGTCTGAAGCGTCTATAAAAAGTGATCGAGATTTTCATCGCAGATATAGAGATATTTCGCTCTTAGGTTTTGTCGGACTTTATGCCTTACAAGCTATAGATGCCAATGTAGATGCTCATCTTAAAGAATTTAAAGTAAATAAAGAATTAAGTTTGAAACTAACCCCCGAAATATACTCTACCAAGCATAATATGGGGTATTACAATGGTTTTACGCTCACAATGAAGTTTTAAACAAAAAAAAGAACATTAAAATTTAAAAGTAACATGCAAAATATTTCAGTAATCGGTTCAGGAACAATGGGTAATGGAATTGCTCATGTATTTGCTCAAAATGGCTACAAGGTTTCGCTTATAGATATTAATCAAGCCGCGCTCGACAAAGCATTAGCAACAATTGCTAAAAACTTAGACAGAATGGTTGCCAAAGAAAAAATTACAGAGGACCATAAAGCCTCGACCTTGGCTAATATCAGCACCCATACCGATATCGCAGATGGAGTGAAATCTGCTGAATTAGTAGTGGAAGCGGCCACTGAAAATAAGGATCTTAAATTTAAAATTTTTAAAGATATGGATGCATTTGCACCTGAAGGTTGCATTCTTGCCTCTAATACTTCGTCTATTAGCATTACAGAACTTGCTGCTCAAACCAATAGGGCAGATAAGGTGATTGGAATGCACTTTATGAATCCTGTACCAGTGATGTTACTCGTGGAAATAATCAATGGATACAACACATCGAAAGAAGTGACCGCTTCTATTGATGAGCTGAGTAAGAAAATAGGAAAGATACCTGCTATGGCTAACGACTATCCCGGGTTTATAGCAAATAGAATATTAATGCCTATGATTAACGAGGCCATTTGGACACTTCATGAAGGAGTAGGAAAGGTTACCGAAATAGACACGGTTATGAAGTTAGGAATGGCACATCCAATGGGTCCATTGCAATTAGCTGATTTTATAGGTCTAGACGTATGTTTAGCCATATTACATGTACTTCATGATGGTTTTGGTAATCCAAAATATGCACCTTGTCCGTTGTTAGTTAATATGGTGAATGCGGGTAAGAAAGGAGTGAAATCAGGTGAAGGTTTTTATTCTTGGACGCACGGCACTAAAGAGCTAGTAGTCAGTGATAGCTTTTTATAAAATCAAAATAGTTCTATCAATAAAGAAAACGCCATCTTAACTTAAGTTAAGATGGCGTTTTCTTTATTAGAATATAAGTTTATTTAAATTTTGGTAACCTTTACTGCATTAAGGCCTTTCATGCCTTTCTCCAGTTCAAAGCTTACTTTATCTCCTTCTACTACATCATCTACAAGACCTTTGTAATGTACAAAGTAACTTTCATTAGTTCCAATCTCTTTAATGAAACCAAATCCTTTTTCGGTATTAAAGAAGTCTATCTTACCTTGACGAGCAGTCTCCATGTCAAACTCTTCCTGTTTTGGAACAGAGGTGACAATATCCTCTAGTTCAAATTCAACTTTTTTGTCAGGATCTGGTGGCGTATCAGAGATATTTCCATTCTCATCTATGTACGCAATCATGTTGTCTAAACCACCTCCTTTTGAGGAAGCTTTACGCTCCATTCGCTTTTCATCCTTCTCTTTTTTCTTCTTTTGACGTTGTTTTTCTTTTTCTTTTTTAGAATAAGTTTCTTGTGATTTAGACATTAATTGTACCTGGATATTATTTGTTGAACACGAAAGTAGCAATTAATTATCTATGAATTGATGCCAGCCATTATTTATTCGGAATAAAAGACACTATTTATTTAGTTTATAGGTAGGCCTCTTACATTAACATATTGATTTATAGGAGGTATAATTGAATTGTACGCTAAGAAAGCGGGATATAACGCAATTGTATCCGGACAAGCTTAAGTTCCTTTGGCTAGCTTTTTTTGGGACAAAAAATTACAGACTTAAAAGAGATTAAAATAAATGATGGTTTACTAACCTCATACTAGCCTATTTTAATCTTTATTACTATCGGTTTAACGTAGATTTAGTTTTGATCCTTTTGCTAATTATTGGCAAAAAAGTACCGATTAGAATCCTAAAAACCACATATTTGCGGACATGAGAAGAATATTTATTGGTCTGTTGGTAGCGTCTTCGCTGCTTGGGTTTTCACAAGATAAACTCTTAACTATTCAAGATGCGATACGTGGGTTTCAGCTATATCCGAAAGGCTTATATGATGTGCAATGGTTGCCGGGAGGAAAGTGGTTTTCACAGTTGACTATTTCTGAGGCATTACAAACTATTGAAGTACAAGAAATTAGCGTGACCAAAGGTAGAAATATACGTGTTTCTCTAGATGACATAAATGCATCATTATCAGAAGATGCTCAGTTAAAAAGATTACCGCGAGCTAATTGGATAAACGATAAAGAGTTTCAATTTATATCTAACAGTCAAGGATATGCTTATCATATTGAGAAAAAATCGATTCGTATATTACCTTTTAAAAATAAGTTTAATGTGGATGCTCCTCAGCTTTTTAGTGATGGAACTGGTTACGTAGCTGAGACAGAAAAAGGATTAGCATTTGACCACAACGGTAACTCGGCGGAGATCAAGTCGGACATTGATGGTATTGTGATTGGCAAAACAGTTCATCGTTCGGAATTTGGCATTTCAGGAGGATT
>DGBH01000058.1:0-7976 GCA_002384205.1 Bacteroidetes bacterium UBA4009
TTTTAAGTAATCGTATACTTCTGTATTGGTTGAGTTGTAACCCGTTAGGCAAATCTTGCTCTAGACCTCTACCATAAAAAATACCTGCTATTTTACCATTTGGAGATTCTTTAGCATATTCTCTGGCTAATGCATCTACAAAGTTTTCTTGTCCTAAATAATTTGCTTTTGCTCTATTGAAAGCCGTAAGGTAAGCTTGATCCGTGGTTTTACCCGCCATAGCTTCAATCACTGCAGGAGTCTCTACCTCTAAGGTTACGTTCATACCACCTTGTAAATCAAGACCAAGGTTTAATTCGTTCTCTTTACATTGTTGGTAGGTAAATCCTAATCCAGGATAAACTTCAATAGGTCCTACTGAGTCTAGATAATTTCGCTCATACTCAGATCGAAGCAACTTATAGTCTGCAACACTTTCTGGGTACATTTTTACAGCGGCTTCCTCTGCTTTGTTTTCTACTGAATTGGTTACTGCTGTAAATGATAGCTGGTAGATACTAGCTAGTAAAAGCAATACGGTTACTATTTGGACGAATCCTTTATTATTCATTATATCGATTCTTTGGTTAGATTATTTGCAAAAATTTCAAAGGCTGCAAAAGTAAATTTATTCACTTAACTTAACAATAATTCTTTACATGATGGTTTAAGTTCTTTTACAAATAAGCTCCACCGCCTATTCATCCATGTTTTATTTAGTTATTACTTCATTAAATTTTTCGATAATTTGCTTTAAGCAGGCATCAAAATTTTTATTGTTTTTAATAATATAATCAGCAGTTTTTTTATGCGGTTTTAAGAATTCAGAGTAAGCTGGCTTTACATGGTTTTCCCATTGATACATGACTTCTTCTTCTTTCATACCTCGCTCCTCTATATCACGATTTAGTCTTCTTTGCAGGGTAATATCATCATCGGCATCAATATATAAGCGATAATCATACATCTTATTTAATCCTCTATCTGCATAAACAAATAGCCCTTCTACTAGTATAATGGGCGCAGGATTGTAAACGATTTCTTTGGGAAAAACACCTGGGTTATTAAAGGTATATTCTACCATTCTGATTGACTTGCCTTTTAATAAAGCGCGTAAATCTTTTTTAATACGGTTAAAATCTATACCGGTAGGATGGTCAAAATTTACTACCCCGTTAGCATCTCGCATTTGCTCAGAAAGGCCTTTGTAATAATTATCTTGCGTGATAACACACACCTTATCTGCACCAAATTCTTCGCTCAATTTGCGAATAAAGGTCGTTTTACCTGAAGCACTGCCTCCTGCTAAACCCACTAAAAATGATGGCGAACTACTCACGGTGCGAATGTATGTGAATTCTTCTTTTGTCCCTATTAACGAAAATTAAAAATACCCGAAAATAAGAATAAAATCAATCCTCAACTAGTTCAATACAGAGCATAAAAATAAAATTCAGCCTTCCAAAACCTCAAGTCATAAAATGCGTCATTATTTTTAGCTCATGTTAGAGTCCACCTAACTTTGCCTTAATTTTGTGCATTACTATTATACATTTACAAATGTCATTACTATCAGCTAGATCTAACCTTTTTACTAAAACATGGATGCTTTTTGTCATGCTCTTTTTTGTGCAATGCAACGCTCAATTTAGTGAGCTAACACTGCGAGATTCGGAGATGTTCGAGCGCATGAGTGGACCACCGCTCACGAATAAGTATAGTGAGATTAGCAGCGTGAAAGTAGTTTATGACTACCAAACAAAAAGGGTGTATTATATAGACTACCGTCACTATAAATTACACCACGATTTTTGTGACTATTTAAGCGGATACGAGCAAGATTTATCCACTTTTAACCGTATTAATTACGGTGTCGATAGCCCAAGACAATTCTTACTTGGCAATATTAACTATGTGAAGTCTATGGATAAATATGCTTTGGAGCTCTCTCCAACTGACCAAATGTCTATATCAGCACTAGCCTTTTTTTACCACAAGATATCGGAGAGTAGTTTTATAGGAGAAGACCTCACCGTATTATTGAATAATACTCGTCTCATAGCTGTGGGAGAGAAATTAAAATCCTTATTCCCGGTGATATTCCCCTCAGAAATTTATAAAAACATACAGTACCAGGGCATCTGTAAATATACTGGATTTGGCACTATTCGATTTATAGATAATCTAGAGGAAAACCAAGAACCTCTAAACCCTACCGACATTTTAGTGTTAAAGCAGACTCCGCTTACACTGCCTCATGTCGCCGGAATTATAGTGTCAGAATTGCAAACCCCATTGAGTCACCTTATTATTTTAGGTCAAAATCGTAAAATACCTATAAGCGCTCTAAAAGGTGCTTTTGATAATACTGCAATCCGACAATGGAATGGCAAGTTGGTCCAATATGAGGTAGGGGCAGATTCATTTTCTATCCAAAAGACAAATTACTTACCCCATATATCGATCGCTACTGGCAAGTTTAAATTACAAGCGAGTTTAACTAAAAACACTTTAGTAGACATAGCTTTTGTTACCCGAAACTCCAGTAAAGACGTGGGGAACAAGGCTGCTAATTTTGGAGTACTCTATCACTTGAGCAAAAAATATGATTTCAAAACGCCAGAAGGGGCATTTGCTATTCCGTTTTATTTTTATGATCAGCATCTGAAGAGCAGCGGCGCTCAAGCACTTTTAAATACATTGATTGCACACCCCTCATGGTCTGAGGAACAGATAAAAGAAGCCTTAACCGAAATTCGAAAACACATCAATCAAGGTAAGGTAAATGCACCACTTTTATTAGCAGTCAAACAAAAGATGGCATCAGATCCCTTATTTAATTCCATGCGATTTCGCTCTTCAACCAATGCCGAAGATGCAGATGGATTTTCTGGCGCTGGACTTTATTCTTCTAAAACAGGAAGTTTGACTGACACATCTAAACCGGTAGACAAAGCGATCAAACAGGTGTGGGCTAGCTTATGGTCTTATGCAGCCTTTATGGAACGGAGCTATTATAAAATGGACCAAAGCAAGGTGTACATGGGTGTGCTTGTGCATCGCAACTTCCCCAACGAAGCGGTCAATGGAGTAGCAATCACCAAAAATATTTACCGAGAAGGAAACCATGGCTTTGTGGTGAATGCCCAATTAGGCGAAGAAAGTGTAGTTCAACCTACACCAGGTGTTACGTGCGATCAATTTATTTGTTTCCCAAAGTCCGACGCTACTTTGTACAATACTAAAACCATTATTGACGTCTTGACTATTTCAAACCTAAACGATGGCTCACTCGTAATGACAGACAAGGAAATAACCCATTTGGCAAATCAGCTGGATCTTATAAAAAGACATTATGCCTTACGCAATATGATGGGCGGCAGTTATTTAGATTTTGGATTAGATCTAGAATTCAAGCTACAAGGATCTAAAAGAGAGTTGTATATCAAGCAAGTCAGACTTTATCGCGACTAACGTATTAAGCTAATTTCATTTATCACAGACCAACGACGAATTAATTCGATAAAATCACGTAAAAACTTAAGAAACTATTAGGTTACTTAAAGTTTCCTGGGTTTTCTTTGCAGCGCCTTATGGACGAATCACAAAAGATATTAATGGGAGCCATCGAACTTTTTATGCGAATAGGCGTAAAAAGTGTGAGTATGGACGATCTTGCACGTGAACTAGGTATTAGCAAAAAAACGATATACAAGCATTTTTCAGACAAAAAAGAACTCATTGCGTCAGTAATGAAAGCGGAAATAGCAAACGATGTAAAGTCATGTAACGAATGCTATGGCTCTCACGAAAATGCAGTTCAAAAAATGATCAATATCAGCAGACACGTCAGCCGTCAACATAAGGACATCAACCCTACGGTGATATATGATTTGCAAAAATACTATCCTGCCGAGTGGGGACTTTTAGATAAACATAGGACGGAATTCGTACAAGAATTAATAACCAGAAATGTACAAGAAGGACAAGCAGAAGGGTTTTACCGCGACGACTTAAACCCACAAACAATATCATCCATGTACGCAACTCTTATACAAGCCATGATGCAACAACTAGCATCAAAGGATAACACCTTTAAATTTAAAACCCTTCACTTACAGATGGTTAGCTACCATTTGAATGGCATTTGCACGGATGCAGGAAGAGCATATTTACAACAACACATAACCGAAATAACGAACGATCAATGAGATATATTCTGTCTTTTACACTAGCCCTCACGGCGCTTTTTGGCGTAGCGCAGCAAACCCAAAAATTATCATTAAGTATTGACGAAGCGATTGCACTCGCTAAGGCTAACCATGTAGCCTTAAAAAATGCGCAATTAGACATCGATTTTGCAAACAGCCAAGTGAATGAGATTAAATCACAAGGGCTTCCACAGTTAAATGGTAATGCAAGCTTTGCGCATACCTATCAAATTCCTACACAACTTATTCCTGGAGATTTCGTTGGTCAGCCAGGGACCTTTATCCCCGTACAATTTGGAGTTCCGTTTAACGTGAACGCCGGAATAGGTGTACGACAATTACTATTTGACGGGACATTTTTCTTGGGATTAAAAGCAGCATCCGAGTTTGTAAATATTAGCAAACTAAGCGCATCATCATCAGAGATTGATGTTAAAGAAAGTGTTATAAAAGCATACTATATGGCTTTAATATCTGAAGAAAATATCCTTCAGCTTGAATCAAGTTGGGAAAACATTCAGAAGGTAAAAGATGAAACTCAAGCAATGTACCAAGAAGGTTTTGCAGAAAAACTGGATGTAGATCGAATTACATTATCGGCAGCTAATTTGGAACTCAGTATTAGCCAGCTTAAAAATCAAGCTAAGCTTGCTAAGCAACTACTCTTAACTAGTATAGGGGTCGACTTAAACCAAGAGCTTGCTTTAACCTCTACGTTACCTAATGAGAATTCCTTAGAGTTAAAGACCGTAACATTTGATCCCAATAACAGAATTGAGATGAAACTATTGGATCAACAGCAATCTTTAAATGAGTTAAACCTAAAACGCTACAAAGTAGGATATCTTCCAAGCTTATTCGGTAATTTTTCATACGGGACTAACACTTTTGCCACCAAAGGTCAAGTTGGAGATCTTGGAAATGACTGGTATACTTACGGCAGTTATAGCCTAGGGTTAAGTCTACCTATTTTTGATGGTTTTTATAAAAAAGCAAAAATAGATCAAGCCGAAATTGAGATCACCAAAACTGAAAACACTAAAAAACAGGCCACACTTGGAATGAACTTACAAGTAAGTCAAGCCAAAACAAATTATGCTAATGCTCTGAAAGGCCTAGAAATTCAGAAAAAAAGTCAAGCACTTGCAGAGTCTATTTTTAGCACGACTTCTATTAAATTCAAAGAAGGACTAGGAAGCAGTTTTGAAATGATCAATGCGGAGAACGACCTTACACAAGCTAAGACGAACTACCTCAATGCCCTGTATAATCTAAATGTAGCCAAAATCGACTTTGACAAAGCCCTAGGAAATCTATAATAAGTACAAAAAATACACTAAAATAAATCAATGAAAAATACACTATTTATACTCTCGCTGGTAACTCTTATTTCAGCTTGTGGAAGTAAAACTGAGAATGCACTAGATGCTAAAAGAGCAGAACTTGAGACTCTAAACACCGAAATGAATAAACTAAAAGAAACTATTGCTACCGTTAAAGGGGAAATAGATCTATTAGATACTGCCGCTCGCACAAATGCAATAGCTGTAATGGCTTTAGAAATAAATAAAAGTGGATTTAAAAATTCTTTCCAAGTACAAGGTCTCGTAGAGTCTGACCAAAACGTACTCGTGCGTCCAGAGGTGCCTGCACGTATCCTGAAAATTATGGTGAAAGAAGGACAGCATGTTACCAAAGGTCAAATAATAGCGAACCTAGATGGTTCTGTAGCGAGTTCTCAAATAGCTGAGCTAGAAGGCACACTTGGTTTAGCCAAACTTAACTTTGAAAAAACAGAAAAGCTTTGGAAACAGAAAATAGGCAGTGAAATGCAATACCTTCAGGCTAAAAACCAATTTGAAAACTTGCAAAATAGCATTAAAACAGCTCGTACTCAATTGGGCAAATACTCGCTTCGCTCACCCATCAATGGCACTGTAGATGAGCTCATGATTAATGAAGGTGAAATAGCTGGAGGTATGACTAGCGGTCCCGTTGCACGTATTATAAATCTAGCAGACATACAAGTAAAAGCAAATGTGTCTGAAAGTTATCTTGGTAAACTAAAAAAAGGCCAGACTGTAGACTTAAGTTTCCCCTCTATTGGACTTACTATGACAGAGAAAATTTCTTCTATTAGCAATGTTGTAGATGCTAGCAACAGAACTTTTGTAATATATGTGGAGCCCAGTAAAAATTTAGATAAATTAAAGCCAAACCTTCTTGCCATGGTTACCGCTTATGATTTTGACAATGCGGATGCCATCGTGATACCTACTAAACTCGTAAGAAATGATGGACAGCAGTATTTTGTATATACCATTAAAACGAACGGCAGTAAGAAAACCGTGGAGAAACGCTACATAGAAATAGCCCAACAATTCCCCAGCGAAACGGTTGTGAAATCCGGATTAGAGACCGGCGACTTGGTAATAACAGAAGGAGTAAATAGTGTGATTGTAGGTGACGAGGTAAAAATCATCGAACAATAATATTTTTGATTTGAATCCTCAAAAGATGTAAAGCTGCACTAGAAAAGTCTTCGAATCTAATTGCATAGCATACATCATAAATCATTTAAAAAAACATGAGTAAAATACAAGAAATAATCAAAGAGTTTAAGCTCACCACCTGGGCCGTGAATAACAAAACCAGTGTCTATGTAATCATGGGTATCATACTTATTATTGGTTTCAAGAGCTACACAACTATGCCTAAGGAAAGTTTTCCTGAGGTTAAGCAGCCCATTATATACATCAATACCGCCTATCCAGGTAACTCTCCAATTGATATGGAGAATCTGGTAACTCGTGCTATTGAAAAAGAAATAAATACAATTACTGGTCTTAAAAAGTTAACCTCTACCAGTATCCAAGATTTCTCTATAATCATAGCAGAGTTTGAATTTTCGGTTAAAGGAGAAAAGGCCTTACTTGAGGTGAAAGACGCTATAGATAGAGCCAAGATGGATTTGCCTAATGATCTGCCTGCAGACCCTAGCGTCATGGAAATGGACTTTTCACAGTTCCCTGTAATGAACGTGAATGTTAGTGGTGACTATGAAGAAGACAAGCTTAAAGAATATGCAGAATACCTACAAGAAGAGATGGAAAACCTCTCCGAAGTATCTTCTGTAGACATCTCAGGATTAACTAATGAAGAAGTCGAAGTATCGATAGACAGAGTAAAAATGGAAGCATTAGAGCTTTCCTTAAATGATGTAGAACAAGCTATACGGGGTGAAAACATTACCATGTCGGGTGGTGATATTAAAAGTATAGAAGGCAGCGATATTACCCGAAGAAATATCAGAATAGATGGGGAGTTTAAAAACTGGAGAGACATTGAAAATGTAATCGTTAAAAATGAATTTCAGAACATCGTATATCTTAGAGACATAGGCACCGTAAAATTCGGACCTAAGGAATCTGCCAGTTTTGCGCGCTTAAATGGAGAGCCGGTAGTAACCCTTGACATCAAGAAGAAAAGCGGAGGAAACTTAATAGCTGCGGCAGAAAAAATTCAAGAAATAGTTAAGAAAGCGAGGAAAGACATTTTGCCAAAAGACCTGGAAGTGGTTATAACCAATGACCAAAGTAAAATGACCAAGAACATGGTAAACAATCTTGAGAACAGCATCATCATGGGTGTCCTTTTAGTTGTTGGCGTTCTTGTTTTCTTTTTAGGCGTACGCAACTCACTTTTTGTAGGAATCGCTATTCCATTATCCATGTTAATGGGTATTGCCATTTTGAATTATAGCGGGACTAGCTTAAATATGATGGT
>DGBH01000058.1:8195-9790 GCA_002384205.1 Bacteroidetes bacterium UBA4009
GTTGAAAACGTATACCGACAATTTTCTGAAAAAGGCAAATCACGAGACAATGCGTCTAAAGAAGGAACGGGTGAAGTAGCCACTGCGATAATAGCATCTACAGCAACTACTGTTGCGGCGTTTATTCCCCTAATGTTCTGGCCAAGTTTAATGGGTGAGTTCTTTAAATACTTACCTATAACACTTATCATAGTACTTTCTTCATCTTTGTTTGTAGCATTGGTTATAAATCCCGTACTTACCGCAGATTGGATTAAGATAGGTAATGCAGAAAAATCTAAAAACACAAAGTTTTGGGTAAGAAATGCCATTCTTCTGCTTGTAGCTGTTTTACTTTATGTAATCGGTCAAAATATAGTTGGAGGTCTATTTATTGGCGCAGTAGTCATTGGGATTGTCAACAGATATGTGCTTACACCAGGAGGTAATTACTTCATGGAGTACTCCATGCCACGCATTGAAAACACTTATGCTAAATTTCTTCGATTTGCACTAGAAGGAAAGAAGCCTATCGCATTTCTTGTTGGGATAGTTGTATTCTTTGTTTTAACGCTAGTGCTTTTTGCGGTAAAAACTCCTCCGGTAGTTTTCTTCCCAGATAGTGAGCCCAACTATGTGAACATCTATATAGAAACACCGTTAGGCACAGATATCGAAAGAACCAATGAGATTACCAAAAAACTCGAACAACGCATTTTGCCAGCTATTGCAAAAGACAGTGCAATAGTGGAGGCAGTACTGGCTCAGGTAGGAGAAAAAACAGCAGACCCGAAGGAGGGGCCACAAAGTGGATCATCACCTAACAAAGCACGTATTACTGTTTCTTTCTTTGAGTTCGAAAAACGTGTTTTCTTGTCAGAAACGAATACAAGCGAAATTATGAAAAACATAAAAGCTGCTTGTGCCGATTTTCCTGAAGCTCAACTCACCTTTGCTAAAGACAATATGGGTCCTCCCGTAGGAAAACCTATAAATGTAGAAGTAAAAGGTGAAGACTATCTTACCCTAATAGCAGAGGTAGAAAAGATAAAAGCAAAAATGGAAGCCGAAAACTTAGATGGAGTTGACCAACTAAAAACAGACCTAGAACTCGGAAAACCTGTTTTAGAAATCAACGTAAATCAAGAAGCAGCCCGCCGTTTTGGATTAAGCACCATGCAAATAGCAGGAACCATCAGAACTGCTTTATTGGGTAAAGAAATTTCTAAATATAAAGAAGGCGAAGATGATTATGAAATTCAGCTTCGTTTTCAAGAAGAATACCGATACAACCTAAACAATCTAATGAACACTCGGATCACGTTTAGGAATATGGCTACCGGTAAGATCAGTCAAGTACCTATAAGCGCAGTAGCAGATGTTAAGTATAATTCAACCTACGGTTCGGTAAAACGAAAAGATCTAGATCGCGTTATCACCATATATTCTGAAGTAGAGGAAGGTAAAAATGCAAATGCCTTGGTTGCTCGCTTTAAAGAACTATTGGCCGACCACGAAATGAAACAGGGTTATGAATTTAGTTTTACAGGCGAACAACAAGAGCAAGACGAGTCCATGGCCTTCTTAGGTGGAGCAATGATGTTGGCTATGTTTTT
>DGBH01000182.1:0-124 GCA_002384205.1 Bacteroidetes bacterium UBA4009
TCATGCGCCGTTATTAAACTTTTATAGTCTTTTTTAACGCCGGCTTCTACCGTTGAATAACTGCCACTTGCGTAATTGTATAAAATACTATCGTTTACAAAAAACAAATTGTTGTTGAATTCTC
>DGBH01000182.1:393-3192 GCA_002384205.1 Bacteroidetes bacterium UBA4009
AGGTTTTGATAATCTGCTGAAATGAGTTGCTTTTCTAAATCAACCACAACTACTCCAAATGATGTGGCTAAATATGCTTTGCGACCAATTACAGAAGTTTCGTAGATAAACTTTTGGCCTCCAACACTAGCTCTTTTCAGACCTGGCAAGTTGATGATTTTATTATCCTTCAGTAAATCAATATTCCCGTTTTCATACACTATGATTAAGGTTTTGGTATCATTAGAGTAGCCAAAATTACTCACTTTTGATTCTGCAAATCCATCCACTTTGGTAAGCATTGTAGATTCCCCACTAATCAAATCAAATGTATAGAGGCCTACTTCCGCCAGCACATACAAGGTTCTGTCTACTTCTATTATTTGCCTCACACTGTTGTAAGGCAAGTGCATACGCCACGTATAGGTAGGTGTATTATTCTGAGCTAAGAGACTGAGCCCGATTAAGAAAAAATAAAAAGTGTAGATTAACCTCATTTAATTAGAATAGACAAAACTAACGATTAGTATCGCTGTTTTGTTATCATGCAGCGTAAAATTACGATATAATGCACATACTCTAAAAAGAGTCTTAATTTTGCTTCGTTTTATGAAAAATAACATAGAAAATAAACCCCACGTTAAGATAAAACAGCAACAGCGTATGAAACCAGATTGGCTTAAGACCCAAATACCTGGAGAAGGGCATTATGCTGAAATGCTGAAGTTGGTAAAAGATAATAAATTACACACTATTTGCGAAAGTGGTAAATGCCCAAACATTGGCGAATGTTGGGGAGCGGGTACTGCAACTTTTATGATTGGCGGGAATACCTGCACCAGAAGCTGTCAGTTTTGTAATGTTGCTACTGGCGCTGGCGAGAAACTTGATCCTCTTGAGCCATTTAAAGTTGCTCAGTCTATTAATATTATGGGAATAAAACACGCTGTGATAACCAGTGTTGACCGAGATGATTTAGAAGATGGAGGAAGTATACATTGGGCTAAAACCGTTACGACTATTAGAGAGTTTAATCCAGAAACTACACTTGAAACCTTGATTCCCGATTTTCAAGGGAACACAGAGCAATTAGATCGCATAATTACTGTTCATCCTGAAATAGTGTCGCACAATATTGAAACGGTGAGACGTCTAACCAAAGAAGTTAGGGTGCAAGCAAAATATGATAGATCACTCTTCGTACTGTCATATCTTAAAGAGAAAGGTATGAAAACCAAAAGTGGTATCATGTGCGGAATGGGCGAAGCAGAAGACGAAATTTTGGAAACCATGCACGATTTAAGAACCTCAGGCGTAGGAATAATAACACTTGGTCAATACATGCAGCCTACTACACGACATCTAAAAGTAGCTGATTACGTGCACCCTGACATCTTTGCGATGTACAAAAGAGAAGGGCAGAAAATGGGATTTGACTATATAGAAAGTGGACCACTAGTTCGTTCTAGTTATCACGCCGAGAAGCATCTTTCTAAGTAAGCATTTTGCTTATTTTAACGCAGAAATGCGTTTGAAGCGAAGACTTATTACACCAAACAGTGCCTCGCGAATAATTCCGCCCGTCATTTTAGATTCTCCAGCAGTTCTATCGGTAAAAATAATGGGGATTTCTTTGATTGTTTTACCCAAGCAATGAGCAGTATATTTCATTTCTATCTGAAATGCATATCCCCTAAATTTTATGCGGGACATGTCTATACTACTAAGTAAATCGCTCGTATATCCTACAAAACCTGCAGTGGCGTCTGCCAATTTCATTCGGGTAAAAAATCGCACATAAGCAGAAGCAAAATAGCTTAACAACACACGACTCATGGGCCAGTTTACTACATTTACCACATTACCCACGTATCTCGACCCCACCACCATATCGTTGCCTGGCTTTTGTAATTCCGCGAACAGACGATTCAAATCATCCGGGTTGTGTGAAAAATCACAATCCATCTCAAAGATATATTCATAATTTTGCTCTAAACACCATTTAAATCCTGCTATATAGGCTGTTCCTAAACCATTTTTATTCCCATTTTCGAGCAGGTTTATTCTGGATTCGTTTGCCATTCGCGCTTTAACCATTGCTCCAGTGCCATCTGGCGAATTATCATCAACAACGAGCACATCAAAAACCGTTGATAAAGACATTACTTTATCTAACATAGCGAGAATGTTTTCCTTCTCGTTATAGGTAGGTATGATAACTATTGGGTTCAAATTGATTTGATTATATTCTTTGGTCGACTTTAAATGCTGGTCTTATAATATTTCTGGCAGCGTTACTGCTGCATGTTTAACTATATTAAGTACGTAAAAAATGCTTCACCAAATACTATTAGTGTATTTCAAAAACACTAACTATTGGCTTTCTTATGGTCAGCCAGAAACTGCGCCAGGCCAATATCCGTAAGTGGATGTTTCGCCAGACCTATAATAGCACTTAGTGGGCATGTACATACATCTGCTCCTGCTTCTGCCGCTCTTACTATGTGTAACGGATTGCGAATAGATGCAGCTAAAATCTCAGTTGGGAAACCTTGGATGCTATAGATATCTGCAATTTGGGCAATAAGCTCAATACCATCCCATGTCATGTCATCTACACGACCAATAAATGGGGAAATATAAGTCGCCCCTGCTTTTGCCGCAAGAATGGCTTGACCTGCTGAAAACACCAGTGTGCAATTTGTTTTTATATCATTATCGCTAAACCATCGAATAGCTTTAATCCCGTCTATGGTCATAGGCACTTTTACCACAATATTGGGATGTAGATCTGCCAATGCTTGCCCTTCTTTGATCATG
>DGBH01000182.1:3267-6162 GCA_002384205.1 Bacteroidetes bacterium UBA4009
GAGGGTGCAAAGCAGCTAATTCTTCACCTTGTTGTATCATTCCTTCATAATCAGTAGCAATAACTTCAGCACTAATATCACCGTCCACTAACTCACAAATAGTTCTATAATGTGCCATTACATTATCGTAACCCACAATACCTTCCTTAGCCATAAGCGATGGATTAGTGGTAACCCCATCTAATATCCCAAGTGCTTGAGCTTCTTTTATTTGCTCTAAGTTTGCAGTATCAACAAAAAATTTCATTACAACGAAGATATAGTTTTGGTTGGGGAGTTTTCTATTTTACTTCTATAAATTTAATTATAGAAATTATAATAACACCTTTTATCAGATGTTAAAATGGAGTAAAATCAGAAAAAATGAAGAGTGATTTGAGTTTAAAAAAATGGCTGACATCGCACCGCTACAACCTTTTACCCTTGCTGCATTCCTGCCCTGGGGGAGTTAAAAGGGAGCTGGTCGTGTCAGCCGGCACAAATGTACGCACAGTTTTAAGTTGGACAATACATTTAGACTAATTTTTTAATAGCTTTTGCTAAGTTGATTGTAATGAAATAAATGGGGTAACCGATACATGTTCGATAGTGACACATACAATATGCACTACATTTCCAAGGCTAGATACTTGGCGGTATGACCTATTTTACTTTTTATTACCGCTTCTGGGGTCCCTGTTACCAATATTTGACCGCCTGCACTTCCTCCTTCAGGGCCTATATCAATAACCCAATCTGCTACTTTCACTACATCCAGATTATGCTCTATCACCAGTACAGTATTACCTAAGTCTACTAAATTTTGAAGAACACCTATTAATTGCTTAATGTCTTCAAAATGAAGACCAGTAGTCGGTTCGTCTAGAATGTAGAATGTTTGTCCTGTACTTATCTTACTTAGTTCTGTTGCCAATTTTACCCGTTGGGCTTCACCTCCAGAGATAGTAGTACTGCTTTGACCAAGAGTTATATAGCCAAGACCAACATCAAACAGTGCTTTCACCTTTCGATAGATGCTTGGTACAGCTTCAAAGAAACTTACGGCTTCTTCTACGGTCATATCAAGTACATCGCTGATGCTCTTATTTTTGTAGCGTATTTCTAGTGTTTCCCTGTTATACCTTTTTCCTTGACACGTCTCGCATTCCACCAACACGTCAGGTAGAAAATTCATTTCTACCACTTTCTGTCCACCGCCACCGCAAGTTTCACATCTGCCCCCCTTCACATTAAAGCTAAAGCGTCCAGGCTTGTAGCCTCTTATTTTTGCCTCACCTATTTCCGAATAGAGTGTTCTAACATCAGAGAAAAAGCCTACATAGGTAGCCGGGTTACTTCTAGGCGTTCTACCTATCGGTGATTGGTCTATGGTAATTACTTTATCTAAATGTTCTAACCCCTTTACTTTATCGTAGGGCAAGGGTTTTTTGTTGGAATTATAAACGTACTCAGAAAGTATGGGATGGAGCGTTTCATTTATCAAACTACTTTTACCACTGCCTGAAACGCCAGTAACTGCAATAAACTTACCTAATGGAAACTCTGCTGTTACATTTTTTAAATTATTACCGTTACAACCGCTTAGCACCAACTTCTTGCCAGTACCCTTTCTCCTTTCAGTGGGGATCTCTATTTTTCGTTGACCACCTAAATAATCTGAAGTCACAGTCCCGTTATTTTTGATGTCTTCCCATTTACCCGCAGCTACAATCTCTCCGCCGTTTTTACCTGCTCCTGGACCAATGTCTACCACAAAGTCACTTTCTAAGATCATATCTCTATCGTGTTCTACTACAATTACAGAATTGCCTATATCTCTTAATTCCTTAAGAGAATTGATAAGTCGTTTATTATCTCGTTGATGTAAACCAATACTAGGTTCATCCAGTATATAAAGTACTTCTTCTAGTTGAGATCCTATTTGTGTTGCCAGTCGTATTCGTTGCGCTTCCCCTCCACTTAATGTTTTTGAGGAATTATTTAGTGACAAGTAAGAAAGACCGACATCTAATAAAAACTTAACGCGTTCGCGTATTTCTTTTAAAACTTCAGCGCCAATGGTAAGTTGTCTTTCACTCATGGTAGCCTCAACGGTTGTAAGCCATTCGTAGAGCTCACTTATACTCATATTGCTAAGATTTGCAATATTTAGCTCTCCTATTTTATATGAAAGCGCTTCTTTATTTAGTCTTCCTCCATGGCAGGTGTGACAAGGCACTACTGTCATAAACTCATCCGCCCATCGACTGAGTGTCCCAAAATCTTTTTCAAAATAGGCCTCCATTAGTGACGGGACTATTCCTTTCCATTGTGTCTCGTAGATCTGCTTGTACCCCGAACTTCCTTTATATTCTACCTCAAATTTTTCTTCAGAACCGTGAAGAATACTATTTAAGACCTCTCTCTCAATCTCTGCTATCGGTTTAGATAAACTGAATTTCAACTTTTTGCTCATCGCTTTTAGTTGAGTAAAGGTCCAATTATCTTTAACCTCTCCCAAAGGGGCTAATCCACCTTTGTTTATGCTTAATTTTGGGTTTGGGATTAGGTCTTTTTCAAGTACATCAGAAGAGGTACCTAATCCGTCACACGCTGGACAGGCACCGTAGGGTGAGTTAAACGAAAAAAGATTAGGTTGAGCTTCATTATAAGAAAGACCTGTTTCTACATCCATCAGGTATTTACTAAAGTGGGTGAGTTCTTTGGTATCCGGATTTAAAATACTAACGACTCCTTTACCCATTTTTATAGCTGATCTAACAGAGTCTATAACTCTGAGACTGCCTACATCCTCTGGAGAAATACGATCTATTACTAAGTCAATGTCATGGATCTTATATCGATCTAGCTGCATGCCCGGTTCAATATCCATAAGCTCGCCATCCACCCAAACTT
>DGBH01000182.1:6250-8969 GCA_002384205.1 Bacteroidetes bacterium UBA4009
GGTAAGAATATGCTTCTCCAGCTCTGGCAAAAAGTAATCTCAAAAAATCATAAACTTCGGTAATCGTTCCCACGGTACTTCGCGGGTTTTTACTTACTGTTTTTTGCTCTATTGCTATGACGGGGCTTAACCCTTCGATTTTGTCTACATCAGGGCGCTTCATATCGCCAACAAATTGACGTGCATAAGCTGAAAAAGTATCCATATACCTCCGCTGGCCTTCGGCGAAAATAGTATCGAATGCAAGACTAGACTTTCCGCTACCACTGAGTCCAGTGAAAACTACTAGTTTATGACGCGGTATTTCTAAATCTATATTCTTAAGATTGTGCTCGCGTGCACCTATTATTTTTATGAAATCTTGCTCGTTGATGATCGTATTTTTTTAGAAGTCTGCGAAGGTACTTATTCTTCTGGTATGAAGATTAAAGGATTATAAAATAGTTGTGTCACGTATCCGAAAAAAAATCGAATTCGTATTGAAGATTCTTTTCTCTTAAATCAAACTCTTTTTCTAACCAGTAACTGCAAGAATGATAGATTTACATTACCACATTGACTATTCTTCCCGGCACCACAATTATCTTCTTGGGCGCTTTACCATCTAGCCATTTTTGTACGGTTTCGTCTGCCAATACATTTTTCTCTATTTCTTCTTTGCTCATGTCCAGCGGAAACTCCAAGTTGGTTCTTGTTTTACCGTTTATAGATATAGGATAAAGCTTGGTGCTTTCGACCAACTTATTAGCATCATACACTGGCCACTTGGCATCTACTATGAATCCTTCGTTGCCCAAGGCTGACCATAATTCTTCTGTAATATGCGGTGCAAATGGAGCTAATAAAACCAAAATTTGATGCAGTATTTCTTTGCTGCGACAGTTCTGGGCACCTAATTCATTGATACAAATCATAAACTGAGCCACCGAGGTGTTGAACGAAAAGCTATCGATATCATCGCTTATCTTCTTTATGGTTTTATGCAATGTTTTAACAGACTCCGCGCTTGGAGTTTCATTGTGCCAAATTGCGTTTCCATCTATGTCAAAGAATAAGGCCCACAGTTTTTTCAAAAATCGATACGTGCCATCTATGCCTTTGGTACTCCAAGGCTTACTGTCTTCTAGCGGACCAAGAAACATTTCGTAAAGACGCAGGGTGTCTGCTCCGTATTCATCGCATACTTCATCAGGGTTTACTACGTTGAGCTTAGATTTAGACATTTTTTCAACTTGCGTTTTGAGATGAATAAGATTGTCTTTACCTGCTACTCTTGAAAAGTCTACCTTTTCAAATCGATTATCCAAGGTTTGAAGCTCCATAAATTTATCTTGAGACAATGTAGCATCCTTACTTGCTAAATGTACTGGCACATGTAATTCCACTCCATTTGCTTCCAAAATCATACTCTCCCCTTGTATCATCCCTTGATTTACCAATTTCTTAAACGGCTCGTCAAATAATATAAATCCTCTATCGTACAAGAATTTAGTCCAAAATCTACTGTAGAGTAAATGCCCGGTTGCATGCTCTGTCCCTCCAATATATAAGTCCACTTGATTCCAGTATTCTAAGCTTTCTTTTCCTGCAAACTCTTGGTCATTATTGGGGTCCATATAACGGAGAAAATACCAACTACTGCCAGCATATCCGGGCATGGTATCAGTTTCTCTTCTTCCATTTCGAGTATTTACCCAGGCTTCGTTATTGGCTAGTGGGCTTTCACCAGTCCCTTTGGCTTCGTAGCTATCTACAGGTGGCAGCTCTACAGGCAGTTCATTGATTACGGTAGGTACTCCATCTTGGTGTATGATAGGAAAAGGCTCACCCCAGTAACGTTGGCGGCTATATCCAGCATCACGTAGCTTATAATTTATTTTTTTAGTACCAAAACCTCGCTCTTCCGCCAGCTGTATAATTGCACGCATTCCTTCCTTTACGGTAAGTCGGTCAAAGTTCTCACTGTTCCTCAGTCGACCTTCTTTGGCATCGAATGGCAGTTGAGTATCTTCATTAGGAATTGAGTTCATTGATTCGACTACCTGTATGATGTCTAAATCAAATTTTTGAGCGAAAGAATAATCTCGTTCATCATGAGCAGGAACTGCCATAATCGCCCCTGTTCCATATCCGCTCAATACATACTCAGAGATATAAATAGGCAGTTTTTTCTGGGTAAATGGGTGTAGGGAATAAGCTCCTGTAAATACACCTGTAACCGACTTATCTTTTTTACGCTCTAACTCAGATTTGTTATTGGCTATGGTGGCATAAGCCTCTATTTCAGCACGTTGTACGTCTGTGGTGATATAGCTTACCAACTCATGATCTGGCGCAAGGACCATAAACGTACACCCAAAAATCGTATCTGGTCGGGTAGTAAACACCTCAATAGTCTGCGATGTATTCTGATTTGCTTCTTCTACCTGAGCATTAAAAACCTTAAACTCTAAAGATGCACCTTCACTTCTGCCTATCCAATTACGTTGTGTCTCTTTTATGCTGTCGCTCCAGTCAATTCTGTTTAGTCCTTCGAGCAATCGGTCTGTATATGCCGTAATTCGCAGGTACCATTGTTTCATTATCTTCTGTGTCACCGGATATCCGCCTCGTTCAGAAAGACCATTTTTCACCTCGTCATTGGCCAATACTGTTCCTAGCTCTTCGCACCAATTAACAGTAGTTTCTTTTTGAAACGCTAACCTGTAGCATTGTAAAA
>DGBH01000182.1:9194-13769 GCA_002384205.1 Bacteroidetes bacterium UBA4009
GTGATGCACGTTTACATTTCCTTCATTTTCAAAAATGGTAATAAGGGCATTTATACTTTCAGCTTTATCGGTTTTAGCATTATACCAAGACTCAAAGAATTGGATAAAAATCCATTGAGTCCATTTATAATAGGACGGATCCGTAGTCCTTACTTCTCTGTCCCAATCATAGCAAAATCCTATTCTATTTAACTGCTCTTTATAGCGCGCCAGATTTTCTTCTGTGGTAATGGCTGGGTGTTGGCCCGTTTGAATAGCGTATTGCTCAGCCGGCAAACCAAATGCATCAAAACCCATCGGGTGAAGCACATTAAACCCATTCAATCTCTTATAACGAGCAACAATATCAGACGCAATATATCCTAATGGATGACCAACGTGCAGCCCGGCTCCACTTGGATACGGAAACATATCTAAAGCATAGTATTTAGGTTTACTATGGTCTAAAGTCGTTTTATAAATTTGCTTAGCAGACCATTCTGCTTGCCACTTAGCTTCTAATGATTTAAAATCGTATGAACTCATTAATTTCTATTGAAATGTTCACAAAGGTAGCAGAACCGAAACTATTTCACGGATATCTTATTGATTTTCAAAATCAATAAAGGCTTTTACCGTATCGAGCTTAAAAGACCATATATATACGGGGCATTTGGTGTAAAATTAGAATATCATACCTTATACTAGGGTTAAATGATACTTTTTAATGCCTATATATCCCTTTGTTTTACAGCACAAAATGTTTCTATCACCCTCAATATAAAAATTATAGGACAACATTCAACAGAAAAGTAGCAACAAAACATTTTGATGTTATTTTTGCCCTTGATAGCTAAGGTAGCTTTCTTATTACTCGCAACGCCGGTATAGGCAGCAAAACATAATTATTTAACAAAAACACAATGGCAAAAACAAAAAATACATCCACAGAAACAAGCAATACGTCAAAAGGACAATTCGTGTTTGGCAAACAAAACTATCAATTATTGCTCGCTTCATTAGCCGTAGTGATCGTTGGTTTTGTAATTATGTATGGCAAAGACGGCGATATTTATGACTTTAGAAGAACGACACTTGCTCCTATAGTAGTCGTTAGCGGTTTTATACTAGGCATTTTTTCTATTTTCAAAAAAAGCTAATAAATGACTTTAATTGAGTCTATCTTACTTGGTGTTATTCAAGGACTTACCGAATTTTTACCGGTAAGCAGCAGCGGCCACATAGAAATAGGCCAGGCACTATTAGGTACTGAAAGCTTAAAAGATCAAGAAGAATTGCTAAGTGTCGTATTACACGCAGCGACTGCTTTAGCCACTATTTTTGTTTTTCGTAAAGACATTCTCGCCATCATAACAGGCTTGTTTGATAAAGATGGTACCAAATCTAGAAAATTTGCTCTTTTTGTAATAGCCTCTATAGTTCCTGCAGCCTTTGTGGGCATTTTTTTTGATGATTTATTGCAACAACTATTTGAAGGCCAATTGATCTTAGTTTGCACAATGCTATTACTCACGGGGGCATTATTACTCTTCGCAGACAAAGCAAAAATAGAACACACTAAAGAACTTACTTTAGGGAAAGCCATCATAATTGGCATTGCTCAAGCCGTTGCCATCTTGCCTGGCATATCGCGCTCAGGAGCTACTATTTCTACAGCTATTTTACTCAACATTGACAAAGCTCAAGCAGCACGTTTTTCTTTTTTAATGGTAATTCCGCTAATACTTGGGAAAATGGCAAAGGATATTTTAGATGGAAAACTTCATTTGACTGAAGAATTAGCAATGCCTTTTAGTGTTGGATTTATAGCCGCGCTAATCTCCGGAATATTTGCATGCCAATGGATGATTGCCATTGTTAAAAGAAGCAAACTTTCTTATTTTGCCTATTACTGCTGGGCAGTTGGCATCATAGGCTTAGTGTATGCTTTAGTTTAAGGCAAACTTCGGCAGCAGAACCATAGCTGGCACATCTACTTCGAACTCATCTCTACTTTGTACTTCACAAAAAGTAAAGAAGCCATTCATGGTACCGTAGTCACCGCTTAACGGACACCAAGATTCGTATTCAAATTTTTCGCCAGGTTTTAATTTAGGTTGTTGGCCAATTACACCTTCACCTTCTACTTCTCGCTCTCCAAATAACCCATCTGTTATAAACCAATGTCTTCTTAACAGTTGTACCGTATGCGTAGATCTATTTACAATGGTAATATGATAACTAAAAACATAAGACGCACCGCTAAGACGTTGATCCATTTCGTGCTTGGGGATTGCAATAATTTCAAGCGTTTTGGCTATTTCGTTTAAGACATTCACTATTTGATACCTGCAAGTAAAAGACAACCACTTGAGAAAAACAATTTTTAGCGCATCAAATATTGTCAAAAAATAAAACATTTATAACGCGAGCCATTTATTAGACCGATATCATTCATAAGTGAAAAAAAAAACGTTGCTTTGTCACGCAATTCATGAGCACTTCTTCTCAACTTATTAATAAGGCTGTCGAACAATTATCTCGTTTCCCGGGTATCGGTCAAAAAAGTGCCTTGCGCATGGCGCTATATTTACTTAAAAGACCTGATACCGAGGCAATGGAGCTTAGTCAGGTGATTGTAAAAATGCGTACGGAGATAAAATTTTGTGTCAAATGTTTCAATATTAGCGATGCTGACATTTGCAACGTTTGTGCTTCTCCTAGTAAAGATTCTAGTATTGTTTGTGTGGTAAAAGATTTTCAAGATGTACTGGCCATTGAAAACACAGGACAATACAACGGACATTTTCATGTTTTAGGTGGCTTAATATCACCGGTAGATGGCATAGGTCCAAGTGATGTGAGAATACCCGAATTATTACAAAGAGTAGCAACTGGAGAAATTAAAGAAGCTATCTTAGCACTTAGCAGCACATTAGAAGGCGATACAACCGAATATTACATTGCAAAAAAACTAGGAGAAAGCGGCGTAAAAGTTACCACGTTAAGCAAAGGAATTGCAGTAGGTGGAGAGCTAGAATATGCTGATGAAATGACACTTGCGCGCTCCATCCGAAATAGAATTAGCTTAGAATCATAGTACACTACTACTTTTTTTAATAATTCTACGCTTATTACCATAAAATCTATAATTATTATAATGTTATTTGCATTGCAAATAGCTATAGTACCCCATTGAAAAACAAATATTCTGATCTCATAGATCAAACTTTTCACTTTCCTACGGAAGAATTTAAGACTACAGAGGAAGGAGAGCTTCTTTATAGAGATATTCCTTTGATGGATTTAGCCAAGAAATATGGCACTCCTTTCCGATTTAGCTATTTACCTAAAATTTCAGAGAACATTCAAAAAGTCAAGTTTTGGTTTGCAGATGCATTTGCAGAGCACAACTATAATGGCTCCTATAATTATTGCTATTGCACTAAAAGTTCACATTACAAATATGTGATAGAAGAAGGTCTAAAAAATGATATCCATTTGGAAACCTCTTCTGCTTTTGACCTTGATCTTATTAAAAAACTGCACAGTGAAGGTTTGCTAGGATTGGACCGATTTATTGTTTGTAATGGTTTCAAAACAGACCTCTATATTGACAAAATTATAGAACTTATTGATATGGGTTTTGACAACCTACATGTAGTATTAGACAACACACGTGAGTTTCATTTATTAAAAGGGAGAACCGAAAAGAAAATAAAATTGGGCATTCGAATAGCCGCGGAAGAAGAACCAAAATTTGAGTTTTATACCTCAAGATTGGGAATAGGCTATCGGTATATCGTTCCTTTTTATGAAGACCTAATTAAGAACGAACCAAATATGGAGCTTAAGATGCTCCACTTCTTTATTAATACCGGCATTAGAGATACAGCCTACTACTGGAATGAGCTTCGTAAATGTTTAAATGTATATGCCAAGTTAAAAGCAGTATGCGACACCATAGACTCCCTTAATATAGGAGGAGGATTTCCTATAAAAAGAAACCTAAACTTTAACTATGATTACGCCTATATGATCAAAGAGATTGTAGGACAAATCAAGCAAGAGTGCGGAGACAAAAATGTAAAAGAGCCGCATTTATTTACAGAATTTGGAAGTTATACGGTTGGCGAAAGCGGCGGTACTGTCTATAAAATATTGCACCAAAAAAGACAGAACGATAGAGAGCGTTGGAATATGATAGACGGCTCATTTATGACCACTTTGCCAGATGCATGGGCCATAAGCGAGCGATTTATTTTGCTACCACTTAATAAATGGAATGAAAGCTACGAGCGCGTTTTATTAGGTGGATTAACGTGCGATAGTGATGATTATTACAATAGCGAGCAGCACGTAAATGCTATTTATCTCCCAACGGTATATGACGATGACGAAGTTCCTTTGTACATTGGGTTTTTCAACACCGGAGCGTACCAAGAAAGCTTAAGCGGCCAAGGAGGGATTAAACATTGTCTAATCCCCAGCCCTAAAAAAATACTTTTATATAAAGATGCAGATGGCAATATCGTGGACGAACTTTTTGCTGAAGAACAAAATGTAGAAAGTATGATGAAGATTTTGGGTTACTAG
>DGBH01000182.1:14002-15387 GCA_002384205.1 Bacteroidetes bacterium UBA4009
CAAACCAATATCCGATTTTATAGATAACTATTTCCTTCACTTTAACGCAGCAGCGTTGGTAGATGCTGCAGACGAGTATAACAACCAACTTGCCAAAGGCAACAAAATGATGGTAACCATAGCTGGAGCTATGAGTACTGCAGAAATGGGAAAAATGCTGGCGGAGATGATTCGCCAAGATAAGATCCATATTATTAGCTGCACCGGCGCAAATTTGGAAGAAGATGTGATGAATCTTGTAGCGCACGACCACTATGAGCGTATTCCAAACTACAGAGATTTGACGCCGCAGCAAGAGCAAGAATTACTTGACCGACACCTAAATAGAGTAACCGACACTTGTATTCCTGAAGAAGAAGCGTTTAGAAGATTACAAGGTAACATAGAGCGGTTTTGGGGTGAAGCAGAGGCAAAAGGGGAACGCTACCTGCCACATGAATATATGTACCAGATGTTATTAGACGGTTGTCTAAAAGAACATTACCAAATAGATCCAAGAGATAGCTGGGTACTTGCTGCTGCTGAAAAGAACTTACCGATGGTAGTTCCAGGATGGGAAGATAGTACCATGGGTAATATTTTTGCGGGGAATTGTATACTGGGAAACCTAAAACCTAGTACCATGAAAAGTGGTATTGAATACATGACATTTTTAGCCGATTGGTATACTGATTTTACAAAAGACAAAGGACTTGGATTTTTCCAAATAGGTGGAGGCATTGCAGGAGATTTCCCTATATGCGTGGTACCTATGCTAGAGCAAGACCTTGAAAGAAGCACACCTCTATGGAGTTATTTCTGCCAAATCAGTGACAGCACTACCAGCTACGGCTCTTATTCTGGTGCAGTCCCTAATGAAAAAATAACATGGGGCAAATTAGCCGCAGATACACCAAAATTCATCGTAGAAAGTGACGCTACTATTGTAGCTCCTCTAATGTTCGCGAAAGTATTAGGCTGGTAACATTAGACATTCTAATAACTAGCCAAGGTTAGTGGCAATTGACAATACTGGTTTATTATCGTATTAATAAAAATCAATCCCTAAATTTGAACTTTAAAAAGATAGAATGAATACTTGGATTCACATACCTCAAAACTCTGATTTTAGCATCCATAATCTTCCTTATGGTATGTTTATGCGTGATTACAAACCTAGACCTGGGGTTGCTATAGGCGACAGTATTATTGATCTACATGCCTGTTGTAAGCTTGGACTTTTTGCGGAGTTAGGTTTTGACACCAGTGTTTTTGAGTCTACTGTGCTCAATGAATTTATAGACTGCGGGAATGATGCATGGAGCAGCCTACGCCAATATCTTACCATTCAATTGTCTTCAGAGGGAGCTCTTCACGAATTTCGTGAAAAAGCAATCGTCCCTCGT
>DGBH01000182.1:15516-18972 GCA_002384205.1 Bacteroidetes bacterium UBA4009
CATTACAAGACCAAGTGGCCAAAGTAAGGCTCCTACTGCAGATGCACCGTCTTTCGGAAAAAGTAAACGCCTAGATATTGAACTCGAAATGGCTTATATTATTGGTAAATCAACTCATTTAGGGAAACCAATTAGCATAGAAAATGCCGAAGATCATATATTTGGTAAGGTAATTTTTAACGATTGGAGTGCTCGAGACATTCAAGCTTGGGAGTATGTTCCACTTGGACCATTCTTAGGCAAAAACTTTGGATCTACTATTTCACCATGGATTGTTACGATGGAAGCATTAGAACCTTTTAGATGCGAAAGTGTAACACAAGAACCTGCAGTACTTCCGTATTTACAGTTTATAGGCAACAAGAATTTTGACATCAATCTTGAAGTAGCTATCGCTCCTGAAGGAGATGAGGAAACTGTAATTAGTGAAAGCAACTTTAAGTATATGTATTGGAATATGGCTCAACAGCTTGCGCATCATACCGTAAATGGTTGCAACGTAAATGTAGGAGATCTAATGGCTAGTGGTACAATCTCTGGTCGCGACCAAAATAGTTACGGAAGTATGATTGAGATTAGCCAAGGAGGTAAAGAACCAATGCAACTTAAAAACGACAAAACACGAACCTTTTTAGAAGACGGCGACACTATCACCATAAGAGCATACTGTGAAAAAGATGGTAAGCGTGTTGGCTTTGGCGAATGCGTTGGTACAATTGCACCCTAATTCATAGAGCTAGATTTATTTTTCTTCCTGTTCTTCTTCTATTTCGTCTACTTCGGTAAAATCTATGTGTATTTTATCGACATTGGCACTATCCATAGGGTTATCCAACGAATCTAAAAAGTCAACTTTAGGTTTGTACGCATAACAGCTTAAATTCACATTATAAACATTTGGCTTTTCAAATTTACCTCTAGTTACTCCTGATTTAGGATCATTTAAGGCTAATTCCAGGTATCTAGCAACAAGAGGAAGCCCAGTCTTGGATCCTTGACCATTGGCTCCTTTAAAATGTATTCGCATATCTCTACCCCCGACCCATGCTCCAGTAACTAGGTCATGCATTACGCATATGAACCACCCATCTGCATAATCATTGGAGGTTCCTGTTTTACCTCCTATCTCGTTACCTGCACAAATACCGTAGCGATATAAGCCTCTAGATGTGCCACCAGCTTCTTCCACTCCGCCTCTTAAAAAATAAGTCATTGTGTAGGCATTGGTGTCAGAAATTACCCTTACTTCGTTTTTATCTTCTCTATAGTCTTCAAGCATATTGCCCTCACTATCCTCAATCGTATTTATCCAACGTGTTTTTTTCAATTTCCCATCATTAACAAATACTCCATATGCTTGAACCATCTCGAACAGTGAGACGTCTGCTGTCCCAAGCGAAATACTTAAATCATTTACGAGTTCACCACTTATGCCCATTTGATTAGCTAACTTAATAACGCGTCGAGGGCCTACTTTTTCGGTTAGTTGTACGGCGATAGTATTAATAGACTGTGCTAATGCTACTCTTAGCCTAACTGGACCATAGGTATATCGTCTATTCGAATTTTTAGGTTCCCAAATTTCAGGTTCACCGTCAATTATGGTTTCATATTTTAATGGTATATCATCTACCGTAGAACATGCTTCCATACCATTTTCTAGCGCTGCTGCATACACAATAGGCTTAAAGCTAGAGCCTGGCTGTCTACGAGATTGCCAAACATGATCATATTTAAAAAAGTCCCAGTTTGCTCCACCTACCCACGCAATAACCTCTCCTGTTTTAGGTTTTATAGACACTAAGCCACAATGCATTTGTTGCATTTCAGACTTAATAGAATCCATAGGAGTCATGGTTTTATTCACCTTTTTGCCCCCTAAAAATATTTCAGTCTTGGATTTTTGATACATAGACGCAAGAGCATCTCCCTCTGAAACCCCATTGGCGATAGATGTCTTGTAGCGTACCGAGTTTTTAGCATGCCGTATTAGCTCCTTCTCCAATGCGCAAAGCTCCCCCGCTTTAAGTCCTTTACGCTGCTTTTCAATCTCTACATCAAACCAAAATTTACCGCCTAAGCTAGCGTTAAAGTTACTTTGAATTTGAAACATATTTTCAGCCACAGATCGTTCTGCATATTTTTGAGCTTTACTATTAATAGTAGTCGTTATTCTTAACCCATCACGATATAAGTTAATATCGTTTTTATCACACCACGATTTCAATTCTTTGGCAAGCGTCATTCTAAAATAGGGTGCTAGACCGTCATCTTTTACTATCTCCGTAATTTTAAGACGAAGTGGTTTATTGTATAGCACATCTGTACGTGCAGTATCTAGAAAACCGTATTTATTCATTTGTGAAAGAACTACATTCCTTCGCTCCTTTGCTCTATCAGGGTGATTTTTAGGATTGTAATAGCTTGTTCCTTTTAGGATACCTACTAATAAGGCTGATTCTTCGATACTTAAATTTTTGGGCTCTTTAGAAAAATAATACTCTGCTGCACTTTTTATACCGTATGCATTATTTCCATAACTCACCGTATTAAAGTAGAAGGTAAGAATCTCCTGTTTACTAAAGAAAAACTCAAGCTTGAAAGCCGTACTCCATTCCTTTATTTTGGCGATGAGTGTTCTTACTCCAGGTATAAATCCTAAAATTCCTCCTTTTCGGTGACCTCTAGTATTGTATAAATTTTTTGCGAGCTGATTGGTGATAGTACTTCCACCCCGCTTAGAACCAGAAACTGTGGATGCTGCGGCAGATAGAATGCCATAGATATCTAATCCATGATGTAAGTAAAACCTAACATCTTCAGTGGCCACTAAGGCATTCACCGTATTACTATCAATCTCTTCAAAGGTAACAGGGCTCCGTTTTTCAACATAGTAAGTTCCCATTAAAACCCCATCAGCAGTATACACCTCTGAAACAAGAGGCATAGGAGGATTACGCACATCATTTATCCCTGGCATTTTTCCATAAAGCCAAAGAAAATTAGTTTCTAAACTTACTAGAAAGAAGAAAATACAAAGAACTAGTGTATACCCAATACTAAGCATTTTTTTCCAAGTACTCAGCCCTTTGAACTGTCGATGATTAAATAGGGAAAATGACCATAACTTATTCCAATAGGTTGCAGTTGCAGTTACGCCTTGCTTGAGCCACGATGGTGATTTCTCAAACCATATGCTTATCAGTTCTTTCGGTTTCAACTTCAAAGAAAATTAGGTCGTAAAAGTACTTAAATGAGTACAAATTAATTCAGGCAGAAATAAAAATGAATGGCTTCACAATCAATTACTTACCCCTTTACCTCGTAAACAATTTCAGTACAAATACCCTAATATATGATCACGAGAATCTAGAACTATATATTTTTACTCCGGCGTGGTCGTAATGTACGATCTTTCTTTTCTGGCTCTTGGCCTGGTATAGGCCTTGCTTCTTG
>DGBH01000182.1:19175-20179 GCA_002384205.1 Bacteroidetes bacterium UBA4009
TAATTGCTAGCCATCATTACAAAACCGAAACCCTTTGGTTTTTGATCTGTCATATCCTTTAAAATTTTAACAGACTTAACCTCTCCAAATTCTGAAAATAGTTCTTGTAATTCTTCTTCGGTTATCTTAAAGTCAATGTTAGAAACAAATAAATTCATCTAGAAATACTAATTGTGGGATATGGTGGATTTGATTTTTAAATTATGACGGTAGTCAATAAAGCTACAAAAGTATTAATTCTGAAACAATCTAGCATAAACTAAGGTTTCTTATTTTTGCTCTACCCAAATGAAGAAAATAGCCAACTATATAAACGGTGAGTTAAGGGCTCCTGCTAGCAATCAATACATTGACAATTACAATCCTGCGACGGGCAGCGTATATTCCCTTATACCTAACTCCGGTGAAGAAGATGTTCAATTCGCTATTAAAAGTGCCCGTGAAGCATTTGACAGCTGGTCTTCATTATCGAATGCTAAAAGAGCTAGTTGGCTAGATAAAATAGCTAACGCAATAGAATCTCGAATGGATGAGCTTGCTCTGGCAGAAAGCATAGATAACGGAAAGCCTCTTTCTCTGGCTACATCGGTAGACATCCCTAGAGCTCGAGATAATTTTAAGTTTTATGCCACGGCGATTATGCATTATGCCTCAGAAAGTCATCGCACCGGAGACGGTATTATCAATTATACATTGCGTAAGCCTGTAGGTGTGGCGGCTTGTATTTCTCCGTGGAATCTCCCCCTTTACTTATTCTCGTGGAAAATAGCACCTGCACTAGCTGCTGGGAATACAGTGGTTGCAAAGCCTTCGGAAATTACGCCCATGACGGCCTATTTACTTTCAGAAATTTGTGTAGAGATTGGGCTTCCAGCGGGTGTTTTAAATATCGTACATGGTTTAGGTGCGACAACGGGCAACGCTATTATTTCTAGTAATGAAATTGACCTTGTTTCCTTTACAGGAGGAACTTCTACTGGGGCTCATATTGCTAAAATTGTAGC
>DGBH01000139.1 GCA_002384205.1 Bacteroidetes bacterium UBA4009
CCGCCTTCGCGCTCAGTTTTTTGTCCTGGTCTTTCTGTTACTTCAACAATTTTAACACGACTTGTTTTCTCAATTAAACATTGAGCAATGCGTTCTCCGTGATGGATTGTTGCCATGCTATCAGAAATATTTTCGAGCATGATAAAAGATTCTTCCACATAGTCTGAATCAATTATACCAACACCATTCGCTAATGTCAACCCTTTTTTCAAAGCAGCAGACGAACGAATATACATTTTCATTACGTGTTTTTCTGGAATATCAAAGATAAGACCAGTTGGTACAAGACACCTAATACTAGGTGGTAGCTGGAATGCGTCTGGGACGCCACCAACACCTTTTACCATGACCAGCATTTCTTTGTTGAAAGAATTAAACGATCTTAAACGTTGTCCATTTTTTATACATACTTTAACATCAAAGCAGGCCGAACCATCTGTTGCGTATTCTGGCAGCTCTGCTCGTTCATTCACTTTATATACATTCATAATCACTTCTTCCCAATGTTATATTTGGCCTCAAGAGTCCAATTTGATTTTTCCTTGTGAGATAAAATCTTAATTTGATTTATAGGAGCTAACACACTTTCTGTTGAATTTTTGTGTACAATAGAAACAAGTTCCCATTCTTCTAATAAATTAACAATCGTGTTACGTCTTGCTAAATCTTCTTCTGTAAACGTATTTTTCTTTCCGTCGAGTATAAACAACTCCTTGAAATGTAGAATTGCATATCGTCCTTGCTTGTGTAGAATATGGCATGTCTGATATAATTTCTTTTCTTTACGAGAAGATATGCCAATCCTTGTGAGAGTTTCTTTAATTTTTAAAAAACTGTCAGGAGTAGGGAGCGAAATTTCTATACCGACGCCTCTGAAAATGTTTTCATTTTCCATAACATACAGCACCTTATTTTATATTGTTTATTATTATCACGATGCTCACCATGACCATCCAATATATTTATCCTATTTAGAAACTCCGCCTACTATCATCTTATTATGAATAACTACAAGGTCATCTGCTGTTAATGCTTTCAAATATAGTTTAGCAACTGTACGATTACAGGAATATACTTCTTGAATAGCGTCAAGATCTGCGCTCTTGTCTGCTTTAGGCCATTTAGAAAAACGCTTCCGCTTGCGCAAAGCACCGAGGTAATAATCAAACTGCGCTCTATGAAATAGATGATGGCGCTGGTTTAATTCATTAGCATGAAGAATAGTATCTTCAAAGTTAGCAAAGCCACGGTTTACCATATAAGGACTATAATCTTTTTCGGTAATATCTGGGTTATCGCTCTTGCCGATCAGATCTTCTTTTGAAAAGGAGACTGCATTCATGTAATCAAATGGGCTATATTCTTTACTCATTCTTCCAATCTCCAAATATATCTGGCGCTTGCTCAGCAGCTTTTTCCATATAATAATCGCCGGGATAATGCTTCAGGTTACGATACGCTTCCTTACGTACAGCTGATGGTACCCTTGGTGTTTTCTTAGGATCCATTAGATCTACTAAGAACTGGCGTGTATTGTTTACTGCCCATCTACGTTCATACGGGAGAGTCATGTTTTACCTCTTCAATAGCTTTGAGTACATCGTTAACATCATCAGCGCATTCAGCACAAGCTTTTAGAATATGCAAACCGTCGCCTGTATTTAATTTTATATCATAAACAGTCTTTTTGTCAACTGTTTTATTGCAATAAAAGCAATTAACAGTCGTTCTACCAATAAGTCTATTTATCCACTCGCCCATCAGTTTGCCAATGACATTGATTTAGAGCCCCAATTATTATTCATTTTCGTCCTTGTTAATAACATTACCATAATAGTCGTGAGTACCTGCACGATAATTAGCTTTACGTTCTGAAATCATTGTAGAAGATAGTAGCAATACACGAACACCAAGATAACCGATGTAACATCCTGCTAAGAATATTAAGATATCATATATCATTTGTATTCAGCCTCCATCATAACTTCAGTAAGGAAAGCAACCATGTTAACTTCAAGATCTGCAACAAAGTTTGCTTTGTACATATAATCTGCAAGAGTAACTACGAATCCTGGCATAGATTTCATTTCAACTTTATCAGTTGACATATCATAAATGCGCCGGAACATCTCATTCATATCTTGATCACTATTAGAAGCAACCCATTTGCGCATACCCGTGAAGTTCTTAGCTTTAAGAAGTTTGAATACTTCATCCATAGACTCTTGCTTTAAGTTAACAAAGATACCTTCGTCAATATTACCAGACGCAGAATAAGTTTGAAGCTCAGTAAGAACACGACGAAAATCGGGAAAGTGTCGTTCAATTACTTTAGCAAGAACTGGCTTTTCGTATGGAACACTTTCATTATCAAGAACATTACACACACGTTTAAAGAATTGCATAGCCATCTTAGGACGCTGTGAAGTTTCGATAGTAAAATCTACTTCAGACAAACGAGAACGCAATGGCTCAATGATACGGTTTTTAAAGTTACACGTAAAGATGAAGCCACAGTTAGAAGAGTATTCTTCAATAAAGTTACGGAGGGCTGGTTGAACTGATGTTGCATTCAGATAGTCTGCTTCATCAAAGATAACATACTTACGTCCACCAGATAAAGACATGGAGGATGCGTATGTAGAGATTTCATATCGAAGAGTATCGATATTTACATTAAGAGAACCATTCTTAACAATATAGTCGCAGCCTAGCTCTTCGAGCATAGCTTTTGCGATTGTGGTTTTACCTACACCTGGACCGCCAGTAAGCAGTAAGTTAGGAATACTTTTGTCTTCAACAAACTTTTTAAAAGCTGCTTTAGTTTTTTCAGGAAGGATGGTGTCATCAATACACTGTGGTCTATAAGCTTCGACCCAGAGCACTTCATTTGTTTTTTTGGATATTGTCATTATCATCACCAATCATAATATAAGAATAAGTGTGGGCTTATTTAGCAACGAGAGCCCACATCGTTCGTTCTAAGGTAGCGCCTTAGTTTTTGACTTTAGAAGCCATTGGTGCGTCTGACGGTACATTAGCTGGTGCTTCTGCCGGCATTTGTCCTTGAGGTTGTTGTCCTTCTGGTGCATTCTGACGAAGGAAGATTTCTAGCTTATTACGTAGCATACCTACGCCAGCTAGTTCGTTACCTTCATAAGCACCGCGCCGAGAAACTACATCAATCATCTGTACAACTGTTGCAATATCTTGCAAGGAGATTTGTACTGGCTCTTGTTGTTGGCCTTGGCCTTGTTGGTTTTGTGCTTCACTCATTTTCATTTATCCTTTTTTATAAGTCGACTTAGTATCAATTGCCACAAAGTATGTGACACCTTCGCTTTTAAACTCAGAAATACCCTTCGCGCAAAGAGTAACTTTGTAATCCTGAGGTAAAAGTTTAAGATTATCAGTTTTGATAATAATCTTAAATTCATCAGATGTTGTCCCGATTTCAACGCCATAATCATCTGAGTTTGCGTTATTGCCATCGATAGCTTTAAGGTAGATTTTACCCTCTTGGCCAACGAAAGCAACTTCTTGGAATTGCAGAACACCGGCTGCTTTAATAACAGACTGTAGATCACCCCACGAAACATCTACTACTACATCAGCAGAAGGCAACTGAATGTCTTTTTCTGGTGCAGCGTGAATCATAGAAATATCGGCATAAACATACTTAGTACGTTGTTTGCCTGCTGCAATTGTAAAGTATTTATCGTGGAATTCTACATCCGGATCGTTATAAAGACTCAAGATTGACAAGAAACGAGATAGATCATAGATACATGCTTGAGATGGAATTTGATCTGGAATTGTCGCTGTTGCAACAAGAGTTTTTTCCGGTGTTACAGTTTTAAGAACATTACCTTCTTTCATCAAGATAGATTTGTTAATGCTCGCAAAACTTTTGAGGATTGTAATAGTACGTTCACTGAATTTCATTATGTAAAGCTCCTAGTGCTTGTTGTTTATTTATATTAATAATAACATAGTTTTTGACTACTGTCAACATTTATTTGTTCTTTTTCTTATTATATTCTTTCTTACGACTAGAGTTATCTGCTGTTGCAGACATACCGAGTTGGCCAATCTTGCCAAGATTACCCTTAAAGATATATGTACCAATATGTTGTAGTTGCATCCAAGGACACGCGTAAACATGCATTCCTGCGTCACGCGATTTCTTACAGAAGAAATAATCTTCAGATAGATATCTTCTAGTTACTGGATCAATGATACAGTCGAAGTAAGCATGAATATTACGAGTACCATCGAAATTATCAGTTCTAACGTGATCTGGTTTGTAGCTTAATTCTGGATATGCTTTAGCAAACTTTTCAAATGTTGCCCGTGGAATAAGCATAAAACCAGTGCCAGCTTCAGCAACTTCTAGTGGTTCGCCAAGGTTAATGGTGCTTGATTTCTGTACTGGATTAAAAACATAATCGGCGGTGTACTCTTCTAGATCAAATGGATTTTCATCGCCTTTGCCTGCTTTCGCAGCTTTTGAAACTTTTTCCCAAGCGATCGTTTTCTTAGGATATAGACCAGTAACAATATTATGTTTATCTGGATCAGCAATGTTTACTGCTAACAATCCAAGAATATCACGAGGATTAAATCCAATGTCTGCATCAATAAACACTAGGTGTGTGCAATCAGACCGCATAAATTCATCTGCGATATAGTTACGTGCCCGTTGAATTAAGCTTTCATTAAAGAGATAATAGAACTGAATACCAATTCCATTAGCTGCACACATCATAGCTAGATCTGTAGATGATTTAGTGTATGTACCAGCGCATTGGGCACCGTACATAGGTGTACCTATAAAGATCTTATGCTTTTTTATTTCATCAATGCTTACTTCAATTTTCATATTTCCACTTGCTCCATATCTGCTTCTGCTCTAACAATAGCTTGTAGCCTCAAAACATCTGCAGCAACATCATGTTTACTATCGTGCGCTTTAAAATTGTATTCCCATTTTGCAGTATCAGATACAGGAACAAACGCATTCTTGCCGCCTGGCACATTAAAATCGAATTTTGCATCGATGAATGTGCGTGTATCGCGAACTGCCCAATACTTAAGATAGTCACCAAGCAAAGAAGTTTTACCGGCATTCTGTGCGATACGATCCAGAATTACTGGATCAAACGAATTTGATCTCGACCACCAATAATCGATTTTATTTGATGTGCGTAAATAGTCAATCAGCTTTTCCATAAACTGCCCAGCTGTAAGATCACTTGCAGATGGTTTCATATTTCGCCTAAGTTCTGGCGGCTGATCTAACCACCATTGCAAGTCGCGTTCGTTATACTTACAGCCATGATTAACCATTTGATCTTTAATATCAAACTTAGCCTGATGCGTTCCAAGCACTAACTCTTTAAAAGAGTATGGATTCTCAGTAAATCTAGCCCAATCGAAAGTTGTGTACGAACAATCAATTGCCGGTACCTCTCGTGAGTTTTGACCAATAGTCTCAAAGTCAATAATAAAGTGTGTGGTCATGAAAAGTAGGCCTCCAGAGTATCTATTTTGGTTTCGTATTCTAATCTCTTAGTACCATTATACTGCAAAACGTAGTCTTTGTCAACCATTATTCTCTCTTTATTTAACACTGCCAGAACCTCTGTGGCCATGTCTGTGGCCGTCTGTACAGGTACGTTTTGGCATATATGGTTAGCAACTTTAGGACTTGCATCGACCAATTCGAAGTCTTCTGGCAGCCCCATAATAGACATTGCTTCGCGGTAGTTAATAAACCTATCTTCGTCAGGATGTGTAAGCATTATAGGATAGTGACCAACAAACGCGCCGATGCGATCTTTTGGAATAATAACTCCACGACGCATAATGCTTCCACCGTTAGCTAGCTTTTCATTCTTATACAGACATTTTTCTACTTCTCTTTCAAAACCATTAGCTTCCATCCATTTAGCTACTTGTAAATATGTATGCCCCGATCTTTCGATATAAGAGAAAGCATCTACTCCACGAGCTGATGTAGGATCAATAGCAGCAGAGTGTTCTGCGTGAGACCGACCACCATGAATCTCTTCTAAGATATATTTGTAATACGGATTATCAGATGGCTTCTTAGTGCAGATTGGTTGTGTTTGAAAATTTGATTTTACGTTACGAATAAGATCTTCGATAGGAGTGTATTCACGTTCAAAATAATTGAAGATTGGTACTTGTGTTCCTTCCCAAAAGAAGTAGAAAGAACGTTCGCGAACTTGTGGGACACCATGCAATAAAGATTTAGTACGATATACACTCATTGTATATCCATTATCTTTGCCGATTTGTCTCATCTCATTACGAATATTTGTACCGATCTTACCAGCAAATCCTGGAGCATTCTCGCCCCAGTATACTTTTGGTTTATAGTCACCAAGAATATATTTCGTTGTTTCTGTTAACCATTGGTTGTTTGGATTATCATCACCGTATCCATGTGACATCATAGACAACCCAGCGCAAGGACAAACAGATGCTACTACATCAGCTCTTTCATTAGCTGGTGGTGACATCCCTTTGTCTAGTACGTAATAAGGTATTTCATTGTTGTAGTAATTTACTATGTGCTTATCATTAGCTGCAAAAGCTTCATATGACATAAAATGTAATGGTGGTTTTCCAAAAGCTCTATGTGAAGCGATTGTTTCTCCGCCAATCAAAGGTACAATGCTTGCGTGTGTAATGTCGGTCATACTAGGAATTTCCTTACTGTAGCCAAAGCCGAGTTAATAGCTTGATGCATATCTAAATATGCATACAAACCGCAACGACCGATAAAGGTCATATTCTCCGGCTGTTCATTTTTATATTTTTCATAGAGCTCACGGTTTTTGCCGTCACGATCTTTAACTGGATAATAGCGTTCAAAATTATTATCAACGTAGTCGCAAGGCTCTTCAAAT
>DGBH01000149.1:0-2146 GCA_002384205.1 Bacteroidetes bacterium UBA4009
TGCGTATACGCTCAAAGTAACTGCCCTCAATAATAAAGAATATGAATACAGCGGCACACTTACCCTAATTCGATAAACAAGAAATTTTTAACAGCATCTATTGTGTTTTATGATGGCATTAGAGTTCATAGTATAGGTTCACTCAGATCATAGCATAAACCTCCGCTGTCCTTTTAGAAACTTTAGTTAATACTCTTATCTGTATTACTGATTTTTTGCAGCGTTATTTGTGATTAACAATTGGCTTGTATGAAAAGTATACGCTCAATGCTATTCATTAATCATACAGTTTCCAGTCTATGTCTGACATAAAGCGATGCTCAAGTTTAGTCCATTGACTTGGGTTTTTCCAACGTCCCCTGGCGTAGATATATCTAGCTTGTCGCCATGTTCCATCACCTTGATCTTTGCAATATTTTAGATACGCTATCCCAACTATCAAATAGTTATATCTCGTATTTCCTCCTGTAAGACCCAATTTTTTATACCAAATTTTATAGGTGGCTGGCATTATTTGCAAGTCGCCGTTGGGAATCAAATAATTTAAATTGTTTGGTTTTGGCCATTTACTTTCATTTCGGCCCACATCTTTTACAAATCCTGGAGGAACACCCATCGCTGTCGCAATGGAATCAACCCAATCAAAAACGGATTTTGGCTGTAACTGATCAGCGCCAATTGTGTCATAATTGCCACAAGAAGGATAGTTATACGGTTTGCGGCTGAGATTCATTGAATCATCAATACTTCGTATAATTTGTTCCGTATCCGAAGGTATCAATGATACAGAAGCGCTAGTTGCTAAGGTCAAAAAAGATGATATAGCGACTAGAACTATTTTCATTAGCCATTCATACTAACGAGGAACTCGTCGTTGTTTTTAGTGCCTTTCATATAGTTAAGCATGGTAGTCATCGCCTCTTCAGGGTTCATGTCGGCTAAGTGATTACGCATCACCCACATTTTTTGGAGCACCATTTTATCTAATAATAAATCTTCTCTTCGTGTACTTGACGATACGATGTCAATGGCAGGGAAGATACGCTTATTTGATAGTTTTCTATCCAGTTGAAGCTCCATGTTGCCGGTACCTTTAAACTCTTCAAAGATAACTTCGTCCATTTTTGACCCTGTTTCGGTAAGTGCAGTTGCTATAATAGTAAGCGAACCGCCATTCTCAATGTTACGTGCCGCTCCAAAAAATCGCTTTGGTTTTTGCAATGCATTGGCATCTACACCGCCACTTAATATTTTACCACTTGCAGGTTGAACAGTGTTATACGCTCTTGCAAGTCTCGTAATCGAATCTAATAATATTACTACATCATGGCCACATTCTGTTAATCTTTTAGCTTTTTCCAATACAATATTGGCAAGCTTAACATGCTTATCAGCTGGTTCATCAAAAGTTGAAGCTACCACTTCTGCTTTTACACTTCTAGCCATATCTGTAACCTCCTCAGGACGCTCATCTATTAGCAGAATAATCATGTATACTTCAGGATGATTGTGCGCTATTGCATTTGCGACATCCTTTAATAAGTTAGTTTTACCCGTTTTAGGTTGAGCTACAATAAGACCACGTTGTCCCTTACCTATAGGGGCAATTATATCCATTATTCGTGTAGAATAATTGTCGGACTTGTATTCTAGGTTAAGTTTTTCGTCAGGGAATAAGGGTGTCAGATGGTTGAATGCAACTCTATCTTTTACAAACTCTACGGTGCGGCCATTAATGCCTAAGATATTGATAAGTGCAAAGTATTTTTCACCTTCCTTTGGTGGACGAATACTTCCCCTTATTGTGTCTCCAGTTTTTAGGCCGTTTTGACGTATTTGATTAGGAGCTATGTACACATCGTCAGGTGATGGTTGGTAGTTGTAATCTGCAGATCTGAGAAAACCATACCCATCGGATATTACCTCTAAAACCCCTTGGGTGGTTACTATACCTTCTAACTCTAAGTAGTTAATGAGCTTTTCTTCAGCTTCTTTCTTCGCTCTTTTTTCTTCATCAACCCTTTTTCTTTCAGCATCTTTTTCTAATCTTTCCGACTCCCTGTCAGCACGCTCTTTATCACGCACTTCCTTTTCTTCTGGTGTGAAGCTTTTGTTTTGATTAGGATTGGGTCTTGGATTAGGGTTA
>DGBH01000149.1:2338-3678 GCA_002384205.1 Bacteroidetes bacterium UBA4009
GGATTAGGGTTATTTGCTATTCTTTCCTCTCTGATTATTTTCTCGTTTTGAACTTCATTCCCGTCAATACTTAGATTTTCATCTTTTCTAGGAGATTCGTGTTTTTCTTTTCGAGGTCTTAAATTTTTAGAAGCATTATTCCCAGAATCAACCCTGTCTATTGGTTGAGAAGCAGGTATGCTTTCTGATGCAGATGTTTCTGCGTTCGCATCTGATTTTGGCTTTTTAATAGGCGCCGGTTTTTTAACTCTAACCGGCTGAGGTGCATCCGTTTCAGAAGCTGCTGCGGTTTCAACCTTTACTACTTTAGCATCCTTAAACTTTTCTGGATTTACCGCTTGGTAATCGAGTATTTTATAAATTAAGTCCTCTTTTTTAAGGCCTTTATGTGGCACATCGTATGTGTCAGCTATTTTGCGTAGTTCTGAAAGAACCATCTCTCCTAATGAAAGAATATCGTACATGTATTTTTTAGAATAATAAGTTAAACTGTTTCGAGAAAAATATTTGGAATATTTCTTGAGAATTGCCTGAAAGGCTGTGCAAGTGTACGTTAAAGATTGTAAATATGCAAGTACAGCAGCCTATGATTTTTAAATAAAAACGTACTTCTGGCGCAGCTTACGTCATTAGGCTAGCAAGATATGAACTATAGCGAACTACTTTAAATACTTTATAGTGAAGATAGATAACAGATAAAACGGCAATAGTCTAACCTAAAAAATAGTTTGCTTTTAAACTAAAAGCCTTACCGGCTCTTCAAGCAAGTCTTGAAAAGTTTGTAAAAACTTGGCTCCGCTCGCGCCATCTACAACTCGGTGATCGCAGCTTAGCGTTACTTTCATAACGTGTCCTGGTCTCATTACACCATTTTCCACAATAACGGTCTCTTTTGAACTGCCAACAGCCAAAATGCAAGCATCTGGAGGGTTCACTATTGCAGTAAACTCATCTATTCCAAACATGCCTAAATTAGAAATAGTAAAGGTGTTTCCTTCCCAGTCCTTTGGTTGTAGTTCTTTGTTTTTGGCTTTACCCGCTAGGTCTTTTACCTCCGTTCCAATTTGTGATAATGATTTGCTATCTGCGAATCGTACTACAGGCACCAATAGGCCGTCTTCCACGGCAACGGCAACACCTATATGAACATGATGATTGCGTCTTATTTTGTCACCCAGCCAAGATGAATTAATGTTAGGGTGTTTCTTAAGAGATAAAGCAACCGCCTTTATTACTAGATCATTTACCGATATTTTAGATTCACTGTATTCATTCATACGTATACGCGCCTCCATTACCGCATCCATCTTTATCTCTTTGGTTAAGTAAAAATGAGGAGC
>DGBH01000149.1:3832-10409 GCA_002384205.1 Bacteroidetes bacterium UBA4009
TCAAGGCTAATTCCTTTGTCTTCTGCCATTTTCTTAGCAAGTGGCGAAACAAATACTCTTCCGTTATTGCTAGAACTCGCTTGAACAGGCGCACTTGGCTGATCCATACTTACTTTCTTTACCGTATCTGGACTAGAGGCCGGGGCTTCAGGCTTTACCTCTGCCGCAGGAGCCGCGGGAGCGTCGTTAAGGAGGTGTGAGAAATCTTCTCCTTTCTGTCCTATAATCGCTATTGTTGTTTCTACATTAACCGTTTCACCTTCTTGTACATTTAAGTGTAGCACCTCTCCTTTTTCGAAATTTTCCAATTCCATTGTAGCCTTATCGGTTTCTACATCGGCGATCATTTGACTAGATTTTACGGTGTCACCTACTTTGACAAACCATGTAATGATGGTTCCTTCTTCCATCGTGTCACTCATTCTAGGTAATTTTATTGCTACAGCCATTTATTTTGTTTTATCTTAAAGCGTCGCAAAACTAAACAACCTAGTTAAAATATTGTTGGTAACGACGAATAATACTCGAAATATTTATCGATAATAAAAACTTGCTTTGCATATAAATGAGTCAATACGAAGATTTCCTGAAACATGTGTTCGAAAATGGAACCAAAAAAACAGACAGAACGGGCACAGGTACCATCAGTGTTTTCGGCGGTCAATTACGCTTTGATTTGGCAGAATCTTTTCCGCTTATCACTTCTAAAAAAGTACACTGGAAGTCTGTGGTACACGAGCTTCTGTGGTTTCTAAAGGGGGACACAAACATACAATACCTTAAGGACCACAATATAAAAATATGGGATGCTTGGGCGGATGAAAATGGGGATTTAGGTCCCGTATATGGCAAGCAATGGCGTGAGTGGGAAGCTCCCAACGGTGAAAAAATAGATCAGATACAATACGTACTCGATACGCTAAAAAACAACCCTGATAGTCGTAGAATAATCGTAAATGCTTGGAATGTTGGAGAACTAAACGATATGGCTCTTACTCCGTGTCATTGTCTTTTTCAGTTTTATGTTGCTAATGGAAAATTAAGTTGCCAGCTTTACCAGCGCAGCGCAGACTTGTTTCTAGGAGTGCCATTTAATATTCCTAGTTATGCGCTTCTTACCCTAATGATAGCTCAAGAATGCGGATTAGAACCCGGTGAATTTGTACATACTTTTGGTGATGCACATATTTACAGTAATCATTTTGAACAGGTAAAAGAGCAGTTAAGCAGGGAGGAAAGACCCTTTCCGACAGTAAGATTAAATCCAAATAAAAAATCTATTTTTGATTTTGATTTTAACGACTTTGAGCTTGTAGGTTATGACCCGCACGCCAGAATTAGTGGGCCTGTAGCAGTTTAGAACATCACTAATTTACTCAACGTATTCTTGTCGCTTTTCATGACATTCTTATCTACGCGACCCTGATAACCGTATAATCTTGCACTAGCAGTATGTTGCCATATATCCCACTTGTATCTGGGTGTATTCTTATAATCGCATAGCCATAATGGGTAGTTATCAAAGTTTCCCTTAAGGTATCTAGCGTATAAATGTGGATGCGTATAGATGATAGGCTTAACCCCGTAATACTGCTCTATGACTGTACAAAAATTCCTGATTTCACTTATAACTTTACGCTTATTGGGCAAGTGTCTGCTGGTGTATTCTACATCTAACACAGGAACCATATTGCCTTTTTTAAGACCGGCATGCTTAATAAATCTATATGCCTGGCTTCTGCCACTACTTGTAAAACTCATAAAATGGTAGCCGCCATGAAGAATGTTGTGCTTCTCCAAATTTCTTTTATGTGTCTTGTATAATGGATCTAGAATCGTAGTTCCTTCAGACACCTTCACAAAGACAAAATCTGGCTTGTTGCGCCTTACCATAAGCGACCAGTTAATATTACGCTGATACTTGGAAATATCTATCCCCCAGAGCTTCTTTCCCGCGAGGGCTCTAAAAAAATCGTCTTTTATCTCATCATTCTTTTTTTGAGCAGCAAGTTGAATGATTGCATTAGTATCTACTTTGGATTCTTCCAGGTCGATGGATGGTGTAACACATTCCAATCCTTGTGTGTGACAAATCGCTTGCTCTTCAGGTTCTATTTTGAATGACTCAAAAAATATAACAAGTGTCAGTGCTCCCAAACACATAAGAGCTATCGTTTTGATTATTTTCAACGTTCTATTTTGCACCAAACTTATCATTTCTTATCTTACTGCAATCAACAACATCATTATAGCCTTAAAAATTGTACAGAAAAGTGAATATTTCTTAAAAGAATATAAAAGGCTAGCTCAGCTTGTTTAATATTCCTATTGCCGCTTCAGCTATAACAGTTCCGGGACCAAACACGAAATCAACTCCATTTTTATATAAGTAGTCATAATCTTGTTCTGGAATTACGCCGCCAGCTACAACTATAACGTCGTCCATTCCTTGTTTTTTAAGCTCGCGGACTACTTCGGGCATAAGAGTCTTATGACCTGCCGCTAAGGAAGATACGCCTAAAATGTGAACATCATTCTCCATAGCTTGTTTGGCAACCTCTGCCGGAGTTTGAAAAAGCGGTCCTATGTCCACATCAAAGCCCAAGTCTGCAAAGGCTGTAGCAATTATCTTGGCACCTCTATCGTGTCCATCTTGACCCATTTTAGCTACTAATATACGAGGTCTTCTTCCGTCTTTAGTGGCAAAAATATCTGCAGCCTTGCGCGCTGCTATTACGGTTTCATTGTTCTGCACTTCTTTCAAATATACGCCACTTATGATTGCATTATTCGCTTGGTATCTACCAAAGACTTTCTCCAAAGCAAATGACATCTCACCTAGCGTTACCCTTGCTTCTGCAGCTTCAATACAAATTTCTAAGAGATTTTCATCCGTTGATGCAGCATTTTCAAGCTTGGTTAAAATTCCTTCAACCAACGTATTGTCTCGAAGAGACTTGACCTTATTAATTCTGTCGATTTGACTAATTCGAACTGCCTGGTTATCTACTTCTAAAATATCGAAGTCAGCTTTTTCGTCTACTTTAAATTTATTTATCCCTACAATAACTTCCTTGCCTGCATCAATTTTGGCTTGTTTTATGGCTGCACATTCTTCTATTCTCATTTTCGGAATACCGCTTTCTATTGCTTTTGCCATGCCTCCTAGTTCTTCAATCTCTAGAATGTATTCCCATGCTTTTTCTGCAAGTTCTTTGGTGTATTTCTCTATTACGTCACTGCCTCCCCATGGGTCTATCGCTTTAGTGATGTCGGTTTCTTCTTGGATTATTTTCTGGGTGTTTCGAGCAATCTTGGCGCTAAAATCAGTTGGCAAAGCCATCGCTTCATCAAAGCTGTTGGTATGTAAACTTTGCGTCCCACCAAAAACAGCAGCAAGGGCTTCAATAGTTGTTCGAGCAACATTGTTATAGGGATCTTGTTCGGTAAGACTCCATCCGCTTGTTTGGCAATGCGTTCGAAGCGCCATCGATTTATCATCCTTAGGATCAAATGTTTTAATAAGCTTCGCCCACAATAATCGGCCTGCGCGCATTTTGGCAATTTCCTTATAAAAATTCATGCCTATACCCCAAAAGAAACTAAGTCTAGGGGCAAAGTCATCTATTGCTAATCCTGCATTTATACCTGTTCTCACATAGTCCAGTCCATCCGCAATGGTGTAGGCTAACTCCAGTTCTGGCGTGGCACCTGCTTCTTGCATATGGTATCCGCTTATGCTTATGCTATTAAACTTTGGCATGTGGGCGCTGGTATATTTAAAAACATCTGAGATGATGCGCATACTGGGCGATGGCGGATAGATATAGGTGTTCCGCACCATAAACTCCTTTAGAATATCGTTTTGAATAGTGCCAGTAAGTTTGGATTTGTCAACTCCTTGTTCTTTAGCTGCTGCAATATAAAATGCCATAATTGGCAGTACCGCTCCATTCATCGTCATACTCACCGAAATATCACCCAATGGAATTTCGTTGAACAATAATTTCATGTCTTCAATACTATCAATAGCAACTCCTGCCATTCCAACATCACCGGTAACACGAGGATGATCACTATCATAACCTCTGTGTGTAGCTAAATCAAACGCTACTGAAAGTCCTTTTTGTCCTGCAGCAAGGTTGCGTCTATAAAATGCATTGCTGGCTTCCGCTGTGCTAAATCCTGCGTATTGTCTTATGGTCCATGGACGTACTGCGTACATCGTAGAATATGGACCACGGAGATACGGCGGAATACCTGGTTGTGAACCCATTGATATAAAACTAGAACCTTTTCTGCTTGCGCCCTTTTCTTTTGAATCTTGGATGCGGTTCAAGTATTCATTCGTTAGTTTTTCTAAAAACCAACTTCCACTTGCAGCGTCTTGGATATCGGCCATGTAACTTTCACTTTTAAGAAGCAAAAGGATATTCTTGGCTAATCTGAGACTTTGATCTGTATCTTGATTGTTAAAAGATAAAATACAAATATGCTTAGCTCCTCCAATTATAGCTGAAGCTGCAGCTATGGTCTGTCTTACGAGGTTATTATGTGTAAACTCGTCATCTGAAGCAGGAATTACTGCATTTATTTCAGTATCTGGAAATGCTATTCGAAGTGCCCTAAGTTTGGCTATATTTTCATAAAATTTGGTTCCCAATTCGAAATGTACTTTGGCTTGATTTTGAGCATTGCTTAAGTTTTCTAAAAGCAAATGTCCGCCACTTTTTCCCAGTTCTGATAGGCTTGTAATAGTCTTTTCAACGCCTTCAAGCTCGCTCGAGGAAACTAGAGTAATCTGCCAATTGCTAGATAAATCGTTACTCCTAACTAAACTATCCTCTTCCGTGTAGTAGGGTTCTAATGATATGCCATCAGAAGTAGTATACGTTAATTCTTGAAGGTTCTTCCCCTTTAGGTCCTTGGTTGCTTTTGCTTTCCAATCTGCTATACTAGCTTTAGTAAACTCATCAAACGACAGTGTTTTATCCAATTGCATTAGGACAAAGGTAGATAACTCCAAGATATTCGCCTTTGCTGTGTGCCTAAATTTAAATTAGTATAATTGCTTAATCAGAAACATACGGACTTTCCTACATTTGCAATTCAATGTATACGAATATCATCTCAGAAAATCGTGGCGTAGTGCAGATCATCACTATAAATCGTGAGGACAAGCTAAATGCACTTAATGTAAATCTGATTCAAGAAATAGGTCAAGAGGTAGCTCGACTAAACGCTGAAAAAAACGTCAGAGGAATTATAATCACCGGAAAAGGCGGAAAAGCTTTTGCTGCTGGGGCAGACATTAGTGAGTTTGCTCATTTTAACGAAGCTGAAGCGAAAGAAATGAGTGCCAAAGGCGGAAAAGTATTTAGCTGTATAGAGCAAAGTGAAATACCCGTTATTGCTGCCGTAAATGGGTATGCGCTGGGTGGTGGATGCGAGCTCACTATGTCTTGTCATGTACGCATTGCGAGTGAAAATGCACTGTTTGGTCAACCGGAAGTAAATCTTGGTGTACCTCCGGGATACGGCGGAACTCAACGTTTGGCACAACTCATAGGCAGAGGAAGAGCCCTAGATATGCTTATTACCGCAAAGTCTATAGATGCAATTACGGCATTAAATTATGGACTAGTAACACAAGTAGTTAGTCTGGCAGAATTGCTTCCTGCATGTATTACTTACATAGAAAAACTAGTAGGCAAATCGCCATTAGCTATAGCAGAGGTTATCAAATGCACCAACTATTTGTATGAAAACAAGGACGGATTAGCGTTTGAGATAGACAGTTTTGCAAGAAGCTTTGAAACCAATGATTTTAAGGAAGGTACGACAGCGTTCTTAGAAAAACGAAAACCCAATTACACATAAGTCAAAATTATATTTTGGCATTCTATTTGTTCTTATCATACGGAACATTAATTTTGACACTTAATAAAAAATAAAAAATGAGAAATTTGATCTTACTATCAGCATTTGTATTTGGATTTACAGCGACAAGCATTGCGCAGGTAGAAACTACAAACGAGAAAATTACACTGTCTTCTGAGGCTCAAGCTAAAATGACTTTAGAAAAAAACGAGCATGATTTTGGGACAATTGAAGAAGGTACTCAAGCAACCGTGACATTCACCTTTAAAAACACCGGTAATGCACCTCTAGTTTTAAACAGTGTAAAAGCTTCTTGTGGATGTACCACTCCTAAATGGACTAAAGAGCCAGTTGCTCCAGGAAAAGAAGGCGTAATTACTGCTACTTTTGATTCTAAAGGAAGACCAGGTAACTTTACCAAAACAATTACGGTAACCCACAGTGGTGAGGGAGGAACAGAGTTTTTAACTATACGTGGCAACGTTAATAAAGCAGCGCCAGTAGTAGCTCCTACAGTAGTAGCTCCAGAACAATAAAAAAATCTAAACTATAAAGTAAGCCTCGACTAACCTCGGGGCTTTTTTTATGGGTGCTTATATTGTATGGTTTCAACTAAAATCTACTTTACATCTTCATAAAAGAAAAAGCCCTCAATTGGCACCTGAAACAATTTTGCCATTTTGAATGCTGTTGGTAA
>DGBH01000149.1:10615-13689 GCA_002384205.1 Bacteroidetes bacterium UBA4009
ATTTCAGCTTTTGAAGATATAATGTTACTCTGGCCTAAAAGAGAGTAGCTTAAGCCAACGACAACGACCGCTCCGAGAGTTAAACCCATTGCTTCCAAATGTATTTTGCGTTCAAGCTCATCATAATGATTAAATAATTTTCTGTTTGCCAAAATCATTAAAATTCCAATTAGAAGGTTAAAACCAATGGCCAGGGCCGTCCATGTTGAGTTTCCATCCCAAAAGAATATTGGACCAAATGTCGCAATCGCTAAAGTTGCTACCCAAGTCCAAGTCCATAAAGCTAATTGTAAGGTTCTTTTTTGTCTTTCTTTTCTCATAATGTAAAGTTTATTTGACAAAAGTAATACAGATTGTCAAAATGTCAAGTCTTATTTACATAAAATCCTCATTTAAGCGCCTATTCATCGCTAAAGTGTTTTCAATTCCTACTGAATACAATCTGAAGTTCACTTTTCACATTTCCATAAACGAACTTATAGCTTAATTACGGATGACTATAATTCATCCACTTTACCAAACCAGCCCGTGAGGCCACCCGTATGAATAGCAATCACTTTATCGCCTTTCTTTATATCTCCAGAAATACACAGCTTCTTTATGGCTAGCATCATTTTTCCAGTATAAACAGGATCTAATAGTATTCCGGTTTCTGATGTAAATTCTTTGATGAAATCCATCAGTTCTGGGGATGTCTTGGCATATCCACCGCAGTGAAACTCATCGTATATGGTTACGTTATGAATCCCATATACGTCCTGGAGGTCTTTGGCTATGTAGCCATTACCCTTTAGCACTTGTATGCCATACAACGGTGTCCCGTCATTTGTACTATCCATAAATTTTGACATTCCCGCGATAGTTGTTCCTGTGCCACATGCCACAAACACCTTAGAGATTTCTTTTAACTCTATTTCTCTTAGTACCTCAAAACATCCTAGTGTCCCTTGCTCGCAAGCGCCACCCTCTGGTATAAAGAGCTTTTCCTCATAAATACCCAATTGGCGATTATGCTCTTTATATTCTTCTCGCGAAACAAATGTAAGACGCATACCATACATCTCGCACAGCTTTAAAACACCGTTTAGTTGTTTTGGCTCTTCTCCTCTAATAATGCCCGTACACGGTATTTTTAGTATCGCACAACTAGCAGCAGTAGCAACTAAATGATTTGAAAATGCACCTCCAAATGTTATGATTTCACGATAGGTAGTCTTGTCGTAATGACTTAAGATACCGGATAATTTACGCCACTTATTGCCCGAAATTATAGGATGAATGAGATCATCTCGTTTTATATATAATTCTATGGCAGCGGCAGCGCTCCAAGCCGTGCGCACTTGATGCAATGGACTAGGAATAGTAAGGTGATCTAAAATATCCATTTGCTACTATATTTCTGGAAAATGCAATTTAATTGTGGACCACACCATATCTGACTCATAGCCTTTTCCAATAGCAAATTGGGCTGCTTTATAGTTTTTTTGATATCCTTTTATTCCTCTTAAACTGTGTATTTTTTTGGTAAGAAGATCAACCAGCATCTCGTCATATTTATCCATATCTATTTCGTTGAGTCCTTTCTTGATACAGTAATCCGATATTTTTCTTTTTTTTAATTCCTGTACAATCTTGTTTTTGCCCCACTTTTTATAAGCAAATTTTCCTCGTACAAAAGCTAATGTAAATCGCTCTTCATTGATAAAATCCTGTTGAATAAGTTCGTAAATTAAGAGTTCTACATCATCTGGGATTAATCCGTAATTATAGAGCTTATCGCGTACTTCCTGATGACAGCGTTCTTGGTAGGCGCAATATTTAGCTATTAGACTTTTAGCCTGAGTGGGGGTATATTTCTTTTTATTCTGCTCTAACACTTGAAGGCTGCTAAATTAGTGTACAATAAGCCTATTTTTGTAATTCACTTGTACTCCTTAATCGAAATAGCACAAATAGTAGGTGGTCAATTGCATGGTAACGGTTCGGTTATCATTCAAAATATTACCACTGATTCTCGTAAGATTCAACTTGCTGAATCTTGTCTTTTTGTTGCAATTATTACTCCTAAAAATGATGGGCACCATTACATACCTCAAACATTAAGGCAAAATATTGCAGGACTATTGGTTAGTGAAAAACCAAAGAAGGAATCCAATTATATCTTGGTTATCAATACGCTAGAAGCGTTACAAAAACTAGCTGCATACCATCGTAAACAGTTTTCCATTCCTATTATCGCGATAACAGGAAGCAACGGGAAAACGATTGTGAAGGAATATATCAATCATCTGCTAAAAGATAAATTTGCCATATGCAGAAGTCCAAAAAGTTATAATTCTCAAATTGGGGTTCCCTTATCCGTTTGGCAACTTTCCTCTAATTTTTCCTTAGGGGTTTTTGAGGCAGGAGTATCTCAGCCCAATGAGATGGAGAGATTAGAAAGCGTTATTCAGCCCACTATTGGCGTATTTACCCATTTAGGCGATGCGCATGCTGCTCAATTTGCTTCCGATGAAGAAAAATTGACTGAAAAACTACAGCTTTTTGCAAATTGTGAATTTGTAGTATGTCCAAGCAGTGAAGAATTGGCAATAAAAGCACTGAACAATAGCGGAAAAAAAGTATTCTCTTTCGGATACGATTCAACCTCTGATATAAACGTAGCGCGTGGTGAAAATGGACAGTTTACCTTGAACTACAAAACCGAAAGTACTTCTATTTATCTTCCGCAGTATGATAAAGCCTCTATCGAAAACGCCCTAACTGCATTAACTACGGCAGTAGCGCTCGGAGCCAAATTAAGTGATACCGCTGCGCGTGTCTCCACGCTTCCTGTAGTAGATATGAGGTTACAGCATGTAGCTGGCATTAATAATTGTCAACTGATTTTAGACTACTATAATGCTGACTACCAGTCTACTGTAATGGCGTTGGACTTTATGAAACAGCAAAGCAGCAAGCAGTATTCTACTGTTATCATTTCGGATATTCAGCAATCTAATGCCGGAGCCAATGTCCTGTATGCTAATTTAAATTTGCTCTTAAACGATCATTCTATAAATCAACTTATAGGC
>DGBH01000151.1:0-3276 GCA_002384205.1 Bacteroidetes bacterium UBA4009
GCCAAAAGCCTTTTCTGCCATAGCTCCGTAAACTTTATTATAGCCCTGTCCATTAACATCTCTAATTTTAACTATTGGCATTCGAAAGACTCTCTCCGAATTTAAGATTTTAGCATATTGCTTTTCCAATTCCATTTCAAAAAGCTTATTAATTTCTAAATATTGAGTGCTGATATCAATGCTTTCAGTTGGATCTCTAATAATGTCATAAAGGGCGGTATTTCCGTCAGCAAAATTGTGATATTTATAACGCTCTCCGCGCAAAACTAAATGCTGTTCTTCTATGGATACTTCTTTTGGATTATTAACGATACCTCTAAAACCAGCATAGGTTCCAGCGGCACCTTTTCCCGAAATAGCCACACGTAATACCTGACGATCTATAGAGGCTGCGTTTTCATCCATCAAAGCAGGTTTTAGACTAATTCCATCAAACGGTAACTGATCAGGTAATGTTTGTTTTAGAGCTGCTAGATCTATCAAGGTAGGGAGTATATCTTCAACAGTTGCAAATTGTTTTCGTATTCCAGGTACTATTTTTTTAGGCCATCGAACCATAAACGGAACTACGATACCATTTTCCCATACTGTAGACTTCTGCCCTTTTAAGTCTAAAATATTTCTGCTTTTTATATCAATATCAGACATGTCTTTATAAGTAGGACCATTATCACTTAAAAACAAAACAATTGTATTGTCTAATTGTCCTAGATCATCTAATCCCTTTAACAATCTACCAACAGCATCGTCCATTTGAGTTACGCAACCATAAAAATCTGCTAATGTCTTAGAATGCCCAGCATCACGATACGGTTTTGCAAAACGCTCATCTGGGATCCATGGTAGATGGGGTAATATAAATGCGGTAGTGCACCACCAGGAATTATCTCCTTGTCTTTTGATAAAGTCAAGTGAATTGTCAACATCAACATCGCAAGTCCATCCTTTTCTCTGAACATTTCCTGTTTGCGTAATACTTACCGCATCTTTGTGTTTATAACCCGTTACGTGAGAAGCTTCGTCACACCCCCAATCCCATATTTGTTTTTCATGATTGTAAACACCATCACGTTTTCCGAAATAACCTGTATGATAACCGGCATCCTTAAAGTATTCAGGGATCAAATGCTCATCCCGTAACAAATTATTTCTAGCTCCCACACCCCACACACCAGCTAATAAATGATTACGTCCTGTCATTATACTTGACCTTGTTGGGGAACAAGCAGGCGCAACAACCAATTTTTCAAATACGGCCGATTCCTTAGCTAGGCGATCTAAATTTGGACTTTTTACGGTTTTATTTCCCATAAAACCAAAATCACCAATTCCTTGATCGTCACTAATAATCACTAATACATTTGGACGTTTTTGTGCATAACAAGTTACCGAAAACTGCATAAAACAAAATATAAATACTCCTAATTGTAAACTTTTAATCCTAAAAATCATTTGTATGTTTTTTTTTTAAAATTTTCAATTCTAAATAGCTTTAATATCCCGGATTATTCATTGTATTCGTAATGGCTTCGTTGCTGTTTATTTCTGTTTGTGCGATTGGAAAATAATACTGAACTCTCGTTTTTGTGCGACCTGTAACTGCTGATTTTTCTTCTAATTTACCCATTCTACAAATATCAAAGAAGCGATGTCCCTCCATAAAAAGTTCAATCATCCTCTCATAAAGAATGGCCTCACGAAATTGCTCGTCAGCAGTGGTTCCCTCAAATCTAGAAATCCAATCAGCATAGTTATCTGGAAATAAATTATCGCCTTGAACATTTTGATTTCCAGAACGTGTGTGTACCATTGTAAGAGCGCTCCAAGCCGCATCTAGATTACCAGTTTCAAATAAGCTCTCTGCTTTCATAAGCAAAACGTCCGAAAAACGTAAGATCACATAATTATTTCCATTGTCATCGGCAATCGTCCCGTCTAAATCATAGTATTTTGAGGTATGAAACTTGAGGTTCTGCCCACCTGGATTTCCTAGATATCTGGACGATCCTGCATCCCAAGTATAGAGTCTATTATTTTGATTTATTCGATTGTACTGCATTGCAAATCCACTCTTGTATCTTTGATCTGTAATATCAAACTGTGAACTTGTAACCCTACCAACAGGATCTCCAGATAGTGCTGGTCGATAATCAAAGTTAGCATTTTTATATATACTAAAAGGTCCTTTATTTAATAAAAAGGATCTGTAAAATCCGATAATCCCACCCCAAGTACCTCCATACAATCCTGAAAAAGGTGGGGAATAAAATGGGGCCAGTCTTGAACCATAATCAATTTGATTAAAAGATTGAATTTCAAATAAACTTTCCATACCATTTTCCTTAGTTTTATCAAAATTATCCATATAATTGGCATTTAATGTAAACCCAAGCGCTTCCACTTCAATACATTTATCGATACATTTGTTATAATATGTAGTTGCATCGAAAACTTTATAAGCTTCTAGGCCATCCACCTGTCCAGTTGCACCATTTATTAAGGGGGCATCCGTTCTTGCATAAGCAGCTCTTGACGTCGAGGCCAATTTTAAATATACTTTTGCTAGTAAAGCCTTCGCCGCTCCCTTTGTGGCTCTTCCCTTGTCATTTGTGTAAGACTTTCCGCCTACTTCCCTGGTTTCTCCTACATTCCAACAATATTCTTCTGCAAATTTTAAATCATTAATAATTGCAGTATAGATATCTTCAATTGGGGCTCGAGCAAGATTTGTATCATCAGAGCCTAATGGAATAGTTGTTTTCAATGGAGCAGGTCCCCAAATCTGAACTATATAAAAATAATTCATAGCCCTTATGAACTTTGCTTCTGCAATTACACGATTTTGTATTTCTTGATCAATAGCTGCTTGTTCAACTCTTCCAACGGTCACGTTACAAGCCCCAATAGTTGTATAAAATCTTTGCCACCAGTTCTGAATATTAGTATCTGTGGAAGAAAAGTTCCCAGCAAACCAACTACCAAAAACATTTTGGTTTGTATCATAACAATCCGTGGCACTATCTAAAAATATATACGATCCATAGCCATTGGAGATAAAATTATCTTTCATGGACTGGTAACATGCGTTCACTGAAATAATCGCTTCCTCACTTGTTTTATAGAAATTTTGCGGAGCTAACAAAGAAGGAGGAACTTCCAGTAGATCATCATTACATGATACAAATAGGCCTATAAACAAGATGCCTAATTTATACATTAATTTATTTACAGTAATAATTTTCATTTTATTATCTTTTAGATTCTTCATTTTATTAT
>DGBH01000151.1:3471-4160 GCA_002384205.1 Bacteroidetes bacterium UBA4009
AGGATACGTGCCAAAATCGAGTCCTCTACGTGAGGCATTACCTGTAAAAGCAGTTACCTCAGGATCATAACCGTCAAATTTGGTTATTATTAGTAAATTTGTAGCTGATAGATAAAATCGCATTCTCTGTATTCCGTATGATTTTATTTTTTTTGAATTAAAATTGTAGCCTAAGGAAACATTACGCAATTTTATGAAAGAAGCGTCTTTAATATATTCATCACTAACTCTTTTGCGTTCGGCACTTGCTAGAACATTATACATAGGCCTAGCGGTATATGCATTCGAATTTCCGAAACCATAATTGTAGCCTTCAGTTGAAAAAGTTGATCCATCTTGTGATTCCCATGAGGCGCTAGGAACCCCTGCAGCAGGAACCCAAGAATTTATTGCGGAACTCGTAGATGAATTCCATTGTCTATAATTCGAACCCAATTCCATATCTGCTATAGAATATATGTCACCCCCAACCTGTCCATCAATTAAAAAAGAAAGATCAAAAGATTTATAACTAAATTGATTGGTAATTCCCCAGATAGCATCTGGATTAGGATCTCCTATAATCACAGTATCATCGTTGTTGAGTACCTTATTATTATCGTGATCCATAAACATCATATCTCCAACAGATGCACCGGGCTGTGCACTGTTCTGGACTTCTTCCCAAGTTTCAAATATTTTCACTTTTT
>DGBH01000100.1 GCA_002384205.1 Bacteroidetes bacterium UBA4009
CCACTTACAAAGTCAGCATGAAAATGAGTTTCAAAGATATACTTGATTTTAGCGCCGTCTTTTTCAGCCCTAGCGATATAGTCATCTACTTCTCTAAGTGGATCAATAATCGCTACTTCTCCGTTGCTTTCAATGTAATAAGATCCTTGAGCAAGGCAGCCGGTATATATCTGTTCTATTTTCATTTTAGTATTCGTTAACGATTGCAAAGTTAAGATGAAGTTTGCACTGCATTGTTACGTAAGTCACATTACTCCATTATTGCTTTAAAGTTTATTTAAGATAATCTTATTTCTACTATGGGTTAACAAGCCATCTTTCTCTAGCTTGGCTAGCATACGAGATATCACAACACGACTAGAGTGCATATCATTGGCGATTTGAAAATGAGTACCTTGTATTTCGACACTGCCTGTTACCATTGCTTTATCTCGCAGGTACTTCATAAGTCGTTCTTCCATATTGTGAAAAGCGAGCGTATCGATAGCTTCAAGCATTTCATTTAACCTGTAGTTATAGGTTTCCATAATAAAGTGACGCCATTCTTTATACTTAACCATCCAGTCATCCACTTTAACGATAGGTAAAAATAATAATTCGCATTGTTCTTCTGCAATAGCTCTTATTTTACTCTTGCTCCCGTGTGTTGCAAGGTTAAGTGTAACGGCACACGTATCGCCCATTTCAAGGTAGTATAGTAGTAGCTCTTTGCCATCGGCGTCTTCGGTTAATATTTTTAAAGTTCCAGAAACAATTAGAGGAAAATACTCCATCTTATCCCCTATGTTAATGATTATTTCATCTGTATTGAAGACTTTTAATTGACCATTATAGCAAATCTCATTGATCAGTTCTTCTTTAAAAATATTTTGAAAACGACTGTGTAAGTGATTATAGCAAGTTATATCGAATGGGATTATTGACATGCCACGAAATTAAAGCTTTTCCTATTGTTTTTGAATAATGCGCAACTGCTCATTAACTCCAGCAGTAATCGATTTTACAGAAATAGTAGCACCTGAGATAGCATCTATATTTTCTCCTACACTAAATGATGTTCCTTTTTCAAATTGTTTAAGCCATCCCTTGTTGGCAATCTGATAACCATGGTCTGATGTGTATTCCAACACCCTTACTTTTTTGATATTTTTATCCTTATCAAAAGCGGTGAAAAAGTAAAATTGCTCAAACGAAATAGAATCTTTTGAGGGCTTATCACACCCTCCTATTTTACATCCTAATGCTCTAGTAATAATAGAATATCCTGCTAGCGTATCGGCACTATACACCTCGTATAACTGATGATTTAATGTCAATGTATCATTTATGGAGAGCTCCCGAACAAGTACGTCTTTATCAAATAACTTGTTTAACTGTTTGCTCATTTTATGACTAAGATAGCCGGGCAAATAGCTATAAGAAGCAGCTAAGGTGAAGCCGCCTAGCACAAAAAATATACCTATGTAATATCTATGCTTCACTAACTATGCTATCTAAACCAAAAACCTATACCCGAGTTAAATTGATGCGTTTGACTATGAAGTGCATTGTTAAAATTTTGATAATCAGCTTTAATAACAACTGCGTCATTCAGAAAAAATGAGAAACCAGCGGTAACTACTGTGCGGTCATACGCCTTATTGGGTATCATAGCTTCATCTACCGATTGATGTGTATTGTATTGTGAGTAACGTACAAAAGGCACGATTTTCTTTTGCATTCCCAACAGGCTTGAAACATCATAACCAACTTCACCATAATACCCAAACATACTTGAGCCTAGATCTTTTCCCGTAAACGCATTATAAGCGGAGGTATTGGTAAAATTCGCAAAGAATAATTCCCCTTTTGCTTGCAGTTTCTTCGCTTGATATCTAAAATCAAAACCAACCATTTGCACGCCTACTATGGAGCTATCCGCTCTAGCCATTTGACTTACGCTATCTCTATGAATATTCTCGAAAAGACTAGATTCGGTAGAACCCACATATCCGGCAAGTCCTATGTCAAATCCCTTTAAACCGTAATAATTTATCTTTCCAGAAAGATCAGGTCTCGTCATGGTTGATTGGGCTCCTTTTTGACGAGCTCCACGTAACGGTTTGCTGCCTTCTAATTTAGCTCCATTATCATAACTCATGGGGCCATTTACGAGATAAAGTTGGTATCTGAGTGCCGCACTTGGTAGATTACCTGCGATGCCTGCTCCTATTTCTCTCCACGTACTTGGGTACAATGCATTCGATATTACGGGTCTGTTTACTCCGTTAAAAATAGTGGGCTCATGGTACTCGTTCATCAGTCCCATTGGGATAAGTAATAATCCTGCTTGCACATTTAGCCAAGGTTTTGCCTGATAGTTTAAAAAAGCTTGCTCGAGGTAAACTTCTTTAATATGCTCTATTTCTATTTCACTGATAAACGAAGTCTTATTGTTGAATTTATAGCCAAAAAGTAGCACCATTCGTTCTGCATCTAAATCGCCATTGTATTGTGTATTATTCCCAAAAGGTTGTTCGTAATGCACTTCGCCATAAGCGCCCATGAGTAGATTTCCGTCTTTGCTCTCCAATAGTGTACGAGCCGCATTCATATGGTAATTCGTAAAACTATCCATTTCTTGGGCCATGCTTAACTGACCTATTAATAGCGCTATAAGGGTGTAAAATAATTTCATATAGGTTCTTTAGTAGTGCAAATCTATTTTTATTTGGATTAATTAAAAATAAGAAATGCTAAAAATAAGTAAGACTCTACTTATTTAGAATGACACCTATAATTCTTGATAAAATTTAACCTTACTACCTGTTTATAAGAGAATTAAGGTTAAAAATAAGCTGTCATTATTTCTTCTTCATCCTAGCGAACGAAAAATTTTGAACCGTATTAAATGGCGTAACGTGATCTGCAGTAAAGTAATTTTCTACGCTAAAATCACTTCCAAATGTATCCTCCATTTGATTATGATCATACTGTATAATTTCAAGACCACTACATTTGAGTGGGCCAGAAGGCGAGAAAGTAGCTAGAATAACATTTTCTGCATACTCTTTTACCATGTCTACATACGTATTTACTTCTTCTTGCTCTCTTAGAAAATGAAAAACTGCACGGTCATGCCACACTTCATATGTTTTAGTAGGTTTAAAATCCAAGATGTCAGTTACCAGCCATTCTACCTTTGTAGCATCGGCACCTAGTCGTTTCTTTGCTCTTTCGATAGCTGCTGCAGAGATATCTAAAACGGTGATATCGGTATACCCCAGTTTTAGCAAGAAGTCTACGACCAAACTATCGCCACCACCTATATCAATGATTGGCGCATTTTTACTTACCAAGGTTTGCGCTACTAATTCTATAGATGTTTCAGGATACGCCTGTGTCCAACTTACTTCGGCAGGTGTCTTGGTGGAATATATATTTTCCCAGTGTTCTTTTTTATTCATGGGTGTTTATTGCAAACTATTTAAGTGTATCTATATCTTTTTTTGAGTTCAAAAATGATTTCTTCCAAACCATTGAGTTTAATTTCATAAACCGTATCTAATTGCATTCCAAGAGCACCTGCGGGGAATCCACCTTTTCGCTTAAACCATTCTAGATAACTCACGGGTAAATCACAAAGCAAACTTCCCTTAAATCTGCCAAAAGGCATTTTTACGGTAACTATTTGTTTTAGTATTTCTGGATTAGGAGTCAAAATAATACGATCGTTACGCTTCTTGATGTCTTAGGTTTTTTGCTTTTTCTTCTTCACGCTAGGAAACAAAATGTTGTTTAAGATTAGCCTATATCCAGGAGAATTAGGATGCAAGGCCATGTCTGTAGGTGGTTCATTTACCATGTGCTGATAGTCTTCTGGATCGTGACCTCCATAAAACGTAAACTGGCCTTTACCCATAGTACCGTGAATATATCTAGCTTCACTAAGGCTTTTGTTTTCGCCCATAATTATCACAGAACTTTTTATTTGTTCCTTGTGAAACGCTGTAGTCTGCCCCATAAATCCTTTGATGATTCGTTCATGATTTTGCGTAAGGATAGCGGGGATAACATCCCACTTCGCACTAAATTCATTTAGGGCAAACAGGTCATTTTCTTCGGTAACGTTGCGAGATATCGGGTCAACATCTATGCTGCTCACTTCATACACCATAGGATTTTGTTCTATGTTAAAATCCTTAAATGCAAAGGTTTTAGTATAATCTAATTTAGCTTGAGCTCCTGGATCTATAGGATCACCGTCAAACATATATTCACAAATATCTGTTCCATCAGCTGCCATAGCAATATCATAACTATCTGTTGCACTGCACATGGCAAATAAAAATCCACCTCCAACCGTAAAATCTCGAATCTTTTTGGTAACGGCTAATTTCAGTTCTGCTACCGTTGCAAATCCATGTTTCGAAGCCATTTCTTCCGCTTCCGCAACTTGTGCCTTGTACCATGACGCATTGCGGTAACTTGACCAAAACTTGCCGTATTGCCCCGTAAAATCTTCATGATGTAAATGCAACCATTCATAAGTTGGCAGTTTGCCATCCAATACTTCATCGTCAAACACAACATCATACGGTATTTCGGCATAATTAAGTACCATCGTTACGGCATCGTCCCAAGGTTGTGCTGACTTAGGAGAGTACACTGCTATTTTCGGGACTTTGAGGAGTTTAACCGTTTCGGCATTAACTGCAGGATTGGCTATTTCATCTTTAATACTATTGGCCTTCCCCTCGCTAAGGGTACTAAAGGAAACTCCACGCAATAGGCATTCTTTTTCAATGTTCTCGTAATCGTCCATCATAAAGCTCCCCCCCTTATAATTTAATAACCACTCTACTTCCTGCTCCATACTTAACACCCAATAGGCGATTCCATAAGCCTTAAGATGATTTTTCTGGCTGGCATCCATGGGGATAAGCAGTTTATCCGCCAACAAATTTTGCCCCAAGCAGAGCAAGAGTATGTAGATTAGTACTCTTTTCATGACAACCAGTAAGTCGCTGCTTTATATCCTGAATACACGAGCAAAACTCCTAGAACATTACTGGCTAAAAAATAGATCAGGAAATTTTTATGAAACCCGTATTCTAGCATTTTCATAAGTTCTAGGCTATAGCTCGAAAAGGTTGTAAAACCCCCTAAAAATCCAACTACGCCAATTAGATACCACGGATTCTGAATTTTGATGGCGTAAGAATAAACCAATCCAATCAAGAAACAGCCTACAAGATTAACGGTAAGCGTTGCAAAAGGAAACTGTACGCCTTCATCAAAGGCCTTGCTTACTGCCCAACGACAAGCAGCACCTATACCCCCACCTAAGAAAACCCATACTAAATTCATTTTTGCAAGATGTATTCAAAAATAAATTCTATTTCTAAAACTCCTTTAGGATTGTAGGATAAGACATTAGATATTAGCCCATTATCATGGTAAAAATACTCTTGTTTTTGATTTGCCGTATTGATGGTATTGGCCAGTTGACCAAACTGATTATACGAAAAATAGGTCTGTGAAAAAGTAGGTTTTTCTCCATAAGTCGTAAACCCAGCTGATTTCATTTTACTCTCTTTATCAAACTCATAGAACATCATTTGTATTGGTTTGCCCATTTCGTCTATTACATATAGTTGACTAAGATTTCCATTGACATCATATCGTACTACATTTTTGGTGCGTACTTTGTTCCCATCGTAGTTAATAGTCACGGCAACAAAACTATCTAACCTGCCTGTTTTATTTCTATAGTAGGTGGTATTCGTGACGATGGTATCCAATATTTCTGTTAAGAACAATACTGTCTTAATTGGTTTTTCTTCGTCTTTAGAGTACCAAAAACTGGTGTTGCTTTTTTCTACTCCGTCTACATTATTTCTTACCAGAAGAAGTTCTCTGTCATTATAGATTAAAAAAGTCTCATCATATCCTGTCCAACCCATGCATCGCATATCTACTTTTTGATACGTTAATCGGGATTGTGCATCAAATTTTTTATAATCCAGTAGGCATGTATCCTTGTTATTAGGGAAGGCATGAATGAACTGCTTTTTTTTAACTTCTGCTACTTTGTTAATTCGCAAAAATGTAGAATCATTTTCTTGAGCTAGAGACATACCGTAACTTAATACGGAAAAGAGTATGAGTATTATTTTATTCATTTTCGTACAAAACACACATCGCTCAGTGTGCCATATTTTTTTTGTTTTAATTTTATTTCGCCTGCAAAAGCTACCATCGCTGCATTATCAGTGCAATATTCAAACTTAGGAATAAATGCTTCACCATTGTACTTTTTAGCTAATACTTGCAATTTAAGTCGCAATTCTGAGTTTGCAGCTACGCCACCGGCTATACCTATTTGCGTTATTCCGGTTAGTTTCATTGCTTCTTCAAGCTGACTCAGCAAATAAGACACAATAGTATGCTGAATAGATGCACACAGATCATTACTATTTTTGGTAACAAAGTCAGGATCTAACTTGCTCTGTTTTTGTAAAAAGTAAAGGATGGAGGTTTTGAGTCCCGAAAAACTAAAATTGAGCCCTTCCACATTGGGTGTATTAAAGACAAATTTTGTAGCATCGCCTTTGGTCGATAGCTTATCTATAATGGGTCCTGCAGGGTACCCCAAGTTTAACATTTTGCCGGCTTTATCAAAAGCTTCGCCCGCAGCATCATCTATGGTTTTTCCCAACACTTCAATGACATAATCTTCCTTAACAACCGCTATTTGAGTATGCCCGCCAGATACTAAAAGACATAAAAAGGGTAATTGGGGGGATTTATCGTCAATAAAATGCGCTAAAATATGTGCATCTAAATGGTCTACATTTACAAACGGAAGATTAGCAGACATAGCAAGCCCTTTGGTAAATGAATGTCCAACTAAAAGCGAACCCATTAATCCTGGACCTTGTGTACAGGCAATAGCATCTACTTCAGAAAGCTGAATACCCGCATTTTGCAAGGCTGATTGCACTGTAGGAACAATATTAAGTTGGTGTTTTCTACTTGCCCATTCTGGCACTACTCCGCCAAATTCAGCATGTACACTTTGAGACGCTACAACATTGGAGCAAATTTTGCCATTTTTCCAAATAGATGCAGATGTATCATCACAGGACGATTCTATACCTAGTATGGTGATATGTGAATTATTATTTGTGTGTTCCAAGGTATGTTTGTACACTTTAAGAAATACTGATAAAAAGCGTTGCCAAAAATAGTTAAAATACCGCTTATTACGCTTTCCGCATTACTCATGTTTGCATTGGTGTTTTTGGCGTTTGCACAAACTAAATGGTTTAAAAACTATGCAACCGATAAAGCAACCCGCTTTTTAAGCAAGGAATTGGGTGTTCCTGTTAGCATTCGTCAAATAGAACTTAACTATTTTGACGCCCTTACAGCTCATGACCTATACATAGCAGACCGTGAGCATGACACCATGATTTACATAGCTGAATTAGGTGTAAATTACGACCTTTTTAGATTTAGTAATTCACTTATTAAACTGGATGAAGTTAGTCTTAAAAATGCCAAAGTATATCTTGGCATACATGAAGGATCGCAGGAGCTAAATTTACAATTTTTAATTGATTATTTTACTCCCCCACCTACTAATAAACCCCGTCAACAGCAGATTATCACCTTTGATAAAGTAGAACTAGTAAACACCGTTTTTAGGTACTTTAATAAAAACTATAGCCCTCCAACAAGCAGAGCCTTTGACGAAAACGACATGTTTTTTAAGGAAATAAATGGGCATCTGCATAATTTTGATATCATCAATGATTCGTTAAGTTTTGTTATTGAAAACTTATCAGGGACCGAGAAATCGGGTCTACAAATAGATCGCCTTACCGCCAAGAGCACTATCAGTTCTACCACCATGCGATTTGAAAATTTAGAATTCAAAACACCTAAAAGTTATATCAAAGATTACCTTGAGTTTAACTATAGCAGTTACGGAGATTTTTCTGATTTTATAGATGTAGTAGCGTTAAAAGCGACTTTTAAGGACGCTGTAATACATACTGATGATATTGCCTTATTCAGCACTAACGTCGCTACCTATAATGAACAAATTAAAGCGTCTGGTAAGGTTTTTGGAACCATTGCAAACATGCGCAGTAAACGATTAAAATTGGCTATAGGCAGTCATACCCGTTTTGTAGGTTCAGCCCATCTTAAAGGCCTACCCGATATAGAAACAACTGTTTTTGACATAGACGCAAAAAGACTAACCACTAATGCAATTGATCTTGCGCGAATTGCCAAACTTAACCCCGCACCTAAAGAGTTATTAAATCTAGGTGATATTAGTTATACGGGCACTTTTAAGGGCCTGTTAACCGATTTTATTACCAATGCTGAAATAGGGACAGACGCAGGTAGTGTGAAGGCTCAAGTACATTACACTCTTTTGCCAAGTCATAATGCTGCTTATGCAGGCGAGATTAGTAGTACTAATCTTGATTTAGCACTGCTGTTAGGACTCCCTAATCTTGGTCCTGCAATTTTTGATCTTAGCCTTAATGGCAGTGGTTTAACACTAGAAACACTCAAAAGTAAGGTAGAAGGAACCATATCACAATTTACCTTTGGGGGCTACCGGTATCAAAATATGCAGGTGAACGGCAATGTATCTAACTCACTGTTCAATGGAACATTTGACATTGTAGATCCTAATTTCAACTTTAATTTTAACGGAACCCTAGATGCCAGCAAGCAAACTCCCGAAATTGCCGTTAAGGCGAATGTCTTTGGAATAAACCTTAGACTGTTAGATTTAGATAACATCGATAATTTTGTAAAGTTTACGGGAGATATCAACCTTGCCGGCGATAATCTAGACAACTTAAATGGTACGGTGCAACTAGATAGTTTTAATCTATTAAAAGAGGGAAGAAGCTACAAGATAAAAGACATACTACTCACCGCTAATTTATCGGAAAATAAAAGGGATTATACGCTAAGTAGCGACTTAGCCCAAATCAATATTGAAGGAGATTTTTATCCTTCTGAATCTGAGGATCTGATTGATTTTGTGAAACACATTATTTATCCTTCACGATTTATTAAACCTGAAAAAATACTCGGTAGTAAAGACGTAACAGTTGCTATCACAATTGATCAATTCCACCCGGTATTTAAAGAATTTTTAGGCGCTGTGAGCTTTGACCGCGGGAGTTTAGACGTTACTTACAATCATATTCTTGGCCAAATTAACGGAGAAAATAATTTTGTAAATCTCAGTTACGATGCCATTTCAAGTCCATTTATTAGTCTTTCGCTTAAGAATGGCGGGGAACTTTCTCCCATTAATTTTGGCATAAATACGGGAGGGCTTATGCAAAATGATAGTGCCATCTTTAATGTATTAAATGCCCATGGATTTGTAAAAGATGGCGAAGTTATTTTTGAAACTACGTCAAAAAAAGACGATGTGTTGGACATTGCCCTTGCAGGACGTTTCTTGTACCGAAATGATAGTGCACTTGTCTTTTTGGATAATACCAAGGTGGACATTTACCATAAATCTTGGGAGCTAAAAAATACTACATTCCCTAATTTAATACACAGTAAGAATGTCACTGAATTTAGGTATTTTGATTTTAGAAATGGTGCTGAAATACTCTTTTTAGATGCTTCCATGGGTCAAAATGCGAATAAGCTAAATGCAAATTTATCCAATTTTAAACTCGCCAACCTTACTCCTTTCTTGGCAGGCTATGACCTTAAGCTGGAAGGCACTACCAATGGCTATATCGATATTTCTGACAGAGATGGATTCCCTATTATTGAGGCTGATTTAATGGTTCAAGACTTACAATTAGAGCAAGATACACTAGGTGATTTAGATCTAAAAAGTACGAGCCAAGATAACCTACTTGCCGTAAGCATAGACGGTAAAATAACAGGTGGTTTGCTCAATGATATGGAAATTGCAGGTGATATCAATTTTGACAGCAAAAGATCTCCTTTGAACCTGCAACTAACCACTCAAACTAGTAATATAAAACCATTTGAAAAATACCTAACAGGACTAGCCTCTGAAATAAGTGGGTTTAGTACTTCCAAAATAGGCATAACTGGTGCGCTCACAAGTCCACAATTACGGGGAACTATGCAGCTAGACAGCCTTGATTTTATTGTTGATTATATGCAAACACACTATACCGGAAGTGCTATAATTGACATAGACTACAGTTCTTTCAGTATAATTAAATCTGAAATAACCGATCGATTTGGCAAAAAAGCTGCGGTGGTTGGCGAGGTAACGCATCATAGTTTTCAAGATTTTATCTTTAATCTTAACTTTAAAGACCTGTATGACTTTGAGATAATGAATACCCGTAAAGAAGATAATGATCTCTTTTATGGGACTGCTTTTGTAGATGGCAATATGGAGATAACGGGACCTTTGGATGACATCTTACTTACCATAAACGCCAAGAGTAGAAAAGGTACCCAAATAGTAATACCCCTTGAAACCTCAGAATCTAGCGGTAAGCTTAGCTATGTGCATTTTGTCAATCTAAAAGCAGACAATAATGGTGTTAGTAATACTATTAAATCGCAAGCAGGCGTGCGGATGGATTTCAACTTTGAAATAACGAATGACGCCAACATAAAAATGGTTTTTGATGAATTACTTGGCGATAAAATTGAGGCTGCTGGTCACGGAAACTTACGGATGGAGATCAATACCTATGGAGATTTTAACATGTACGGAGGGTTGACTATTGATAGAGGAAACTACTTATTTACGGCACTGGACTTAATCAATAAATACTTTACGGTGAAGCAAGGCGGCACGCTTTTCTGGGACGGCAATCCCTATAATGCCCGAATAAATCTAGACGCCATCAAGAGAGAATATCCCGTGCCCGGTACGCTTATGATAGGAACTGTATCCGCCGAAGAGCTAGACGCCTATAATCAAGCCATTCCCGTAGATTGCAACTTAAAATTAACTGGACTTCTATTTAATCCAATCGTCAATTTTGATCTTAAGTTCCCCACTCAAAATAGTTTAAGTGGAAGTGCTTCCTCCGCATTAAACACCGTCATAGATCGCATAAAATTAGATCAAGAAGAATTAGATAGGCAAGTCTTCGCCTTATTGGTGTTAGGCACTTTTATCCCTCCTAGCTTTGGTTCTGCAAGCGCGAGTAGCGCGCTCGTAGAAGCCGGTGCCGCTAATACAGGTATCAATAGTTTAAGTGATTTTGCCAGCAGCCAGTTGAATAACTGGTTAGGCAAGCTCGATACCAGATGGCAGGTTGGAGTCGATTATCAAAGCACTTATAAAAGCCAAGCTGAGTTAATACTCTCACTTCGTCGTAAAATTTGGAATGACCGATTAGAAGTATCATTTTCGGTAGATGCAGTGACGGCGGAGAATAGGCCGTATGACATCAGTGTTAAATATGATATAAACGAAGACGGATCACTTAAGGTGCGAGGATTTCAGAAACAGGCAAACGACCCTACGCTTGGCAATATTACCAACGTAAATACCACCGGTGTTGGTTTATACTACCGTTACCAGTTTGACAATTTTCATTTGAGAAGAAGAAAAAAAGGTGCGCCTGCTAATTAAAAACTAGTGGATGCTCTTATTGAAAATCTGTAGTCAATTTGAACCGTAGAATACGTCCGTTTCCGGTATCACATATCCACACTATTCTATTTTTATACGCCACAGCACTTGGCGAATTGAATTGAGAAAGTCCTTCACCCCTGCCCCCAAAGCTAGCTAATTGATACTTGGTGCTGGCTGCACCTGTGGGCGGTTTTACACCTTCTAATCCCGTTACGGTAAATTGATAAAACGAGTCTTTACTCTTATCTACCACAAAAATATAATTAGATCCGTCACCTGTAACCAGAGTAGATACTGGCTGAGCAAATCTATCTGGGGTAGTAAGATTATCATCTGCCACGGTGGTATCTGTTTCTACAAGAATTCTAGGTTCGTAATTAGCTCCAAAATCTGTTTCTATAAAATCAATAATTTGTACTTTAATGGAAGTATTTTCAGCTATCGAGGTGAACACAAAATGATCTGGTCCACCTGCAGACACTTGAGGAGGCTGCACAAAACTAGATATCCCCATAGGCTTCTTAAAATAATCTCTAAATAATCCACTTGGAGTGTTTACGGAAATAGGAGTTAGATACGTGCCATCTGCATCAAAAAGTAAGACTGCATCATCCGGACCACCAAATTTTTGAGCATTGTTATCTGTGCCCGTACGGGTCACATAAAATCGATTATCTTCTAATACCGCTATTTTATTAAACTGAACTTTGCTATCTGAAGATGAGTAAGTGCTTTTAAAATAAAAAGGATGTATGATGGTATCAACCACTTGTGCGTACTGCAAACCGAAGTTGTTACCCGGCCCATGCATATCAATTTTATAAATACACGTAAAAGTGAGTGTTTCACCTGCTTTTAATATATCTACACTGCCAATAGCTAGCAGGTCGAGTCGACGGTTTTGAGCCACGGCTCTTACGCCTTGCACCTTAATTCTTGCCAAAATTTTGCCGCTCTCATCCAGTGATATAATTTCTTCTGTAGCGTCATCCACCACATATATTAACTCATCAAATCCCGCAATAATATCTACAGGCGATACAAAGCCGATTAAAGCAGGCTGTACAGGAACATAGGCAACTTCTCTGGGGCTGTACGTTGGAACTTCAATAAAATCGGTGTTTGTTTTTTTACCTAAAAATCCGTCACAACCAACTAGTAAAAAGATACTGCACAGCAAACCCGTATATGTCGTTAGTTTTATCATTAACGCTTGTCGTTATTAAATGGCATGTGAATTCCAAATATATGCTGTACACCCATTCTGTTGGTAGGATTAATACCGTAATCTATGTACATGGGGTGTACTCCAATCCGCGTTTTAACGCCTATGCCAGCCGTAGGATAATTTTGACCTTTTACACTAAGTTTATATCCAAGGCGAATAAAAAGAAGGTCACGTAAGCTGTATTCTGCCCCAAAGCGAAGATTCTCAGCATTATCGCTGGGGTGGTTTAACTCCGCAGCAACTAGCAACTTTTTAGTTTCCGTTTGATAAGGCACCAACGAAAAACCCATTTTAAAGATAGTAGGCGTGGTATATTTGTCAAGCGATACAAAGGTGCGGTTATACTCCGCTTCTATGTCACTACCGCTCATTTGTGAGTTGCCACCAAAGTTTTTTACCACAACGGCAAATGTCAAATCCTTATAATCCGTATTATACAAGAACCCAATATCGGCTGTAACGGTATGATTTCTATAAGTTGAAATACCTTCATATACATATTTTAATCCTACGCCAATACTAAATCTCTCGGATAATTTCTGAGAATAATTGATGCCAAGCGCTGTATTGTTGACATAAAACTGCTGTCCCGTTCCGTTAGGTTCGAATTCTGTGCGCACTTCCATTGCGCCGCTATTTAGTGAGTTAACCGAGAATGCTACTACCGCATCCGACTCTAGTTTAATACCCACACTCATAAAGCTTTGCTGAACACCCGCTCCTACGGTATAATTGCTCAATGCTATGCCTGTATTGGGTATTTGGACCAACGCTGCAGGATTATTTTCTCCGCTATATAAGTTTCCTTTATTGGCAACGCTTGCTCCAGCCATCCCAAAAGAGGTAGGATTTAAATCGTTCTTTAAAAAGCTGAGTGCAGAAAGTCCGGCTCTTTGACCACCAAAATTGGGTAAGACTTGACCAAATGAACTTATGGATAAACCAATTAAAAATATAAGGTTAGTTACACGCACTTTACGATGGCAAAAATAAGCAGCAGGTTCAGAGATTTATAAATTTTGCATTAATTAAATTAGAAAAGATCCGGTTTCTTATCAACTTGGCTTGTTTTCTAACATGTGTACAATCTGCTGATTGCGATATGCTATCCAGCTGTCTGCTATATGCAAAGCATATACTTTCCTTTTGAAAGTCAGAAAAGGTTGATCATAACTCAATGCTTCCATCAGCTCACTTTGATGCTCAAAATTATCTACCGCACTTACATAATCTTTCATTATTCCAAAGGTAACCGAGCCTTCTAACGGCACAAATTCTTGGTAGTCATCCTTTTTTCGGGTCTCCACGTCTATGTTTTCGGCAGAAAAAACTTCTTCGGTTAGTGAATGAACGTAGCATTTGTAGCCATTCCCTAGAATTTCGGCAACTGCGTTTAGTGTTTCTATCTTCAAATTAAAATATTAAATACGTTTATGGCAATAAGCTTCTACCTATGTCTGCTCTAAATGGCCAAGGTATCATTGCCAATATGAGCAATAGGCCTATGGTGAAATAGATTAGTGCTATTTTGTGTTTTCGGGCAGGGTCAACTGCTTTTTTACTTTTTGTTCGTCCAATTTGAATAAGAACAGCGGCTAATACCATTCCAAAAACATGTTCTACACTCCAAAATCTGAGCGCCGTATTACCCATTGTTTCTGCCATATTTGAAAAACTAGACGCCCAACCTCTGGCTACATATAACAATAAACCAATAACTACTTGTAAATGTACACTCGCAATAAAAAGTGTAGCAGCCATATTATGATTAGGTGTAAAATCTTGTTTATAAAGCAACCCTCTTGCTGATTTAGTAATGGCATATAGGCCAAAAAGCAACACAGCCCATCTTAGTACGCTATGTACACTAAGTAAAAGTGTATTATCCATTTATTATCGTTTTAAGGATGCAAAGTTAGGGTTTTAATTCAAGTTTGGGTCCACAGGGGAATTAGCCAAAAGAGAAACTTGACCCCCAAGATTTCGGATGGCAAGTTTCCATAAATCTTGGTCATCTATGCTAGAATCAAAAATATCTTGGGACTCTAAATTCCCTACATGCCACGCATTTTCTGTTAACTCATCATCCAACTGATGGGGGCCCCAACCACTATACCCTATAAAAAATTTAATGTTTTTGGGATCCATTAATCCCTGCTTTAATTCCTGAAATACTTGCTCGAAATTTCCACCCCAATAGACATTTTTGCATACGTGAACAGCATCTTGAATATGATCGTACGTATGGAGACAATGAAAGCTTTGAAGATCAACCGGGCCTCCGTTATATACAGCTTGGGTTACGAGATGAAGTTCCTCCACCATAGTGTTCGCCAATATATTAGTTTTTTGATTCAGCACAAAGCCAAAGGAGCCTGTAGCGTTATGCTCTGTAATTAATATCACAGATCTACTAAAATTGGGATCTGCTAAAAAGGGTTCTGAAATAAGTACCTTGCCTTTCATATATTTTATTTTTTTAACTCTATTTGGCATCCATTTATTTTCGTCACCTACTTCAAAACAACGTAATTTTTTAAAAACAGAGGCCCCTTAAGGTAATTATTTTATAAAAAGTGTTTTAAATATATAATGGAGAAAAGAAGTAAAAAAATAATTCCAAACACTGCTAATCTTTTTTCGCCCTTAGACCACAACTGATGTGGACTTTGGCTTACCAATTGATAACTAAGCATAGCTAATGCTGGAGCGGTAATAAACGACATAATAGTAGCAAAGTTTACCATCTGACTCATACTATTTACCGCATAGGTCAATATAAGCATGGTGCCTAAATAAAGTAAGATTTGCCAAAGCAGACTCGATTTTAGCACGTTACCCAAGTTTAATTCTTTACTTATATGTTGCATGACTCTTGGCATAGCATCAAAACAGGTAAGTGTGGTGCTAAACATAGTGGTAAAGGCGGCTATCGATATTAACCAATACGACCAGCCTCCTAAACAACGGGTAAATGCATTTATTAACTGAGCTGCAAATCCACTTGAACTTGCTTCTAAGGCCGCTCCAGTGCCATACATAGTGTGGGCTCCAAGTACTAAAAAGCACACGCCTAAAATGGCGGTACCATAGAAGCCAACATTAAAATCAAAATCTCCCTTAGATTTTTTTATACCACTAGATAGGGTCCAGATGCTGTGCCATATGGCCAAGTCTAATGGAGCTGGCATCCAGCCCACAAAAGCTAATAAAAAAGTAATGTCGTTTTTGTTGGTTAGTTTAAATACCGTTTTTGCAGAAGGTACTATCTCACGCTCCATCCCAAATGAAAGCAGGAAGGCAACTAAGGTAGAAATACTTAGCACGATCATAATAACCTTCATGAGATTATCTAGGATACTAAACTTTCCAATTCTAACAATCGCTAAACATACAGTCAGTAAACCAAGTGACAATGAGGCTTGATTTAATGAAACACCCATATTCTGAATCAGACCGGCGGTAACCAATGTCACCGCTGCTTGCACCGTAAACATAGTGCTGAGAGAAAGAATGAGTAAAAGTATTACGGCCCACTTACCTATTTTAGCGTATCCCGATACTAGTGATTCTTCTGCGCGCTCAGCATATCGCGGTCCGAGTACAAAAAATGGATATTTAAAGAGGTGTGCTAATACTATGGCGATAATGAGAATATATCCATATTGAGCGCCAGCCTTTGTACTTTGTACCAAGTGAGAAACCCCAATGGCAGCCCCTGCATAGAGTAAACCAGGTCCAAGCGATTTTAGTTTAGAAACCATGCAGCTAAAATAGCAATTTGATTGAATACACAAGACCTTACCATTTATCTCCAAACAAGGCATACTAAAAACGGCAGCACTGAAGTGCTGCCGTTTTTAGATACTATGATATAAAGCTAATTAGCCTATTTTGATAATAAGATCGGCTACTCTGTTGCTGTAACCAGCTTCATTGTCGTACCAACCCATAATTTTTACCGTATTGCCTTGTACCATAGTGGTATCTGCATCAAAAATACAAGAGTGAGGATTCCCCACAATATCAGAAGAAACCAGTGGATCTTCACTGTACTCTAAAATACCTTTAAGATTTGTTTCAGAAGCTTTTTTGAACGCTGCATTTACGTCTGCCACTGTTGTATTTCCCTTTAAGGTAACTACAAAATCTGTAGCGCTACCCGTAGGTGTTGGAACACGAAGTGAGTTTCCGTTAAGTTTGCCTGCTAAGTGTGGCAATACCAACCCAACAGCTTTAGCCGCACCTGTGCTAGTTGGAATAATATTAAGAGCAGCAGAACGAGCTCTTCTTAGGTCTTTATGCGGAGCATCTAGTAAACGTTGGTCGCTAGTGTATGAGTGTATAGTCGTCATAAAGCCGCTTTCTACCCCAATTAAGTCATCTAGCACCTTAACCATAGGGGCAAGGCAATTAGTTGTGCAACTAGCGTTAGAAAGGATAGTTTCATCACCCACTAGGGTGTCGTCGTTTACGCCCAAAACTACTGTTTTGATATCTCCAGTTGCCGGAGCTGAGATTACTACTTTTTTGGCACCTGCTTCTAGGTGCTTACCGGCTCCTTCAGGAGAAGTAAAAAAGCCTGTGCTTTCAAGAACTACATCTACGCCAAGTGCCGCCCAAGGGAGATTGGCTGGGTCTCGTTCTGCGGTTGCATGTATTTTGATACCATTTACGATAAGGTATTCCTCGTTATAATCTACTGTGCCGTTAAACTTACCTTGTACAGAATCGTATTTGAGTAAGTGTGCAAGTGTTTTGTTGTCGGTAAGATCGTTAATGGCTACAACCTCTACATTTGACTTTTCCAGAAGACATTTAAAGGCTAGTCTTCCAATTCTCCCGAAACCGTTGATGGCTACTTTCATGATTATTAAATATTTTTATTTTTTTAAATAAGGAATGCAAACGTAACTATTTTTTGAAAAATAGCGGAGTGAATTGGGATTACTTTAGCGTTTTTTAAGCGACAAAGATTAGTGAAACGGAATCCTCTAGCAGGGTTTTAAATGGGGCATAAGTAGATGGCTTATTCAACTAATCAATATTTATAAAATTTTTGTTGTAAATAAAAGAAATAAGATTTCCTTTGCACTCGCCAAACGCAAAAGGAGATATTGTTCTTACACTAGCGTTTAGTAAACGTCATCCGAAGGATTCGGAGCCGGACAGCACAAAAGCTAGAAATAGTGAATGTGATACGAGCATTAATGGCCCGTTCGTCTATCGGCTAGGACACCGGGTTTTCATCTCGGCAAGAGGGGTTCGATTCCCCTACGGGCTACAAGCATTAACCCTATAAGTATCTGATATTAAGATGTTTATAGGGTTTTTTGTTAAGAGCAGGAAGCACATAGGAAGCACTCACCCCCTTAATGCGTATCACGTATGCAAACGTTAGCGGACTAGTATGGCTTAGCAGCAGATGTAGTAAGGTAGCAGGTATAGCACTAGGTGTATCAAGAAAAACGCCAAAAAATCCAGAGAACATTTTGTAAACAGACCCCCACCTGGTCTAAATAATATGGCTTTCTATTTCGGTGTGTCTCTCTAGAATGGGTGTATAACCCTAAGTCTAGGATTATATGAAATGCAAATGCAAAAACGGATGATTGCATACCAGCATA
>DGBH01000082.1:0-329 GCA_002384205.1 Bacteroidetes bacterium UBA4009
AGAACGTTTGAAATATTCATACGCTTTCTTTCCTAAGAACATTAGTTCTACGTTAGTGTTGATGTACTTTTTACCTAAAAGCACTTTTAACTCTTTGGTTATATTGGAATTAAACCCACCACAAAGTCCTCTATCACTAGAATTAACTATAAGCAGTACATTTTTAACCTCTCTATTCTCAAAGTATCCTTGAAGTGCTTGCTCATCTTTTGCTGCTTCTGCCAAATTTATCAATATCCCATTAAGCTTATCTGCATACGGTCTCATTTGAGTGATGGCATTTTGAGCTTTACGCAACTTAGTAGCTGAAACCACTTTCATGGCTTTGG
>DGBH01000082.1:504-13893 GCA_002384205.1 Bacteroidetes bacterium UBA4009
TTGGGTACTCGCTATTCGGTTTCTTACTTCTTTAAGATTAGCCATTCCTATTAGTTATAGTTTTTAGCAATCTCTGCTCCTACTGTTTCGATAGTGCTAGTGATAGTGTCATCTAACTTACCTGCTGAAAGCGCATCTAAAACATCTTGATGATCAGAAGTCATTTTCATAAGAAATTCTTCTTCGAACTTTCTAACTTGATTTACAGGAACCGATTTAAGTAACCCTTTAGTTCCAAGGTATATAATCGCTACTTGCTTACCTACTGAAAGTGGTGAGAATTGAGGTTGTTTCAGAATCTCCACATTTCTAGCTCCTTTCTCAAGGACACCTTTAGTTGCAGCATCTAAGTCCGAACCAAATTTAGCAAATGCTTCTAACTCTCTATATTGCGCTTGATCTAGTTTCAACGTACCAGAAGTTTTTTTCATTGACTTTGTTTGGGCATTTCCCCCAACACGAGAAACTGAAATACCCACGTTAATGGCTGGACGAACACCAGAGTTGAACAAATCAGACTCTAGGAATATTTGACCATCGGTAATGGAAATTACGTTAGTTGGAATATAAGCAGAAACGTCACCAGCTTGTGTTTCGATAATAGGCAATGCTGTCAACGATCCTCCTCCTTTTACCAAATGTTTGATAGACGGGGGTAAATCATTCATCGCCTGCGCAATTCCATCATTGCTATTTACCTTGGCTGCTCTTTCTAACAAACGAGAGTGTAGGTAGAAAACGTCACCTGGATACGCTTCACGTCCTGGAGGTCTTTTCAATAGAAGAGACACCTCACGATAAGCTACAGCTTGCTTTGACAAATCATCATAGACTATAAGGGCTGGACGACCAGTATCTCTAAAGAATTCACCTATCGCAGCACCTGCCATTGGAGCATAAAACTGCATAGGTGCAGGATCTGCAGCCGTTGCAGCAACAACTACGGTATATGCCATAGCACCTTTTGCTTCAAGAGAATTTACTACTTGCTTAACTGTACTTGCTTTTTGACCACAAGCTACATATATACAGAATACGGGATTGCCCGCATCATAAAATTCTTTTTGATTAATAATTGTATCAATAGCAACCGCAGTTTTACCTGTTTGTCTGTCACCAATGATAAGCTCACGTTGACCACGACCAACTGGTATCATAGCATCGATTGCTTTGATTCCTGTTTGTAATGGCTCTGTAACTGGTTCACGGTAAATTACTCCCGGAGCTTTACGCTCAAGAGGCATTTCATATGTTTCACCCGTAATTGTGCCCTTACCATCTATAGGTTGGCCTAAGGTATTTACAACTCTACCTAACATACCTTCACCTACTTTAAGTGAAGCAATTCTGTTGGTTCTTTTTACGGTATCACCTTCTTTAATCTCAGTGGAACTACCCAAAAGTACGGCACCCACGTTATCTTCCTCTAAGTTAAGAACGATACCTTGTACTCCATTATCAAATTCGATAAGCTCTCCTGACTTTACTTGTGTCAATCCGTAAATACGAGCGATACCATCACCTACTTGTAGTACTGTGCCTACTTCTTCTAATTGAGCATCGGTTTTTACTCCTGCTAATTGCTCTTTTATTATACTAGAAACTTCGTCTGGTCTTATTGCAGCCATTATGTTGTTTTAATTATAAATTAATTGTTTTCTAATTTCTCTAAGTTCTTTTGACACGCTTTTATCTAGCAGCTTGTCTTCGTGCTTAATGATTATACCTCCAATAATAGTTGGATCCACTACATTTGTTATTTCGATATCACTCTTACCAATCAAAGTCTCCACATACTTTTTCATTTTTGCATGGGTAGCCTCATTCATAGGCATGGCAGATATCACAGTAGCACTTGCTATGCCTTTCATCTCTTTATATGAGGCGATGAAATTAGTAGCCACCATGTGTAGCTCTCCCTCTCTCTTTTTATCTACTAAGAAAGAAACAAAGCTTCGAGTTAACTCATTTGTATTTGCAAATACTTTGGTTAAGATAGCCTTTTTAGCCGCAGATGCCACTATTGGGTTATTAAGTAGGTTGGTAAGCTCTCTAGACTCTGAGCAAATTGTCGCTACGGCGTCCATGTCATTCTTAACTTCCTCCAGTTTACTCCCTACAATAGCTAGGTCTAACAATGATTTTGAATATCGTGATGCTATTCTGCTTGATGCCATAGGGTCTATTAATTAGCTGGTGATTGATTAAGGTAAGTATCTACTAAAGCCTGCTGGGCAGTTTTATCACTCAATTCTTTTCTTATCACTTTTTCAGCAATATCTATAGAAAGTTCACTCACATGCTTTTTAATATCAGCAAGGGCTTGATTTTTCTCCTTCTCTATCTCCGCTCTAGCGGCATTTATAAGTCGATTACTTTCATCAGTAGCTGAAAGTTTTGCGTCAGACATGATTTTCTCTTTCACCTCTCTCGCTTCTTTCAGTATTTGCTCACGTTCTAATCTGGCTTCAGCAAGCAGTTTTTCATTATCTGCTTTTAGTCCACTCATTTGAGCTTTCGCTTCTTCAGCTGATTTGAGCGAACGCTCGATAAACTCTTCTCTGTCTTTTAAAGCTTTGAGAATATCTTTCCACGCAAACTTTTTTAGCAGACCAAGTACCACCAAAAAGGCGATACTCGTCCATAACATTGTCCCAGGTTCAGGGGAAAGTGATAAAAGAATTACCATCTTACTGCCTAATTATCCTAGAACAACGAGTAGACATACAATCACCGCGAATAATGCCACACCTTCTACAAGTGCTGCTGCAACGATCATGTTTGCTCTTAAATCTCCTAAAGCCTCCGGCTGACGAGCCATGGACTCTAACGCTGATCCACCAATACGGCCAACACCAATACCAGCACCAATAGCGGCTAAACCTGCTCCAACACCAGCCCAACCAGCTGCAGCTGTCATTTCTAATAAAATTGAAAGTAATTCCATTTTTTTTGTTTTTATTTATTTGTTTGAATTTTGAATAATATACTTTTTAATGATGAGCTTCTTCAACAGCCGAGCCAAAATATAAGGCTGCCAAGAGAGTAAATACGTATGCTTGTAAAAATGCCACTAATAACTCAATGAAGTTCATGAAAATCATGAAAATTAATGACCCAGCTCCTACTCCGTATCCACCAGCAACACTTGATTCGCCAAATATGAAAATTAGGCTAACAAAAGCCAAGATAATAATGTGACCCGCTGTAATATTGGCAGTGAGTCGTATCATTAAAATTATAGGTTTTAGGAAAATTTGAAAGACTTCGATAGGCACCAAAATCAGTTTAATCGCAAAGGGTACATTTGGAGGCCAAAAGATATGCATCCAATATCCTTTGTTTGCATTTATGGTAGTTATTACAAATACACAAAGTGCTAAAATAACCGTAACTCCTATTGTCCCCATAATATTAAACCCTCCCACAAATGGTATAAGTCCTAACATATTTGCTAGCCAGATAAAGAAGAAAGTGGTAAGTAGAAAAGGCAAAAATTTATCGGCCTTTTTCTCACCAATCGAAGGTACAACAATATCGTCTCGAACAAATAAAACCAAGCTCTCTATGAGTGTTTGAACTCCGGATGGTGCTTGATTCTTATTCCTTTTGTACTTTCTAGCTGCCGTAACAAATAGTAAAAGAAGCAAAAATCCCGTAATAATAAATCCAAAAACTGATTTTGTTATTGACAGATCAAATGGTTTCAAAGTCGTGCTTGATACCTCACCGTTTTCCACGGATAAAGCACCATCTGTACCCACTTTAAATATATGCTCATCAACCATCACATAATTCTCATATTGATATGCGTGAGAAGTTAAACCTGGTATTTGCACTGGATTATGATAAAACTTGCTAGCCGAGAAGAATTTCAAACCATCATCTACCAACAAGATTGGAAGAGGAATGGAAATATGATTTTCACCAAATGATGCAATGTGCACTTGATGTTGGTCGGCAATGTGATGCATGATCATTTCACCTGCATTAAATGACTTCTTAGAATGTTCTTCTGAGCCACCAGACGCAAAAGCTGATCCAAAGAGTAAGAAGCTTACACCGAAAGCAAGAACTTTGAAAATTTTATTCCTCGTATGTGATTGAATTACAGACATTTACAATTTAATCTTCCCTTTATTTTAGGCTCGCAAGGTAAGCACTAATTCTTTATTTCCAAACATTGTTTTAAATAAAGAGTAAAATACTCTTTAGCCGCTTAAAATCCCACTAATCGTCCAAAAATCGACTGAAAATTGGTTGTAATAAATGCTAAAAATATACAGTTTAAAGACATTATCCTTCTAAAATAAACACTTGATCTGTTTTCGGTTGAGAAAAGATTTTAAGAGTTGAAACATTAACTTACTTAGACATGTCTATTATGAGCTTGTATAATACCAAGATTATAGCGGCCACACCTAGTCCCAAAGTAAATAGAGGATATTTATTATTCATATGACCGTCTAAATAATTACCAATCCAGACAAAAACTAGGATTGTAGCTACCATTTGAATAGCTAATCCGGAATATTTTAACCATTGCTTAGTAGATTTATGTTCTGGTTCACTTTTCATGTCCTTCGCAACTATGTCATTATATTATATACAAACAAGCTCATCGATATAGTATATATACAAGAACCAATATTTAGCCTTTATCATCAACTATACTTGCATTGGAGTCAATGTTCTTTGAATTACGCAATAATGAAACGAGCTCTCTTATTTCAAAAATTGTAAACACTAAATATAAGATCAGATAATATACGATGAACTCTGTAGCCTTAAATTCACTTAAAACTAAATAAGCAACGATATATAACACTGTCAAAAGCATTCTAAGACCAGTCCCTCCCATTACTCCTGTGAAAAATCGTGAATTAGACTCACTTGTAACCGCTTTTTGAGTTCGCTTTCCGATTAACAATCCCGCTATAAAATAAAAAAGTAATGCTGCCCAAAACCACCATTGCTCTTTAGCCTGTGAAAAATATAAAAATGCAGCGGTACAAACAGCTATAGCAGTGGTTATCACTATTAATTTGGGAACAAATCCTAATTTCATTTTATTTAAACTTTCTAATTAACATGAAGATGACACTAAATACAGCAAAAAAACTCCAGATAGCAAGAATATTGGTTCAGTTTCAAAATAACTATCTACCCAATCGCCACCATAAACCAAGATAATCACCAATGCTACTAACTGAAATCCAATTCCAGCGTAATTTTCCATAGAGTTTGGGTTTGTCTGTTTAGTCACCTCTTTATGAATCTATTTTACTTGAAAAATCGCTGCCCATTAAGCACGCTCCGTTAAGCTGGCCACCAATTTCAATCACTATTTTGGAAGTATTAATATCCCCATTAATAATGCCAGAAGCCTTCAAGAAAAGGGTGTCTACCACTTTAATACTTCCAGTTACAGTGCCGCTAATATCACACGATTTTGCTTTTATGTCACCAAGTATACTTCCGCTTTGACCGAGCACACATTTACCTTGAGTGGTAACGTTTCCTTTCACTTTCCCATCAATTCTTAGATCACCATTAGAAACTAAACTGCCTTCAATAGTTGTTCCTTCTCCTAGCACATTTAATTCTCCTGTTGGTTCCTTATTTTTTTCTTTTTTGCCTAACATATTTCTGTTTTAATTTTAAAAACTAATAAAGTCTAACGGATTTACGGCCACACCATTTTTCCATAACTCAAAGTGAAGGTGTGGACCTGATGTGAGTTCACCAGAGTTGCCAACGAGCGCTATTGCATCCCCAAAATTAACAACTGTGCCCTCTTTTTTAAGTATTACGGCATTGTGTTTGTATACCGAGATAAAATTATTTGGATGCTGAATAACCGCAGTATGTCCACCTGATGCCGTCCATCCACTAAATATGACAGTACCTTTTTGCACTGATATTACCGTAGATTTTGATTCTGCTACAATATCAATTGCCAAGTGTTTTTTGCCTACATTAAACGTATCACTTATAACTCCTTTAAGCGGAGACATAAAATTATAGATATGTTTTTCGCCACTAGCTGACCTCAGCGATATCTCGGATGCCGGTTTGTTGGAGGATGCTTCAGTGCCAACTTCAAGTATCGGATTATTATCGATAATTAAGTTGTTTGCAGTAGTATCATAATTAACATCCACATCTTCTCCTGCAAGGACCTTACTTAAAATTTCGGATTGCAAATTCAGTTGTGATAAGTTAAGTTCTAAGGAATCTATTTTTTGAATCATCTCAAATTGTTCCAAATTACTGTACTTTGAACTCTTAGTAGGGAAAATTCTATTTAATGGAGTATAAGCCAGGAGCATATAAATAACCGTACCAAATATGAATAATCCTACACAAAGAATTATCGCTAAATTAAGTGGTGTAAGGGTAACTGATAATTTTTCTTCCAAATTCTCATCCCTTCTCAGAATTATTCTGTACCTATTTCTGAAAGTAGTTGATATTTTTTTTCGGAAAGAACCCACTTTTTATTAATGATTGACGTATAATTAAAATATTTTTGCTGCTCTTCAGTTAATAAGCTAACAAAGGTAATACTAATACTAATAGTTTGAAAATAACTAAATACATAGCATTCATTTTACTATTAAGCATAGTAAGTAACGCACATGGACAGTCTAAAAAAGACCCGTGGGTGAAAAAGAATTGGGATAATATGATTGCTCGGTTCAATATTTATTTTAATGCAGATCAAAAAATGCAAACGGCTTTAGCTGACTTAGCGTTAAAGCAAAAGGATGAGTTTTTAGATTTTATTTCCATTTTCCCCTATGGCACTCTTGAAGATGCGAAGGCTTTAAGACCTGCTATGGAAGAAGTAATGAAAAAAGCTTCTAAAGTGATTCAGAATAAGCCTAGAAGTAAATGGGCTGATGATGCCTACTTTTTAATAGGTCAAACACAATTTTTTAGCGGCGATTATTTTTCTTCGATTGAAACCTTTCAATTTGTAAATACGAGCTCCACCGATGAGTACATTAAAGCTTTGAGTCAATTATGGCTTATGAAAAGCTATATACAACAAGAGAAATACGACGACGCCGAAGCTATCTATAGCGTATTAAAAGACACTAAATCAACTAACAAAGATTTCAAAACAGAGCTTAATCTTTCTGCTGGGGATCTACTTGTAAAGCAAAATAAAAAAAGCGAAGCCATTAAATTGCTAACTGCAGGCTTAGCCAGGCTTAAAAACAAAACCTTGCGTTATCGTACTAACTTTGTTCTTGGTCAACTTTATCTGGAAACTAAAAATTATAAGAAAGCTAGCGAAAGTTTTGTTAAAGTACTAAAAACTAACGCTCCTTATGAATATGTATTCCAAGCTAATTTAGGTTTAGCTAGGAGTACAGCAGAAGCCGGAGGGCAGGGAACTCAAAAAACCAAAAAATACTTAAAACGCATGCTCGATGATGATAAGAACATAGATTACTATGATCAGATATATTACGAGTTAGCAAAGCTTGAGTTCAGTGGGGATAATAATGATCAAGGACTTGCATATATGTTGCTTTCGTCTAGCACTTCCAAGAACAACAATACACAACGTACCAAGACCTATTTGTATCTGGCAGACTACTTTTTCAACGAAAGGAATTATGAAAAAGCCCAAGCCTATTATGATAGTACAGTTGCTATCATTCCTGAGAAGTATCCAGCTGTTGAAAAAATCAAAGCGAAGCACACTGTACTTTCCAAACTGATTGAAAATATTGAGACCATAAGAACACAAGACAGCTTAATTACACTTAGCAAGCTAGATAGAACTGAACTTGACAAACGAGTGGACAAGATGCTTGCATATGAACAAGAACAGGAGAGAAAAGCCAAAGAAGATGCTTTAGTAAAAGCTGAACTTGCAAAATCAATCTCACGGAATACCGGGGGTATGCCTGTACAAGATTTAAATCAATCTGGCAATATTTGGTATTTTTATAACATGAGTGCTGTTGGTCGTGGCTCTTCAGACTTTATTAGAACATGGGGAAACAGACAGCACAGCGATTTTTGGAGATTTATCAATAAAGGGTCTATGGGCAATGAACTAAAAGATAAGGAAGAGCAAAAGAAAGATGATGATGAAGAACAGCCTAACCTGCTAGCAGAAGACGAAGAGCAAAATGAAATATTAAAAGATGTAGCTGCAGATAAAAAGAAATTTTATGCAAATATTCCATTTACAGCGACCTCCCTACTTTTGGCCAATAAGCAAATAGCAGAAGCATATATGAGTAATGGTAAAATATACTTTGATGAACTGAGAGAATACAATGAAAGTAAAATCAATTTAAAAACATTACTTAAACGGTATCCTACCACTATTCACGAACCAGAAGCGCTATTTTATTTATCAAAAAACGAGACCGAACTAGGCGACACCGCTGAAGCAAAAAGATACGCAACTATGATTGCTGATCGATTTCCTGAAACGCTGTTTAATAATGTACTAAATGCTGTTGCCATTCAAGAAGACAACGCTGATGCCGATGCAATCCGTAAATATGAGGAAATGTATGAATCTTTTAAAGCAGAGAATTTCAACACCGCTCTTACTATTAAAAAAGAGATAGATATCAATTACCCTGGCAGTTCTATTCAAGGCAAAGTAGATTACCTATATGCCTTAACCATTGGAAAAACCAAAGGAAAAGAGGCTTACCTTAAAGAATTAGAAGTAGTTCAAGATGCCTATGCTGGTAATGAGATAGGGGATATTGCAGCCTATACTATACGAGTACTTACCACTGAAGTAACTGCAACTTCCAACACTATTTTCTCGGCAGAAGACGGTGTTTTTTACTATGCAATTACGGGGACCACCGATGACCCAAGTAAAGTAGAAGTGCAACTCACTGAATATAATGACCGATTTTTTCCGGGACGAAAAATGATTGTTCGTAGTATGATTTTCGATAATAAGCAGTTGTATTACATAAAGCAGTTTGAAACTCAAAAATTAGCACTAGATTATCATCAAGAGATGGAAAGAAACAAAGTATTCTTAACAGATGCAGACTTATCAGGAGCTAAATTTTATGCTATAACCGAGACTAATTTCAAAACATTAGTAACAAGCACCAAAGAAGCAGAATACATTCTATTTTTCAACCAAAAGTACAAATAAGCCTTATGGCATCAAAAAAACAAGCAGCTACGGATCACCTGTCATGGGTAATTAGATTATGGAAATGGCTGGGCGTAGCCGTCCTTATCGGTATATTATTCCTCGTAAGTATAAAAGTTGGCATATGGGGCGCGTTACCTGACACTACCGAGTTAGAAAATCCAAAAATTAAATTGGCCTCCGAAATATATTCATCTGACAATACTGTTTTGGGTAAAATGTTTTATCAAGAAGATAGAACAAATTGCGACTTTTCAGACATCCCACCCCATCTAAAAGATGCATTAATTGCTACAGAAGATGCCCGTTTTTACGAACACAGCGGTATAGATGCGAAAGCATTAATACGTGCTATTGTTCGACTAGGAAGAGACGGCGGAGGAAGCACTATAACGCAACAATTAGCATTAAATTTATTTCAAGAAAGAGCCGATAATTTCGCTTTTAGAATAATACAGAAAATAAAAGAATGGTTTTTAGCCATTGAAATCGAGAAACGATATACCAAGGATGAAATCATACTTATGTACTTCAACACAGTACCTTATGGCAACAGCTACGGTATAAAATCTGCATCCAAACGATATTTTAATAAAAAAACAAAAGACCTAACAATAGAAGAAGCTGCCGTACTAGTAGGTATGCTAAAAGCCAACACCTACTATAATCCAGTGCGTAACCCTGAAAATGCTACCCGCAGGCGTAACGTGGTGTTAAATCAGATGGAAAAATATAATTTTCTAGATGAACGAGAATGTGATAGTTTAAAAGAACTACCATTGGTAGTCAATCATAATTTTGTGGACCACAATAATGGTCTTGCCACTTACTTCCGATCCTACCTTGATCAGTGGATGAAAGATTGGACCCGCAAATATGAAGCAGAAACGGGAGTTAAATATAACATCTACGATGACGGACTTAAGATATACACTACGATAGATTCAAAGCTACAAGCATTTGCAGAAGAGGCAGTTTCCAAACATATGGCTAAGTTACAACAGCAATTTTGGAACGAAACCAAAGGAAGAGGTAGAGATCCTTTCTACAAAGAAGATGAGCAAGGAGACATGGTAGCTGACCCCGATTATCCCGCTCGAATGATAAAAAGCTCGCAGCGTTATCGTGATCTTAAACAAGCATATGGGAGCAATAAGGATTCTATCAATTACCATCTTAATAAACCAGTTAAAATGAGTTTATTCTCCTGGAAAGGTGACATTGATACCGTGTTAAGTCCGATGGATTCTCTGAAATATGTGAAGCAAATATTACACACCGGATTTATGAGCTTTGAGCCCCAAACCGGATTTATTAAGGCTTGGGTTGGAGGAATTAATCACACGCATTTTCAATATGATCACGTAAATAAAAAATCTGGTCGCCAAGTTGGCTCTACTTTTAAACCTTTTGTTTACGCCCGCGGCTTGGATGACGACAAGATTCAACCTTGTGAGGTGGAAAGCACCGGACCGGTAATCGTAGAATATGGGAATGGGATGAAATGGTCCCCACAAAACTCTGGCAAAACAGCTCCGGAACTTACTTTTTATCAGGGCTTACAACAATCCGTAAACACGATAACAGCTCGTATTATGAAACGACTTGGGCCTAATAGTGCCGAAGTCGTAAAACAAACTGCCGCTAATATGGGGATAGACGATAGTAAGTTCGAACCATATCCATCTATTTGTCTTGGCACCATGGATATTTCTGTATTTGAAATGGTTGGCGCCTATGGTACTTTTGTAAATGGGGGCACTTTTGTAGAGCCCATTTTTGTAACTAGGATAGAAGATAAGAATGGAAATGTACTAGAAGAATTTACGCCAAAACGACAAGAAGCACTTAGAATACAATCAGCGTATATAATATGTAAAATGCTTGAACGGGTGACCATGTCAGGAGGAACAGCGGCAAGACTAAGGCGCAATTACACCATACCCGGAGATGTGTCCATTGGAGGAAAAACAGGTACGACTCAGAATAACTCTGATGGCTGGTTTATGGGGATAACGCCAAACTTAGTGAGTGGATGTTGGGTTGGAGCGGATGAGCGAAATGTGCATTTTAGAAGTACCGCATTAGGTCAAGGCGCAAATATGGCATTGCCCATATTTGGCGAATACATGCAACGAATATATGCTAACTCCAAGATGAATTGGGGACGTGGTATATTCAAAGCACCAGATATTGAGATGACGATAGATCTTAATTGCGATAATTACGTGGGAGGGCAAAATAACAGTGATGCTGAAAATGCCGAAGGATCAGAAAACGACAAAGATTTATTTTAATTCCATAACTCCGCCTAAGTGGGGGCAACTAGCAAAATCTGTAACAGAGGTAAATTCCACCTCTGTTTTAGTATAACCATAGGTTTCGTCCATGGTTCTCATCTGATTTTGATCATTGGTAGTAGTTTCTATATCACTCATTTTGTACTGACATGGATGCTCATATCCACTTGCGTGCACTAATGCAATTAATTCTTTTTTAAAGTATTGTACATAATTAAACAAGCGTTCGGATTTTAAAGTAGGATCTATACCTGCTTGCAGCCATTTATTTTGTGTAGCTACGCCACTAGGGCATTTATTAGTATGACAAAGCTGAGCTTGAACACAACCAATACTCATCATTGCTTCACGCGCCACGTTAATAACGTCAGCACCCATCGCAAGAGCACGAGCAGCATTAGCAGGAAGTCCAAGTTTACCTGACGCTACAAATACAATTTTATTGGTTAGATTTCTTTCTTGAAAGATTTTATAAACAATAGAAAACCCATTAAAAAATGGCAAAGACATGTGGTCCGCAAAGCTTGGAGGAGCTGCACCAGTGCCACCTTCTCCCCCGTCTATGGTTATGAAATCTGGGCCTGATTTTCTAAGAACCATTTGGTCGGCGAGGGCGTGCCACAAGTGTGTTTTGCCTACGGCAGATTTTATTCCAACAGGCAAACCCGTTCTAGTGGCAATATCTTCAATAAGGTTTAATAAATCATCCATAGTATCGAAACACTTATGACTTGCTGGAGAGATTACATCTACGCCCATCTCCACTCCTCGTATTGCTGCAATTTCTGCTGTAATTTTAGCGCTAGGGAGCACTCCCCCTTTACCAGGCTTCGCCCCTTGCGATAGCTTAATTTCAATGGCGCGCACAAACGAATTGTTCTCTACTAGTCTCTCAAGCTTATCCAAGTCGAGATTCCCTTCATTACTCCTCACTCCAAAATAGGCAGTCCCGAATTGAAAAACTACATCGGCGCCAGTACTGTGATAAGGAGATAATCCTCCTTCGCCAGTGTTATGATAAGCACCTGCCTTATGAGCTCCCCTATTTAAGCTTTCAACTGCAGTTGCACTTAATGATCCAAAGCTCATAGCGGATATGTTCAATATACTCCTTGGCCTGAATGGTCTCTTTCTTCCATTTGCCAAACCCATTACTTTAGCACATGGCAAAAAATCAGGATTGGATATATTAATATGTCCTTCAGGCATTCGAAAAGGCCATAAATCTGGTTTAAGAAAATGGTAATTAGTCGCATAAAAATCTTGATCAGAACCAAAACCTTGATAATTATTTTCTAACTTAGACGAAGCATAAATCCATGAACGTTCTTTTCTATTAAACGGAAGTTCTTCTCTATTATTAGCAATGAAATACTGACGTATTTCAGGACCTATTTTTTCAGCCATGTATCGAATATGTCCGATAACTGGGAAATTATGGCTAATAGAATGCTTACGCTGCAAGACATCACGAACAGCTATAAGTAAAATAGTAATAAGCATCCATACCCCCCACGATAAGCTTCCCAAAAAGCTAAATATATCTTGCATCTGACAAATGTAAGGGAAATGAACGCGCATGATTTAGAAAGCTTGCAAAGACTTCTATCAGTATCAAATTCTAATTATTACTGAATCACAATTTCTAGTTTATACATGATTGATTGAACTTTCCAGTAATTTGGTAAATTTGAAAACCACATAACTCCTAAAAATGACGCAATCCAAAATTATTTTACTGCTCTTTTTCGCTTGTATAAGCTTTATATCACAAGCCAGTATCAAAGATTCATTATTTAAAAACCAACACATTGAGCTCAGTTTTGGCCAGTCATTATTGTTTATTTCCAACAGTAAACAAATTGACCTACGTCAGCAAGAAGCATTGGTTGTTCCAACTAATGCGATTTTATTTTTTGCAGAACTAAGGCC
>DGBH01000082.1:14082-15993 GCA_002384205.1 Bacteroidetes bacterium UBA4009
GGCCAAACCTTAAGTGAGCGAGCTGCACCGACGATAGGTACCGGCTTAACATTTAAGGTTTTTGAATTCAAAATAGATTCCACCTCAAAAATTGAATTTGAAGCTGGCCCCTTAACTAGTGTATTATTTAATAAGAATAACAACTTACGTATAGCACCCATTATAGCCGGAAGATTAAGAATAATGCGAGGAGATAATTTTGTAATGTATGCAGGACTAAGCTATTCTTTGGGAATAAATGCTTTAGGATTACTTTACGGGACAGGTACAATATTCTAACAGTAACCGATAATTAGGAATAGGGCCGTTAGTACTGCTCATACCCGCTAAATTTTTCCTTTACGATTTTTACTTTTTCATTCGTCAGGTATTCTAAAAAAGCACCTGAAACAGGTGTTCGTTTCTTTCCTTTCAACCAAATTAGACTCCAAGTAGTTACAATAGGCAGTCCCTTAATGGGCACAATTTGTAACTCGTTTTTAGATAACTCATTTCGAATACCAATAAGTGGCATGATAGAATATCCTAAGCCTGCCAACAATGCTTGTTTTACGGCTCTACTTCCATAAAAAAACGAAATGTTTCGAAACATTCATTTACCAACGGGAGTGTTTTACTAATTCTCGAAAGTTTACTTATCGGTTACGTAGCAAACGCAAAACAAGCGGAAGGGATTAAACCATTCACCAACGATCTTTTTAAAGGATTTCTAGCTATTTTCCTTTTGGACATGGGAATTACGAGCGGCAGAAAATTAAAAGCTTTCTTCTCATTTGGATCTTTTCCTATTCTTTTCGCCATTTTCATCCCATTGTTTAACGGCTCATTAGTCGCCTTCATGAGCCAGTTGGTAACATCTGATATTACCAAACGATTCATGTTTGCAATTTCAGCCGCTAGTGCTTCTTATATAGCCGTACCTGCCGCTATGAAAATATCAGTCCCTAAAGCTAATCCAGGCCTTTTTCTACCCATGGCACTTGCAGTTACCTTCCCTATAAATATTACGATAGGCATGCCTATCTATTTTATGATTGCACAAAACTTTTAGTGGCTTAGCGTGAAAACAGAACTATTCTTCCCTAAAAAGGTTGTTTAGAATATGAACCGAACGGAAGATCTTTTGAAATTACGACCGAAGCTAAGACGCATTAAAAATGAATTAAACTCAACTTTAGTCGAAAAATTTCAAAACAGCACCTTACGTCCTATCCTTAAATTTCAGCACGATTTGCTTATGTTAGTCTTTCACACTTGCCTTATTAAGAATAAAATATTATTTGAGAATCTCAGCGAAAGTGAAAAGGAATCAACTCTAACCCAGCTTTTTCAAAAAGAGTTAGCATTTAGAAATCAATCCTTAGGAATAATAATTGGCCTATTTACCTTAGAGGAATATTCACACTTCGCGCAAGAACCAGGAGCTTATACTAAACGAATAACCGCAATGCTAAAACAGCGAATTTTAAGTACGTATGATTTAGTTTAAGTTACACGTTACTAGTCGAACTCCTCGATCAAGATTCCCATTTTACCTATTTGGGAATCTCGTACAGCTTGCATAAGTTGTGTTTGGTCACTCATCACAAAAGGACCATATTGAGCAACTGGTTCATTAAGTGGTTCTCCACTTAGCACAATGTAACGTGTATTTGCAGTAGCATTTAATTGTATGGCATCACCATCTATATTATAAACTCCCATATCTTTAGTAAATAACTGTCCACCCGAAGTTTTAAGAGACCCTTCCAACACATACACAAGCACATTAAACCCGACAGAAATAGGAATATGTACATCTCCATCTTTGTCTAGTTCGCCTCTCAAAAGCAATTGAGGACTATAAGTAGGAGCCACGCCATCAGTGCCTTTGTAATGACCACTTACGACCCATATTTTACTTTTCTCCTC
>DGBH01000082.1:16212-17623 GCA_002384205.1 Bacteroidetes bacterium UBA4009
GCAGCGGGCGCATTCACCCAAAATTGTATAAACTCTAACTCTCCACCATTTTCAGCTAATTCCCGGGGGAAACGCTCGCTGTGTGTTATACCTCTTCCGGCAAACATCCATTGCGTACCCCCGGCTTGTACGGTTGCTTTTTCTCCAAGAGAATCTTGGTGATTTACCGCTCCTTTAAATATAAAAGTGACTGGCGAAAACCCTCTATGCGGATGCGGACCTACACCTAATTCTTGCGGTCGTTGTCCTCCTGGTAATATTTTATGCCAATGATGAATTAATAGAAATGGATCCAAATTTTCTAAACGTGCACTTGGTAGCGGTTGATCTAAAAGGTCTCCACCCATATTTACTTTGTCTGCAGGTATGACGTGTTTTATACTTCTATTATTCATTTTACTATGCTCTATTTAGTATAGTTTAAACACCTGTTTGTCTTTAAAGTTTGCGTTTTTTATGCTAGTGCAATTTGGATTGCTCTATTCCATTTAAGCATCTGATGTGGTTTGCTTTTTTCTTTTTATCCCACAGTCTAAAATTAGCTTGCACACCTTCTTCAGAATACGAACGCTCATGATGAACATGATAGACAATAGCCTTATTTTTCATTGACTTAAATTCAACCCCATGCTCAAGAAGCCTCCACTCTATATCATTATCCTCACCTACTCCGGCACGCAAATAATCAGCATCAAAGCCATTTACAGACAGTAAATCTTTTTTTGCTACACCCCAATTGCATCCAAGCAGCCCTTTGTTGCTTTTCAAAGCCAATGGTATAGGAAGTCGTAATCCTTCTTTTACTTTCTTAGAATCCGAGTATAGTAATGTACAAAAATTTAGTTGGCTCACATTGCGCTTCTCGAGCAATTTTTTACTAAAGGATTCTCCTAGCATCACTCTTCTACCAGCGTACATGTAACCTTCTTTTTTATGATTTTGGTACGCTCTTACAAAATGTTTATCTGGGATACAGTCGCCGTCAATAAATACCATAAAGTCATTATTCGTACTTAAAATAGCTTTATTTAACATACTGTTTTTTCGAAAACCAAGATCTTCCCTTTGATGAATGTGTTCTATACTAAATGTAAAATTTGCTGCAATCTCTTGCAAAAAGAGAACAGTTTCAGGATTATTATCATCTTCAGACAGCACTACGTCGAATCTTTTATCCGATTGATTTTGAAGACCTAACAAGATGAGGTTTAGATTTTCTAACGCCTTATAATATGATATGACAATAGTTATGTTTGAAGTCATAACTCCGTCGTATTGGTTGCCGTACTTGGCCTGTATCTCCTGTGCATACCAATAAGCAACTTACGAATTAATTGGTCTTTGCAAAGTCTATAATGCGTATGTGTAGGTTTTCTAAAAAGAGCACTTAGCTCATGCTTACTAAATTTCA
>DGBH01000164.1:0-612 GCA_002384205.1 Bacteroidetes bacterium UBA4009
CGAATAGGTTGAAAAGAATCTTGGCCGTATTTCTCATAATGCCCCGAAGTAACGTATAATTCTTTTTTACCAATATGCGGCGTAACTACTTGGTGATAGCCACGCTCGATTTGCGCTTGGCGCATAAAATTCTCTAAACGCTCACGCAATGCAGCACCTTTGGGTAACCACATAGGCAAGCCAGCTCCTACTTTATCACTAAACATGAAGAGCTCCATCTCTTTGCCCAGTTTCCTATGATCTCTTCGTTTGGCTTCTTCTAGCAATTCTAAATGCTCGGTAAGCATTCCTGCTTTTGGAAACGAAACACCATATATACGTGTAAGCGATTTATTTTTCTCATCTCCTCTCCAGTATGCCGCTGCTACGTTTAGTAGTTTTACCGCCTTAATAGAAGATGTATCGGGTATATGTGGCCCACGACATAAGTCTGTAAAATTCCCTTGCTTGTAAAAGGTAATTTGGCCATCTTCTAAACCTGAAATTAAGTCTAGTTTATACTCGTCACCTTTTTCCGTAAAATAGGCAATAGCATCAGCTTTAGATACTTCTGAGCGCTCAAAAGCAGTAGCTGTCTTAGCCAACTCAATCATTTTCTTTTCTACTTTTTCA
>DGBH01000164.1:667-2652 GCA_002384205.1 Bacteroidetes bacterium UBA4009
ATACCCAGTTTTACTCCAGGATAAAGTGCTTCTAACGCTTCTGCAAGCAAATGCGAACTACTATGCCAAAATGTTTTTTTGCCTTCTATGTCTTCAAACTTGAGTAAGCTCAGTGTGGCATCTTCTTGTATAGGTCTAGTTAAGTCCCATATTTCATTATTTACTTTTGCACTAATAATTACGCGTGCAAGTCCTTCCGAAATGCTTTTTGCTACGTCTAAAGCCGAGCTACCTTTCGCTACTTCGCGAACGGAACCATCTGGCAATGTTATTTTTATATTCAAAATAGTGTTATCCTAGAATGTTTTGTATTACTTCATTTGGCCTAATCGGGTAAGCCCCTCTTTAGCGAGTGCAAAATTAGGGTCTATTTGCAAACAACGATTATAATTTTGCATAGCAAGTTCATTCTTTTTTTGTAGTTCAAAACATTGACCCATTCTATTATACCCTTTGGCAAAATCTTCTTTGAGTTTTACGCAGATTTCGAAGTGATTAAGTGCTTCGTTATATTTTTCTTCTTCAGCTAAAATGTTACCTGCATTGTAGTAAGCATAATAATGTGTCGCATTTAAATCTATAGTACGTTGGTAGTCGTCCATAGCCTCTCCTGCCTGACCCCGCTTTTGGTATTCTAAACCGCGAGCGTAATGTGCCTCATCACTACTAGGATCTATGGTAATCGCATTATCGAGGTATTCCATTCCCTTTACGCCATTGCCCATTGCTAAGTACAACTGTGCTAATTGCATAGCGCTATTGTAATCAGAACCCAATAATAAAATAGTTTGTTTAAAATTTTGAATAGCAGAGGCAGTATCTCCTTGCTCCTTATTTAACATCGCTGTAAAAAAAGTGCCTTGTGCATGCTGCGGGTTTACGGCTAGTAGTTTTCCGAATTTAATTTTTGATTTATCAAATTGCCTAACAAAATAAAGAAATTCTGCGTGCTTAAAAATAGCTTCCTGATCCTTAGGATTTACTTCTTCAGCTTTTACGTATTGCTCCAGCGCCAAGGTAGTTTTATCTGCCGCAAAAAGGACATCTCCTAATTTATAATAATGTGATACTACTTGAGGTTGTAGCTCTATGGCTTTTTGGTAATCCTTAATAGCTAATTCATATTTTTTTTCATTAACGAGTACTTCACCGCGTAGTACATAATACTCTGCATTGTCAGGCGTTTGGTCTATTTTTTTACTCCACTCTCTGGCTTCTAAACTAAGTGTGGTATCGTTGGCTAAGCTTACTGAGTCATTACTAATAGTGCAGCTTGTAAAAAGCATAGACTCTGCAACTAGACCTAATAGTACTATAAAAAGTATTTTTTTCAAGGTGTGGCAAATGTACAAAATAGAACGGTTTTTGTAAAGAGCGTATTTGACTGTGCAGTTAGCTGTCTTCGCACTAAATTACATTATGACTGTTATCCTTTATACGATATCTGCTCATAATCCTATCTTTGCCTCACAAGCAACAACACAAAGATGCCACATTACCACAAATTAGGAAGCATACCGCCCAAAAGACACACGCAACATCGCAGACCTGATGGCGAGTTATACAAAGAAGAACTTTTTAGCACCGAAGGTTTTAGCAATAGCTATAGTTTGCTTTACCACCACTATCCTCCTACCGCAATTATCAAAGTAGATAAGCCTATTAGCCTTAAACCTGAGTTAGCTGGAGATATGGAAATGTTGCACCGAAGCTTCAAAAGTTTTGATGTGGCGCCAAAGGATGATTACCTTGAAAGTAGAGTAATACTGCTTACAAACAATGACTTACAGATATGTATGGCTTGTCCTCGTAAAAGCATGACCGATTATTTCTATAAAAATGGTGATAGTGATGAGGTTATTTTTGTGCATAAAGGAAGTGGTACGTGTAAAACGAATTACGGTCAACTTAAATTTAAGTATGGCGATTATTTAGTGGTACCAAGAGGCGTTATTTATCAAATGGAATTTGATACTGAGGACAAT
>DGBH01000173.1 GCA_002384205.1 Bacteroidetes bacterium UBA4009
GCTTTAAATTCTGTAATACTGGTATCTGATTGATTAACATAGTTAGTGTTATTCCAAGAGTAGGAGTTAGCTGAATCACCTATAAAACCAAGATTCATAATCTCATTGGGACAAAGAATAGAGTCTCTGCCAGCATTCAATAGTTGAATGGATTTAATTTGTTCTGTGGTCTCTTCGCATACGCAGTTATCTGTGGAAATATGAAGCAATAAATTACACGTTAAAGAAGATAATACCTCAAATTGTTTTGTCCTATAAATAACAGAAGCGGCATTTAATGCATTCCATATAGTATCTGTATCTATCACGAATTCTCCATAATCCACTTTGCCGTTTGCATTGGAGTCGTATACGATTTGTACTACTAGAGCCGTCCCCGCTACTTTATCTGCACCGTTATTGGTTATAGCGTAGTCCATACTGACTTTTTCATTGAGTCCGCTTGGAACAGATTCGGCTCTTAAAAAAGATAGGCTATAAGCCTCTTTTACGGCAGAATCTCCAAGTTCTAAGGAACTCGTTGCTACATTTATGTCACAGTATGTGTTTGAACTTACACAGAAAGCGGGTGATGTTACGACGGCTTGCGCATAAAATTTTTTAATGCCACAGGTCAGGTTGCTATTATTTAGGGATGTCTTAATTTTAAATATACAACTATCTCCAGCGCTAATATTAGGAGGGATTTTCCAACTGAATATGTTTTGACCATTGGTGTTATCCCACGAAGGTGTATACGTCGGTGCATTGTGAAGGGTGTCAATGTAACTAGTATCCACAAGAACACCAATAGGTAATGTGAGGATAAATTTATCTGTGCTTCCTGTTTTTTCTGGGCCTAAGTTTATAAATTTAGCGTATGTACTGTCTTGATAACCACATACCTCCAGTGGATTCATATAAAAATCAATAGCAGAATAATACGGTTTAACGACATCTTTTATTTGTATGGGATCAGCCAATAGATAGGGAGCATTTACAGGCAATCCACATTTTAAGAATCCTCCGGGTCTAATCAGAAATGAGGATGAGCTTGTGAAATTACAATCTGTAGTTAACCATAACTTTAGAATCATTTTATACCCCGAAGAACTTTTTACACTAGCCAAACCATTTAGGTCCAGTTGATTATCTCTATTGGCAAAATTCCATCGGTATGCGTTCCCTCCCAAGTTTGTAAATCCACTAATACATATTGAATCTGAACGGCCATCTATAAATAACCAAGCGGTGTCAGATAGGGTGAGCCCAGGTCGGAGCTCTAAGTCTAAGTAGGTGTTATAAACCTTAGGACTTCCTGTATTACTTATTTCAATTTGATAAGCTTGCTTTGCACAAAGATCAATATCAGAAAGTTGCGTGAGTACTTTAACGTCTAGCCGGGTATTAATTGGCTCATATTTTAATATGGTGGTGTAGTAGCTACAGGGGTTTGCTCTTATAGAATCAGGGTATTGACCGCAATCGTACCCCATGCGTAATAATATGCTGTCCGTGTTACAGGAGATGTACTTGACATAAACTATTAAGTCTTTGTATGCATTGGAAGCAAGATTGCCCAGTTTATATACATCTATATTTTTAGGGAGTAGTGTATTTGTCCCTTTGTCTCTTATCGCAACAATTTCAGTATTTGCATTCTTAAGTGCTCCTATCCAAACATTATTAGCTGCGGCTTTTGGGTCAGTATTAGATACACGAATCTGCCACTCGACAGTGTCTTTTTCTGGGTAAACGTAGTTGTTCGTAACAGTAAAAGATAGGTTTGGTCTATTGTAGTCAATTATATCATAAGTATTGGTCGAATATAAGGTATCAAGCCCAGAGCCTAAAAATCCTAATTTTTGATAAACGAAAGCATAATTGAAATAATTCGGTCCATCCGCAGCTTTACAATTGGGGGCTAATACTGTAGAATAGGTTCCATAAAAACCGTCATCACTTAGGAGGATACTTCCGCCAAGATCAGTGTAGAAAGAGTCTGTTCTGTATTTAAGTTGGTTAGTAGTGCTAGTATATGGAGTGATATTAGAAATATATTGTGTAACAATGGTTCCCGTACTCTTTGTCCTGCTGTGGTTAAAATTACTAGTAATTACATCAAAACCAAGGGGTTTTGTGAGGATAATTTCTTTTAGCTTAGCCCATTTGCGGTATTCGTACGGAAAAATATTCCCTCCTGCATAGTTTGAGCAACATGCCCCGACACTCAGGTAATAACTTTGGCTAATTCCGATGTTAGAACATCCATCAGCATTGAAGGTATTGCTGCCGTAGTTTGTGAAGTAATAACCTATAAGTTTTAATCTGGCAGAAAAATTATCGCAACTATAGCGTTGACTTGCAGATGGATTTGGGACGGTGCTGACATAAAAGTCATTGTCAATTTGTAATTGATATTCAGCATTACCGGGGTTTAGATCCACCACATATTTTACGTTTAAAACCAAACTATCAATATTGATGTAATTAAATGAGGAATAAATAAGGCATCCCGAAGCCAAAAGACTGTTTAATCCCAAATCAAACGTATAAGTCTTGGCATTGCCACTTGTTGAATAAGAGAACGGCACATTGGAACAGGTTACAACATGATTTCCGTTGCGGTAAATACTTAGTGATGCAGTCTTAACGGAGAGAAATTTTCCATAGTTTAGGGTTGAGGTTGCTTTACTATAATTCCAGCTTGTAATGCTACCTGCGTTATGAATTTTTCCTGAAAAGGTGGTTAGCAACGTATCCCCATACATGATTCTATTCAGTTTTATCTTATTGTAGTCTAATGAGCCAGTGGCATCTGCTATTCCATCACTATTATTATCGGGTTGTCCGTAACTTATTCGTTTCGCTGTAAACGAGTTAAAATGCAAACCTGTCGAACAACCGGTTGCGCAATGAATCTTAATATCGTCATCGGTACAATAAATTAACAAGGTTGATTCAGGATTACATGTGGTATCTGGGTTATAGCTTATGTCTAATTTTAAATTCTGAGTTTGACTCGTAGTGGCAGATCCACAAATACCCGTTACTTTGATAAGTAACTCACTCCTCGATAAGGTGACTTGTGGCACACCGTTAAAAAAAGCAATCACTGTATCTGATTTTTGAATGATTCTAGTAGGAGACCAGCTGGTGCCGTTGGTGTGTTCAAATCGTAAGTCGGCCGCAGTGAGCGAGTGATCTAATAATGAGGGTAATCTTAGCTGTACTTGTAGTTGCGATTTTGCAGATACCCCAAGTAAATATCCGTAACTTATGGTAAATTCTAAAACCTTTGTTTCATTACTCAGAATATCCGTAGGAATTAGTTTTTGCATTTGAAAACTTTGGTAGGTTCCATAGCTTCCGTAGGTTTCATTATAATTTATCGTACTACCGCATTGATTTTTATAGGTCGCTTTATATTTCCATCGCTGATTATAGAGAGTACCTACATTGCAAATGTCTGGGCTACAAGATTTAGTTTTCCATTTAATAATTAGGGTATCACCTGGGGCTAAACTTTTTAATTTAAGAAACGCTTGTCCTTTTGCATTAGCTCCTAAGCAGGAATACACTCCGGTACTAATGGTGCTAGATGTTTGATATGGAGTTATAGACTGTGCCGAATCATTCACCCCTTTTTGAATGGTAAAGGTGCCCGTGAGTATTTGTGATATAGAATATTGATAGTAACCTGCACCGTATGATTGGAATACATTGAGATCGATATCTCTTGCAGTATCATTGCCACTGCTGTAAATCACCAACTGCTGGTCGTGCTCTATGCTATCAGATAGGCAGCTGGTTGTATTTGAAGTAGGTGTAATAGTTAGGGCAGGGATTATGTTATTCAAAGTAGTATTTGCTGCCGCAGAGGTCGTTTTACATGTACTGCCATAACATCCCCAACTAAGACTATAAGTCGCATTTAAGTTAGAACAGGCGATAACTTGTATACTATCTATAAATATATAGGTTTCATTTAGGTCCAGATAGATATCGTTGTTGCCAATGGTTTTAAAGTCTGTAGTGTCTAAGATACTGGTTGTAGTAGTGCCCGTGGTAGATATAGAGCCTCCAGAAGTAACAAATAATACTTGACCTGTGTTGTAGGTTCGGCTAAAAGTAAGGGAAGTTAATTTTCCTGATCCTGTATTTTTTACGGCAATTTGTCTTTCGAATTTCTCGTATTTATAGGCTACCTTAAGTTGATTTGTTATGCTTTGAACCACTAAAGATGCCTGTTTAATATTGAGCACATTGCCATTAGCTGAAACAGATCCGCCAGAGTAAGCAGTGGTTGTGCGAATAATGGCTAGTCCTCCACTATTTAGAAATGAGCTAATACTACATGCGGTCCGTACTTTAATTTTTAGTTCTCTGGCTTGTGTTATAGATAGATTTGAGACGTTAAAAATAGGTTGAGAAAGGTTAGAGGTGTCTTTTTCTGTCACCCCAGACCCAGTAACGGAGCCAGTGACGTATGTCATCCCGCTCGGCAAGACTACTTTGGTTTCTATCCCAGTTACGGTAGAAGCAGAAATATTTCGTACCTCAATGGTTATAAAATCAGATTCAATGCATAAATGAATATCACCGGGGTTCGTTATTGTAACCCCAAGTTTTGATTGAGCACTAGCAGTAAAGACCGCTATGACAGTCAGTAAGATATAAATTAGACGTAACCTCAAAAGTAGGTTTACTATTTTTGACAAATGTAGTCTTTATTGGGATTTTTAACAATAGTTGAAAAACAGTTTTATCCTTTGGTTACGGCCCTTATATCCATAAGAACACCATAGTTTTTAGCATAAAGTTGATCGAGATTTTGTGCAAATAGCTCATTAGGTTCTCTTAACAGATACGCGGTGTTATACACCCCCGCACTCAATTTAGGTAGTTTGTCTATGGCATTGCTGCTGTAACTCACCCACGTTTTTTTGCCCAATAAAACAGCAACAGAATTTAAAACCCATTTTCGGGTAAGGGGTATCATACTCAGCATAGGAGAGAGTAACATCGCTATAATGGCTAACGAAACATCAAAAATTCGTTTTTGCGATCTATACTCTTGCTTACTTAAATTGAGTTCAATTTGTTCTCCAAAATATAAACCGTTGGCATTTTTAGAATGGCTCCCGATCACAAAATTACTATCTGCAGGCAACGTATAATAGTTTACATGTGGTCCTATTTTAGTCATTAGCTGCATGGTGCGTTCAGTAGTAATATTATTAGTACTAAATATAATTTCGTTGACGTCGTATATTTTGACAATTTCTTGTAACTGATTTACACGACCGAGCCAGTTTGTACTATCTTTTTCATCATCATTTACATAGCCTAACTGCTGGTAGTTTTGATTATAGCTATGTAGTAGTTGAGTAACCTTATTCCAATTCTTTTTGTCACCTACAAGGATGCTCTTTGTGTTGTTCCTGTGGCTAAAATTTAGTGTCTTGTACTTAAAGAAATGTAATGCAGTGCGCCAAGCAAATAATACGGCTGCTACCACGAGCGTGCCAAATAAAATGATTCCCCTGCTGTATCGCAGCGAGTTAGGTAAAAACCCATAGATGATGGAAATGAGTGCGGCGCCAATAAGCAAAGACCGTATCATTTTACTGAAATCCCATCGATTTCGGTAGCTCCCCAAAAACCACATACTTAAAATCCATGTTACAGTATAATAAGGAATATGAATTGTCAGCATCTCAATAGGATATATTTCATTACCTCTTTTGATATGCTCTTCCCAATAGCCCTTTAGCCAATATATAGATACGAAAATTAGAATTGCTTCTACAACAGGCATCCAATATTTTTGAAATGTATTTACCCCTAGTGCGATGGCAGCTCTCGCATATATGGCTGTATTTATAAATAGTTTGAAAAGGTTTTTGTTATTTCCCGTATAATGTTTTTCCGCAAAAATGATCATCGCCTTATAGAAGACGCGCACATAATTAATACTTTGTTTCTTGGTGCTTTCTCCTTTGTAATGGATGATACTTGTTTCTGCAAAGTAGTAGTTTTTCCAACCTCCTTCGGTTATTCGGTAACTTAGATCAATGTCTTCTCCGTACATAAAAAAAGTCTCGTCAAGCAAGCCAACCTGATCTAATGTTTCTTTTCTTAATAACATAAATGCACCGGCAAGCACATCTACTTCATTACTCTCATCATCGGGCAAGTATCCCAAGTGGTACTTACCAAATTTTTTAGATTTCGGGAACACTTTGTTTAGCCCAATCATCTTATAAAGAGCGACTTCTGGAGTAGGAAGACCTCTTTTACTTTCAGGTAAATATTTGCCTTGTCCGTCTACCATGTGCACACCGCAACCACCTAGATTAGGCTTACTATCTGCATAGGTGAGTAATTTGGTAAAGCAGTTTTCTGGGACAATGGTGTCGGGGTTTAGGAGTAAAATATATTCGCCCTTACTCTCTTTTATGGCTTGATTATTGGCGGTACTAAAGCCAACATTGTCTTGGTTTGCAATAAGTTTTACCTCGGGGAATAGAGTTCTTACCATTTCATTAGAGCCGTCTACAGAATTGTTATCTACGACAAAGACCTCAGCATCAATATCTTGTGTAGCGTTTTGCACAGACTTAAGGCACTGCTCGAGGAAATGCTTTACATTGTAGTTTACTATGACTATTGAAAGTTTCAAACTAAATGGCAAACATACGTAAATCAAAAGTGTTATATGACATTAGGTTTTATGCCATCGTATTTTAAAAAATTATTTGCTCAGCTACAAGACGAGGATTTTTCGTATGCTCAGGAAATTAAGCGCAAGGAAGGTTTTGCGGATGAGATGTGTCATAATTACCCTAAAATAAATGATTTACTTATTTATCTTCAAACAGAATGGGAGGCAGCCAAAACGGCAAATGAAAATATTTCAACCTATGTTATCAATCGTCAAGACGCTGCGGGTATCATCATCAAAGTAGGTCAACAGCCTAACCTAGACATTCACCATTATTTTATAGACTACATAAAAAGTCAACTGCAAATAGATGATTATATCTTACATGTCAATAAACATACCGCACAGCGTATAAGTGGTTCTACCCAAGAATCTTGGTTTTATTTTTTGAAAGCAAAACCAACATTTATAGAGGGGAAATATGCACAGCGGTATGGCAACGTAATAATAGAATTAAAAAAGGATGCTAAAAATGCAGTACAGTTTAAATTGCAATGCAACTATTATACGGGCTTCAATTATCAAGAGCCAATAACCTTTGATGCGTTTTTAGCAAATCTTTAACCTTTAATTGGTTCATCGCGTCTAAATATTTTATTCGTTTGTAATAGAGCGAGAGGTTAACTTCGCACTGTTAGTGCAAATGAATTTTCAGAATCCTACTTTTCTTTGGGCCTTACTACTGTTAGCCATACCTCTTATCATTCATTTATATAATTTTAGGCAGTATAAAAAAGTAGTCTTTAGTAATTTGGCTATGCTTAAAGAGATCCAAACGCAGAGCAGTAAGACTAGGCAAATCAAAAAGTGGTTAATACTTGCTAGTCGTATGCTGGCGCTCGCGGCACTTATTTTGGCCTTTGCCTTACCTTTTATTCCTTCTAAAATAACCCAATCAGGTCGGCAGTTAGTTAGTATTTATATTGATAATTCAGAGAGCATGCGTGCCGAAGGCGAGAATGGACAGCTGTTTGAAAATGCAAAAAATACAGCGCGAGAAATTATACAGAATTTATCTCCAGATGCGGAAATTCAAATTCTAAATAATGACCTTAGTCCATACTCTAGCCATGTGCATACTTCCGAAAATGCTATAAAGCTGTTAGATGATATGACGATCTCGTATTATCCAAACGACTTTTCTAAGATAGTGCAAAAAATAAGCGCCAAATACAGCAGTGAGGGGTATGCATCACAGCATACGTTTGCCATAAGCGATTTTCAGCAGCGAAAAAAGGATGAGTACAGCAAGATCGATAGTAATTTAGTTCTGCATCTTATAAAAATACTTCCTGAAAAGTTTCAAAATATAAGTATCGATTCGGTTTGGCTTGAGGAACCCGTGGTAAAACCACAAAGCCCAGTAAAACTAAGCGTGAAGGTCGTAAATAATGGGGATGACGCGATAGAGTCTTCTACGTTAGTGCTTAAAATAAATGGAGTTCAGCAAGGTGCAGAGAGTTTTGGCCTGCAATCAAAGGAAACCAAAATAATAGATTTAGCTTTTACAAGCTCTCAAAAAGGTTGGATAGAAGGAGATGTTAGCGTGAATGATGTTCCTGTAGTTTTTGACAATGTCTATCACTTTGCTTTACAACTAAAACCGAGTATCAACATACTACAAATAGGTGAGGCGTCGGTAGCTATTGCTAAAATTTTTAACAATGATCCTATTTTTAAAGTGACTGCGGCACGGGAAGGAAGTCTTGACTATTCTTCTTTTGGAAAGTACGATTTTA
>DGBH01000121.1 GCA_002384205.1 Bacteroidetes bacterium UBA4009
AATTTTGGCATTGTTTAAAACCAGTTCTTTAGCCAAACTTGGAGTTGCTTGCGGGCTTTAAATAATTGAGACTTAGAAGTATTCTCATTAATATTTAAATAGTCGCTTATTTCTTTGTGGCTATATCCATCAATTACAAACATGTTAAAGACAGTGCGATATCCAAGGGGTAATTGTTGCACTAAACGCATCATTTTTTCTGCATCCAGCTTGCCAGTTTCTATTCGGGAAGTAAGCGGGAGCTCATTCGTATTTAGTTCCGAGACATCAAAGTGTACCTTACGTTTGCGAATTTGTTCTATGCTGGTATTCACAAAAATACGCTTCATCCAACCTTGGAAACTACCCGTAAATTGAAACTTGCCTATACTATTAAAAACCTTGATAAAGCCTTCTTGCAAAGCATCTTTAGCTTCATCTTCGTTGGTCATATATCGTAAGCAAATGCTGTACATGGTTCCTGAGTGTATATCGTAAATTTTTTTAAAAGCGTTATGATCTCCATTGCTGCAAGCTTTAATCAAAGATATTTCATCGTGTGATTCACTAGGGCTCATTGCGCTGGATGTGCTTTAGATGTACTCAGAGGTGGAGAGGTTGCCCGAGGGTTATATTTTTTTTACGTGATACTTTTCTGAAAGGTATTCTTTCAGGTTCTCTGCATAATAACCTACTGCTTCTATCGGTTCTATGACTTCGGTTTCGTTTAGGCCTTCGAGAACACGTTTAAATTGAATGCTCACTATGCGTTGTTCTGAATTCGCAATAAATGAAGCAGAAAAAAGATGAAAATTGAGGTGGGCCAATTCTTCCATAAACATCGCTAAGTGCTCATCGGCAGGATATTCGCATATGGGTGCAACAATTTGAAAAATACCTGCAATCTTTTGTCGATCAAAATATTGCCATTGCGTAGTTTCGGTAGGTTGCCATATGTCCACATACAACTCGGTGTCATCGCCTCGTTGTATTAAGTATTCGCCGTCATTCTCACAACGAATTTGTTCTGGCGTAAGGTTTAAGTGTTCTTTAACTACTTTTTCGAATATAGATATGGCCTCTGTAACTTGCATGATTGAATATAGCGCAAAAATAAGGTTAGTAATAGGTTAATAGCAGGTAGATTTCTAATTATTGAATCATAAAGCTGTTTTCTAGGGTTTGAGATCCGTTATTTAGGGAGATAGTATACTTGCCTTTTACAGGATAGTATTTACCGAGATCTCCTTTTTTAAGATTATTACTCAGATTTTCTTGAAACTTAAGCTCTATGGAATGCGTATTGAATCCCTTTTTTCCGTTAATGTCTTTTTCAAGTACTAGATTTCCTTTTTCATCTGTAATTGCCAAGGTTATGTTGGATCGCTCACTAAGATAAAAAACCACCTCTTTTCTGGGTGCGGTTTCTTTCCATTCATAGCTCAGGTTACCCCAGTTTTCACGGTATTTTAACGGATCCATTTTTAAAAATACAAAGCCCGAATCTAGGTAGGTAGCAGATTGGTACACAGGTTCAAGTTGAATCTTATAAATACTTCTGCCATGCGTGCCCACTAACAAGTCTCGCTGCTCTTGTTGTATTGCCAAGTCATGAATCGCTACAGGAGGCAAATCGCTAAATGCTTGAAAGGTAGTTCCTCTATCTGTAGAAATATATAAGCCTGCGTCAGATCCTACGTATAAAATGTCTTCTGTTGTTGCATCTTCTTTTAGAGCATTTAAGCATTCTGCAGGTAAATTCTTGCCTAATGGTGTCCAGGTAGTTCCATAATCTTCAGAGATGTAAATGTAGGAATTAAAGTGGTCCCAGGTATGTCCATTCAATAGGGCATACACACGTTCTTTTTTATGTTCGCTGGCTACAATTTTTTTTATCCAAAGGTGTTGGGGAAGTTTCTGTGATATGTTGTTCCATGTTTCTCCTCCGTTTTTGGTAAGCTGAATGTTACCATCATCTGTGCCTGCATAGATTAACCCAAATTTAAATTTACTTTCGGATATACACGAAATAGTACCATAGCTCACATCGCCATCTTTTCTGCCATTACTCAAGTCTGGGCTTATCTCTTCAAAAGTTTCTCCTTTATTCATACTGCGATGCAGTTTGTTGCTCGCCATATACATAATATCTTGATTGTGCATGGATAAAAGGATAGGTGTCTGCCAATTCCAGCGCAGTTTCTCCGTTTTTAGGTCGTGCATAGGATGTATGTACGTATAGCCCCCGTTAGCATCTCTGCGGTAATAGTGCCCAAATTGAGAACCTGTATATACCGTTTGGTCTCTATCGTCTATCTGGATTTGCATACCATCGCCACCGGCAATGCGTTCATAGGGATATTTGCCTTCTTGGTGCCATGAGTTACTGTAACTATAATTATTTGGACCTTTCCAAACGCCGTTATCTTGCAATCCACCGTAAACATTATAATATTTTTGATTGTCAACTGCAATGGTGTAAAACTGCCCAACTGCTGGAGAGTTGCACTTAGTCCAATGGTTTCCGCCATCATAACTAATGTTTACCCCTCCATCGTTGCCATTAATAAGATGAAGAGGATTGTCAGGATTTACCCAGATATAATGATGATCTACGTGCACATTATCGCCACCCGAAAATGTAAAACTACCTCCACCATTATATGATTGCAAGAGAGGTACACCCGCTATAAAAACATGATTTTCGTCTTTCGGGTTTACCGTAACCACCCCAAAATAATAACCATACGAATAGCAAACATTTTCGAGAACGCCATCATGGATTTTAGCCCATGTTTTACCAGCATCTGTGCTGCGATATAGTTCGGCGCCTTTCACGGGATCTTCAAACATTACCGCATTTTCATCGTGCAGATATTCATAAAAATCATAAGGCATTAGTTCGCCTTTTTTCGCCATTTTTTGAATGTCTTTTGCTTTGTATTTGTCTGGAAAACGATTTTGTTTTAAAAATGTATTTAAAGAGGAGTCACTCAAATTCTTAAACGAATCCAGCGTCATGGTTTGAAAAGATTTCTTGGTTAATCCTTCACTAGAAGCTTCTTCTTTTTTGTATTGCTCTTGATTATCTAGTAAAGCATAAATAGAATTCCCACTTGCGCTAAGCCCAATCCTTCCTATGTTTTCACCTGACGGGAAGGATGCAGATTTGCTCCACGAGTCGCCACCGTCTTCAGAAATATGTACCCCGCTATTTTTGCCTCCCTCCCAAAAATTCCAAGCTCTTCGTCCTTTTTGCCACATAGCGGCATAGAGTCTATTGGAATTTATGGGGTCTAGTTCCAAATCAATAGCACTGGTATTTTCATCAACAAAGAGTGTTTGTTTCCAGGTTTTCCCGCCATCTATCGTTTTATATATTCCACGTTCTTTATTGTGAGAAAAAAGGCTACCCATACTCGCAACATAGATAACATTGCTCTTGGTAGGATGAAGAATAATTCGACTAATGTGTTGGGTGGCAGCAAGTCCTAGGTACTCCCAAAACTTCCAAACTTGCGGGTCGTTTATGCTAAAATCACATTTAAAAACTCCAAAACCAGCATAACTAGATCGGCTGGAGTTAGCCTCGCCAGTTCCTACATATAGGATCTTATCTACCCAGTTGACTGCCAAAGCACCGCAATGAATAGTATATCCATTGTCATCAAAAACCGAAGTAAAGCTTTGTCCGTTGTTTTTGGTTTCCCATACCCCGCCTGTTGCGTATGCTACAAAAAAGTGTTTGGTGTCGTAAGGATCTATGGCCATGTCCACTACCCGTCCACTCATTATAGTGGGGCCTATGTTGGTCGCTTCTATGCCAAGGTAAGATGAGTTGGCTTTCAGCTCATTTCTTTTTTCTACGCCAGCAAGTCTTTCTTTTTCGGCTGTTGGCCTTATGGGATTAGAGGGATATTGAGCCAAGGACCCAAAACCACATAATAGTATAACGCTTAAAGCGAATGTCTTTCTGTGCATTTGGCGAATATACACTGAGAAAGTATTATTTTTATTCTGAGAAAAATGAGGTTCCCTGCGGAGTCTAATATATATCGTATTTAATAGGTAAGCGATATCGCATATTTACGTTTTTACCTTTTTGTGTGGCAGGTTTCCATCTTGGTGAGTTTGCCAAAAGGTTTGCTGCGCAAGTTCCCAAACAATAATCATTGGACGAAATTATTTCCTCTTTTTCTAATCGTAGTTTTTTTCTCCCTTTTCTGCCTTTGATTTTTTTGCTTTGGTATAGTTTTATTTTTTCAACGGACACGTCATTTACATAACCGTTTTTATCTACCACAAACATGAGGTAAACAATTCCTGAAATATCATTCTCTAATGCCTCTTTGGGATATTCTAGATTTTCCATAATAAACCAGTTTAAACTATCTTGTCCACCGGGGAACTCTGCCAGCGTCTCGTAATCTGTAAAAACAGGTTTTGTTGATTTTGTAGAGTCTGTTTGTGCTACACAAGTTTGTGAAAAAACAACGAATAGGAGGAGTGAGCTTATCTTGATAAAATTCATATTTTATGGATTGAATATGAGCCTTTCGCCCTTTTTGCTCTCGTCAAATTTGCCAAAGGAATAAGCTAGGTGTCCAGAGACAATTGTTTGTTCGATAGCGGTTGTAAATACCTCACCTTCTAGCGGGCTCCATCCACATTTGTATAAGATGTTATTTTTGCTTACGGTCTCTTGTGTTTCAGGATTTAGAATTACGATGTCTGCATAATATCCTTCCCTTAAGTAGCCTCTTTTTTGGATTCCAAATAAGTCGGCGGGAGCGTGACACATTTTCTCTATTACTTTGTTTACGGCTATTTTGCCTGTCTTAGCATGCTCCAACATAAGTTGTAAGCTGTGCTGCACTAAGGGTAAACCACTTGGTGCTTTTGCGTACTTGTTCTGCTTCTCTTCCCACGTATGCGGTGCGTGATCGGTTGCAATAATGTCGAAATAATCGTTATTTAATGCATGCCATAACGCGTTTTGATCTGCTTCTGATTTTATAGCGGGGTTGCATTTTATAAGACTTCCTTTTTGAGTATAATGCGTATCATTAAAAGAGAGATGGTGCACACATACTTCTGCGGTTATTCTTTTTTGAGATAAAGGAATAACGTTGGTAAAAAGCGCGATTTCTTTGGCCGTAGAAATGTGTAATATATGAAGACGAGCATTGTATTCTCTGGCCAGGTCACTTGCCATTTTGCTGCTCAGATAACAAGCTTCCTCATCACGAATTATAGGGTGAGCTTCCATAGGAATGTCTTCACCGTATTTAGCCACAAACTTTGCGGTATTACGGCGAATCGTTTCTTCGTCTTCGCAATGTGTAGCAATAAGCATTGGGGTTTGCGAAAAAATACCCCGTAATGTATCCTCATTATCTACGAGCATGTCTCCAGTGCTACTTCCCATGAATAATTTTACACCGCATACTGTTTTGGGATCCGTTTTTAGTACTTCTTCTATATTGTCATTGGTGCCGCCCATAAAGAATGAATAATTGGCTAGCGAACAATCGTTTGCTCTTGCGTATTTTTTGGCCAGTTCTTCCTGCGTGGTGGCTTGGGGAATGGTGTTTGGCATTTCCATATAGGAAGTAGTGCCTCCTGCAACAGCAGCCTTTGCTTCGGTGTATATTTCTGCTTTATGGGTGAGCCCCGGTTCACGAAAATGCACTTGGTCATCTATTACGCCTGGGACTACCCATTTTCCTGATGCGTCGATGGTTTTGTCCGCACTGCGGCTAATTCCATTTTTCGATATTTCTGCTATAAAACCATTTTCGATATAGATGTCAGCTATAAATTGTTGGTTTTCGTTAATTAGCAGTCCGTTTTTGATTAAAATTGAAGGCATATATGGTCAGCAAATTTAATGTACGCGTATATGGTATTTGGATAAAAGAAGGTAAAATTTTAGTCAGTAACGAAAATATCAATGGTTTTAAGATGTTAAAACTGCCAGGCGGCGGATTAGAGTTGGGTGAAGGGACGAAAGATTGTCTAGTAAGAGAGTTTAAGGAAGAGTTAAATGTGACCGTAAAAATAGAACAACTTTTACATGTGACCGAAAATTTTATTGAAAGTGCTTTCAGAAAAGAGGAGCAAATTATAGCTGTACATTATAGGGTAAGTTGTAATGATACAATAGATAACATGCACACCATTCAGCCTACTAAGTTGGGAGGAGATAATACACATCTATTTGAATGGCGAACGCTTGATCAGCTATTACTAACTGAACTTACTTTTGATATGGACAAGCAGGCTTTAGCGAAGTTAACGTAGCGGATATACGTTGCCTTTTGCTGTACGAGCATTCCCATCACAACCTCTGTAGTACATAAAATAGATGTACAATTGATTTGGCACTCTTTCTCCTTGATAATAACCATCCCAATTGGGTTTATTAATATCATCTCGTGAATCGAAAACTTTTTCTCCCCACCTAGAAAAGATAGTTATGTAATAGGAGGTTTGAGAGACTGGAAGGGTAAAAGGGAATAATTCATTAAGGCCATCGTCATTGGGACTAAAGGCGCTAGGAACGCTGAGCTCATTGGGGAGTGCTTCAGGATCTACAGTGATATACAAGCTGTCAGTAGCTATGCAGCCATATTGGTCTATTATTTTAAGGGTATACGCACCTTGAGTAATAGTGGTAATACTCTGTTCTTTAGATCCGGTATTCCATTGATACGCATATCCTACTGGTCCTTCAATTTTGGTTGGGCTATTTACGCAAATGGTGAGGTCGTCACCTAAGTCAACTTCTGGTGATTGAGAAACAGATATAATCACAGAATCTGTGGCTTCACATCCATATGCGTCATATACCGTTACTCTGAATGTATCAGGCTGGTTCACTTTTATTTTTTGAGTAGTAGCCCCAGTGCTCCAGTCGTATGTTATCCCGTCAGGTCCAGCGTCTAGCTCTACATTTATGTTATCGCAGAAATGTTTATCAATCCCTAGCTCAAGATTAATAATTGGATTGGTTATGCTAAATGAATCAATTTTTATACAATGTCTTTGCTTAACTTGAACCCAGTAATTTTCAGCACGTGTAAGCGTAACTTTTTGTGTGGTTTCTCCTGTAGACCATTTGTACTCTGCTTCTTCTATGGAAGTAGCCTCAGCTTCAAACGTAAATTCGTTGCAATAAAACTGGTCATCGATGTCTGGTATCGTCGCAGTCCAAATTCTAATGGTATCATACGAAAAACAGTTTGCATTTCGTACAATAACAGAGTATTCGCCAGTATCTCGCACATTTATCGTTTGCTTGTTGTCTAGAGGGCTAGTACTCCATTGATAAAAAAGTCCAGGTACGCCCGCATCTAGTGTCACATTAACGGTGTCACACAGAAGTGAATCTCTGGGGAGAGACACAGGAGGGACTTTGTCATAGC
>DGBH01000192.1:0-187 GCA_002384205.1 Bacteroidetes bacterium UBA4009
AAATGGCAGAGTTAAAAAGAAACAGGGATAGAAGTAGAATAAGTTTATTCATTTAATGTACAGATATAAAGTGAGTTAAGGCAACAAAGGTAAGGACGGTGATTATTCTCTATTTTGGACGCAAAGCTATAATCGGAATTGGAGCATTCAAAATAGAATACCAAAAGAGTTAAACTTAATATAACCC
>DGBH01000192.1:412-4859 GCA_002384205.1 Bacteroidetes bacterium UBA4009
GGCCAAAAGGCATCTTCTAGATGATGTACTTCTGTTTTGTATTGGTTTTTGATCACCGAAACGATATCATACCGAACGTTATTATGCAAGTTATTGTCTAATAAATAATCCTCAGCACCTTGCGCAAGCATATTCACTTTATTGCTGCCTACAGCTTCTTCGGGATTGCCATATGCGTCTGTCTCGCGGGTTTTTACTTCGATTATAATTAGGATATCATCTCTCATGGCGATGATGTCTATTTCTGCTCGTCCACTTCGGTAATTACGTGCCAATAGCGTATACCCTTCCTTTATCAGGTGAGCTGCTGCTATTTCTTCGCCTTCCTTTCCGAGTTGCTGTTTGTAGATGCTCATTATGTTGTTGATTTAAAGAATGTTTCATAGGACGAATAATGGTCATACCTACACTTCATCATGCTTAACTAGCTATAAACCCTATTTCATTTGGTCTGCAACTCTTGTATCGCCAACCACGCCATTAGTCCGCTTCCTATTTTTAAGGCTTCTTCATCAATGTCAAAAGTGGGAGTGTGTACCATGCTGGTTTTTCCCTGTGCTTCATTTTTGGTGCCTAGTCTGTAAAAACAAGCGGGAATTTCCTGCGAATAATAAGCGAAATCTTCTCCTGCCGGCCAAAGCTCAAGATCCAAAACATTTTCGGCACCAAGGTATTCAGTAGCCCATTGTTTAGCATTTTCGGTGAGCTTTTCGTCATTCATCAAAAACGGGTATCCCTTTCTGACTTCTGCTTCACAGGTAGCGCCATGTAATTTGCAAATGTCATTACACATTTGCACTATGAGTTGGTGTGCTGTTGCTCGCCATTCCTCGTCATAGGTGCGAAAAGTTCCCTCCATATATACCTCGTTTGGGATAATATTGGTGCTGCCTTCGGCAATTACCTTACCAATACTTAGTACTGTTGGGATACTGGGTTTAGCTCTTCTGCTAGGAATAGTCTGTAGCTGTGTAATGATTTGTGCGGCAATCATAACAGGATCTATATTTTGATGTGGATGGGCACCGTGTCCACCTTTACCCATTACTCTTATATAAATTTCATCTGCACTAGCCATGTATAATCCTGGTCGAAACCCAACTTTTCCCACTTCCATTAGCGGCATAACATGTTGTCCGAGAATTGATTCGACATTTGGATTTTTTAATACACCCTCTTTTATCATGATACTTGCGCCACCAGGTAATCTTTCTTCTCCTGGCTGAAAGATGCACCGAATAGTACCTTCAAATTCTTCTCGTAATTCATGCAAAATACGCACAGCTCCAAGTAAACTTGTGGTATGCACATCATGACCACAAGCGTGCATTTTACCTTCATTTTGTGATTTATACTCAACCTCATTCTTTTCAAGAATGGGTAAAGCGTCTATATCTCCACGAAGTGCAATAACTTTAGAACTATGGTTCTTACCTAGGATATCGATATAGCCTCCTGTTTCGGTGATTGTTTGTAGATCATAACCTGTTTCTTTGAGCTTTTCAGCGATGAATTTAGTGGTTTCAAATTCTTCAAAGCTTAACTCTGGATTGCGATGCAGGTGTCTTCTGTTAGCAACCATCGCATCAAAATGCTGGTCAGCAATTTGTTTTATCCTTAGTGCAAGGTTCATATGGGCAAATGTAAGGAGAATTACTTGTTTATGTATTCAGTGCAAATAGTCTATGTATAATTGATCTACAATTATGAAATAGCATGTTCATGCACAGATAATTTCGTTTCTTTGTGACTTCTAATGATATCCCCTGCTATTATTGATAAAATATTTGACATAGCACCTATAGAAGAGGTGGTAGGCGAATATGTTACACTTAAAAGATCGGGTGCTAATTATAAAGGACTGTGTCCTTTTCATGACGATAAGTCGCCCAGTATGAGCGTCTCTCCGAGTAAGGGTATTTTTAAATGCTTTAGCTGTCAGCAAGGGGGCAATGTGTTTCAGTTTATCATGGAGCACGAAGGTCTTTCGTATCCATTAGCTATAAAATTTTTAGCAGACAAGTATAATATTCTAATTGAAGAGAGTCAAATTGATGTGAGTGAGATGAAAGAGGATGCCATCCTAAAAGAGGGTGTTTTTGCTTGCTTAGAATTTGCTAAAAACCATTTTTACGAACGCTTAAACGAAAGCCAAGATGGTAAGGTTATTTACAAGCCCTATCTTTCAGAAAGGGGAATTAATCAACAGTCAATAGATAAGTTTTATATCGGACTTTCGGGTACAGAAAAAACACATTTACTGCAAGAGGGCCTAAAGAACGGCTATACCGCGTTGCAGTTATTTGATGCGGGCTTGGTAAAAAAAATAAATGAAGATCAAGGGGTACTAGAAAGTAATTTAAGAGATACGTTTATTGAGCGCATTGTTTTTCCTATTTACAATGTGAGTGGGAAAGTATTGGGTTTTGGGGGAAGGATAATAAAAACAGACACCAAGGCTCCCAAATATTTAAACAGTCCCGAAACCGTAGTTTATGAAAAGCGAAAAGAACTGTACGGGCTTAGCATTAGTAAAAACGAGATAAGGAAAGCCGATCAAGTTTTTTTAGTAGAAGGCTACATGGATGTGGTAAGCCTAAACCAAAGTGGGGTAGAGAATGTGGTAGCGGCAAGTGGTACAGCTTTCACAGAAGAACAAGCGCGGCTGCTTAAACGATTTACACATAATATTACCATGCTATTTGATGGAGATGTAGCAGGTGTAAATGCCAGTTTGAAACACATCAAAACGCTATTAGAAGCAGATTTGAATGTTAAAGTAGCGCTTTTCCCTGCGGATGAAGATCCGGATAGCTTTATACAAAAAAGAGGTACATCAGAGTTTCAAAATTACGTAGCTAATCGTTCACAAAACTTCATAGAACTTATTACGGAGCTCAAGCTAGGAGAGTATAAGCACGATCCTATAAAAAAAGCCGATACAGCAAGAACAATAGCGGAGAATATAGCAGCGATTCCAGATCCGCTCAAGAGAGCAGCTTTTATCAATGAGACTGCTTCAATGCTTGAGATACCAGAGAGAATTCTGATAGATGAGGTTAATCGGTTTAAGCTAGATAATAGAAAAGTAAAAGATCGGGAAACTAGAAGGGAAAATGCGGTTGGTAATATGGTGCCACCGGATATTGGATATGCTACTAGTTTTAATGAATTTGACGCTCCGCCAGCGTTGCAAAAAGACAGCACTAACTACCAAGAATTACAGTTGTTAAAGACCTTAATTCTGCATGCAGATAAGGAGTTTGAAGAGGGTATTAGCGTGGCACACTACATTTTTAAGGAACTTCATGAAGATGAGATTTGGCCGATAACGCAGGAATATGCTGACCTGTTTCTGGATGCTAAAAATCAACTGGAAGAGCACAAAGTTTTAAACGAACTTTTTTTTATTCGCAATCATAAGAGTAGTAAGCTAGCTGCAGATGTGCTTTCAACTAAACATCAGTTAAGTAAAGGTTGGGAAGAAAATTACGAGAAGTTCATAAAAACAGATGAGGATAATTACAAGCAATTAGTGGTAGATAATTTAAATTATGTAAAGCTGAAGCATATAGATATCCTAATGCTAGAAAATCAAGAGGGACTTAAAACGGCGGAAACAGATGAAGATATTTCTATCTATCAAAATGTGCATGCCAATTTACAAGAAGCAAGAAAAAAAATAACAGACCAACTAGGTACAGTAATATTAAAATAGAATGGTAAACGAATGGATGTTTCACTTTGTTAGGAATAGCTTAAGGCTTCCTATGGGAGTAATGATTAGAAAAATACATTTTGATGGTATTGAAAACTTCACCAAAGATGTACCCGTTTTGCTGGCATGTAATCATCCGAATTCATTTTTAGACGGAGTTATTTTTGAGCATATCTCAGGTAGAAGGGTTTATACACTAGCGCGCGGGGATGCTTTTTTAAAACCAAAACCAAATTATATGTTGCGCAGTATGCGTATACTTCCCATTTTTAGAGCGAGAGATGCAGATGCCAAAACGGCAAGGTCTGGGAATGCACGCACCATGGATGAACTGTATGAACGATTTAAGCTTAAGCATGGAATTCTTATTTTTACTGAAGGTTCTGCTTATCCAGAGAAAGCATTAAGACCTCTTAAAAATGGAACAGCGGGTATTGCCATCGAAATGGCTAAGCGAAGTGATTTTACGATGAATTTACACGTAGTTCCAACAACGCTCAACTATACTAGTTTCTGGCCGCATATGCAAAAAACGGTGCACGTTACCTATGAGGAGCCCATCCCAATCCTGGAATACGTGGAGATGATTAAGAATAATGAGAAGGGCTTTACCCAGATGCTGAACGATCGAATCCAAGCTAATTTTGACCGAAATGTAGTTATAACAAAGGGTGATTTTACAGGGGAAAAGGAGTTCTTACATGATGTTATCGTTCTATGTGGGAATTT
>DGBH01000037.1:0-3205 GCA_002384205.1 Bacteroidetes bacterium UBA4009
AATCGCTAAAGCTGCCCCTCCTGCACATTCTGCCAGAAATGTAGTTATTATGGACGGTATTGTTTTTAGAAGATCAACTTACATTAGACCTAAATAAAATAAAACCATGATTCAACTCCATCAACGTCTCCTGCAAGGGACGTTGATACTTGAGAAGAAATAGACGGAGAAGGTGAAAAAAGATATGAGCTACTATAATAACAGAATCTCAGCACTTAGTTTTTTTTACCTAATTGATGTATCTTTACATCCTATGTCTAACTATAAAGAATCTCGACGTCAGTTTCTTAGAAACATATCTCTTACAGCAGCTGCTTTTACTTTCTCACCATTAGCATCTAGTGCACGAAGCACCGTAATCAACAAACAAAACGCCTGTGAAAAAACCACACTCGACTATTACGGCGAGGGGCCATTTTATAGCGCCAATCCTCCAACCTTAACCTCCGAAAAGTTGGCGCCAGATGCTGAGATAGGCACTCGAATAAGAATAAGCGGCAGAGTTCAAACATTAGATTGCAGTAAATTTATACCCAACACCATAGTTGACATTTGGCATGCTAACCATAACGGAGAATATGATACTATTGGTTTTAAGTTAAGAGGCAAAATAGCTAGTAATGCGCAAGGATTTTACACTTTTGAAACCATAAAACCGGGCAAATACCTGAATGGCAATAAATACCGCCCTTCACATATTCATTTAAAAATCACTCCTCCCGGATTTCCTACCATTACTACTCAACTCTATTTTCAGGGAGATACAGATATTGCTGAAGATGCTGCTGCACGTATTACCAGCGGTCAATATGACGCAACACATCGTATAATATCACTTACAGATAACGGAAATGGAATACTTGAAGGTACTTGGGATATCGCCTTGGACGGCGATGGTACTTTAGGCACAGGTGATCTCCACATTGATAAAGGAATCATTTACCATGCATCTCCTAATCCATTTACATCAAGCCTTGCTATTAATTACGGGATTTTTCATACCGCAGCAATCAGCCTTATGGTCTTTGATATGCAAGGCAGACAGGTCGCTATACTAGAGCAGAGAATACTGACTCCCGAAAAATACGAAGCATCATGGACGCCAGACGCTCAATTACCAAACGGACAATACTTTATAGCGCTTAAAATAAACGAACTACAAGTACACTACGTTAAGGTTCAATTTACCAGATAGGTATAGACTTAACTCCAGCTTGGTGTACTAATCCAAACTGGGAAGGTAAAATTTATTTCAAGCTAGCATTCAAAACGATTTTTACCGCAGAAAGAGCCTCTGAAATAGGACACGAGTCTTTAGCCGAATTTGCTAATTCTAAAAATTTAGCCTCGTCAATACCAGGTACATCTCCCACTAGATTCAATGTAATATAATCAAAATGCCAATGCACATCTTCGTTGCGCATAGTAACCACAGCCTCTGTATCTAACACCTTAGCCGGGAACCCTGCACCTGCCAGTTGAAAACTAAGCGCCATGTTAAAGCAACCTGCATGAGCAGCAGCTATTAGCTCTTCTGGATTCGTGCCTAATTTTCCATCTTCATTTTGAAAACGGGTTTTAAAGGTGTAAGGTTGTTCTTGGAAAGCTCCGCTACGGGTAGTTAGACTTCCTGTGCCATCTATACCGGCACCTTTCCATTGGGCTGTTGCTGTTCTTTTCATATTTGTAAGGTGTTTTATTAACTAACAGATTAGTTGAAGGATTTGTTTAGCTTTATATAGATGACTGTCGAGACTATTCCCCTATTTAGGTTAATATAAAGGTAAATAGTGTAAGTGAGTCCCTAATGATTATACCTTGCCACTATTGGCATACTTCTACCAAAACCAAATGCTTTGTGGCTGATACGAAGTGTTGGTGGTGCCTGAAAACGTTTATACTCATTGCGATCTACCATACGTATTATTTTGCGTATCAGTATTTCGTCTGCGCCTTCTAAATTCAAATCAACTATTTCTTGCCATCCTTTTTTCCCTTCTATGTAGTGGAATAGTATTTTGTCTAATACCGGATACGGGGGTAATGAATCAATATCTTTTTGATCTGGCCTTAACTCCGCACTTGGTTCTTTGTTTACTATTTCATAGGGTATTACCTCACCATAACGATTGATAAAGCGTGCTAACTCATACACTTGCTCCTTATATAAATCTCCTATTACAGATAATCCGCCACACATATCGCCGTATAAGGTACTATAGCCAACGGCACTTTCACTCTTGTTACTGGTATTGAGCACCATGTTGCCAAACTTATTGCTATACGCCATGAGAATAATGCCACGACTTCTAGCTTGCAAATTTTCCTCGGTTACGTTGGGCTCTGTACCTTTAAATTCATCAGCAAGTGTTTCTTCAAAAGCATCAAAAGCTTTTTTAATAGGAATTATACTAAACGGAGAACCTAGATTTTGTGCCAACTTCTGGGCATCGTCTACCGATCCAGAACTACTATACTTACTAGGCATGGTAATCGCCTTGACATTTTCCGCTCCTAAAGCTTCTGCAGCAATTGCATGAACCACTGCGCTATCTATACCTCCACTGCTACCTAAAACTGCATTTTTAAAGCCAACTTTACTAAAATAATCACGCACTCCCATCACCAATGCATCGTGTATTAAGCCGATATCATAATCATAGTATTCTTGGTGATTGTCTTCATAGAGCGTACTGCTATCCCATTGAATGACCTTGAAGTCTTCTTTATAAAATTCACACTCTTCTACAATGTCTCCTAATCTATTGATAAACATAGAACCTCCATCAAATAGAATGTCTGTATTGCCCCCTACTTGGTTTACATAAAAAAGAGGCAAACCATAGGTTTTGGCATTGAGTTGCATTCGGGTACGGCGTTTTTCTACATGATTGTAACTGTAAGGCGAGCCACTTAAATTTATCATAACTGTAGGATTTTGTTTGATAAGCTCATCCATCGGAGTTACATGATACAGTTTTTCATCGTCTAAATTCCATAAGTCTTCGCAAATGGTAACTGCAATACGCTCACCTTTAAAATCTACGCATTCAAACACATTATTCGATTCAAAATATCTGTACTCATCAAAAATATCGTAAGTAGGAAGTAAGGTTTTATTCACCTTAGCAAGTAGTTTTTGATCAGAAAAGAAAAACGCTGAGTTATATAGTTTTTTTCCTTTTGCCAATCCACTTAACGATGG
>DGBH01000037.1:3513-3858 GCA_002384205.1 Bacteroidetes bacterium UBA4009
GTTCACAACGCTCTATAAAACTGGGATAATCTAGTAAATCTTTGGGTGGATACCCGCAAATAGCCAACTCAGAAAAAACGACAAGGTCGGCATTCGCTACCTTGGCAGCATCTACCTCAGCTAAGATCTTCGTTGTATTGCCCTCTATATCTCCTATGATGTAATTAAGTTGTGCTAAAGCTATATTCATAAGGTAAGTTTACCTTTTTATTATTTAAAGATTTAAAAAAGTATCCCTACCGAAAGAGACACACAGTTATTTTTAGCTAATGCCGTTTTGTCCTTCACAAACATATCTGTAAAAGAATTAGATATACGTACACCCCCTATTAAGGTTGTATTACC
>DGBH01000106.1 GCA_002384205.1 Bacteroidetes bacterium UBA4009
CCCAAGTAGCAGAGTGCAGTGACGCGGAGGTAGACGCCGAAACTGAAATAGATGACGATCTAAAAATGGTATCAGACAGCTCACTCACCATCTTCCCTGCCCTACAACGCAATTTTTATGGAATACATGCCGCTAATTATTATTCGGCAATAAGTCTAGGTATCGCCACCGAGCCTCCCGAATCGGTTTAAAAACTTCGTTTTTATCTTGTCATCTTCAGGTAATGGATTATTCCATTTACCCAAGGTGACCTAAATTTAAGGTTTATGAGATAATCATTTATAAACCACCCATTTTAAAACATAAAAAAAGTTTCATGAAAAAATATTTTTCGCAATTCAATGCTGATTTACCCGCAGGACTAATTGTATTTCTAGTAGCCGTTCCGTTATGCTTGGGAATAGCCGCAGTAAGTGGTGTATCTGCATTTTCGGGTCTCATTGCAGGAATTGTAGGCGGCATTGTAGTGGGTTCGTTAAGCGGATCACAATTAGGAGTGAGTGGCCCCGCAGCTGGTCTAGCGGTAATTATCGCTACGGCTCTTCAAGAATTTAAAGCACAAGTAGATCAAAGTCTCGCCCCTGATGCGCTCTTTGCCGAAGCCTTTCAAACTTTCTTACTTGCTGTTGTACTTGCGGGAGGCATACAAATCTTCCTCGGTTTTTTAAACGGCGGAATCATAGGCTATTACTTTCCGTCTTCTGTCATTAAAGGAATGTTGGCGGGAATTGGCATCACCATTTTTCTAAAAGAGATTCCGCATGTGCTTGGATACGATAAAGACCTAGAAGGTGACATGGATTTTTGGCAGGTAGATGGAGAAAATACCTTAACCGAAATCATCAATGCCTTTGGTAATCCTGATTTTGGAGCTGCTAGTATAGGAGCTCTGGGCTTGCTCATTTTAATACTATGGCAACAAGGCTTTATGCAACGCATTAAGCTATTCACCTACATTCAAGGACCACTGGTTGCCATTCTTTCGGGCATTGGTTTGGTTTATCTTTATAGAGGAGGAAGCCATGAGATGCTAACTGAACATCTGGTAAACGTACCGGTTGCCACAAGTGCAAACGATTTTTTTGGGTTTTTTACCTTCCCACGTTTTTCTGCCATATCTAATCCATTAGTCTGGAAAACGGCACTGGTAATCGCACTGGTTGCCAGTATAGAAACCCTGCTTAGCGCGGAAGCTACAGACAAAATGGATCCGCAAAAACGTGTAACACCTGCCAATAGAGAACTTAAAGCACAAGGAATCGGGAATATGGTGAGTGGCTTATTAGGCGGCTTGCCCATAACTCAAGTTATTGTGCGCAGTTCCACCAACATTCAAAGTGGTGGTAAAACCAAAATGTCGGCTATCATTCACGGTTTTTTCATTTTGGGTTTTGTTGCGTTATTACCGCAATTACTCAATCTTGTACCCAGGGCTAGTTTGGCTGCCATTCTACTCATAGTCGGTTTTAAGCTTGCTAATCCTAGTACATTTAAGGCAATGTGGAGTGCGGGTTTAAATCAATTTACACCTTTTTTAGTGACCATTTTATTCATTGTTTTTAAAGATTTACTTTGGGGCGTAAGCATAGGATTAACCGTGGCTATTCTCGAGATATTATACCTGAACTACCGCAAGCCCTATTTGGTAAATATTGACCAAAATACAGCCGATAATATTTTTCATTTTCAGCTGGCTGAAGATGTTACTTTCTTGCACAAAGCAAGTATTCTGGATACGCTAAACAAGGTTCCTCCAGGATCAAACGTAATCATAGATGGATCAAAATCCATTAGTATACACCCAGACGTAAGAGAGATTATTAGCGATTTTGAAACCCATGCGCAGTTTATAAATGTGACCCTAACATTAGTAGGAATGAAAGAAGGCGTACAACCCGACCCATTAGCCGAATTTGATAAGGCGGTTGGCAACTAAAATGTCATATGTATAGCTCCAAAAAAAGCGACATTCATTAAATTGAATGTCGCTTTTTTTGGATAGTGATATTGTTATAATTACCAGATTTTAATTCGGGCAGAATCATGCTTATGCATAGCACCTGAAGGGCACGTTCCAAAAGCTTCATAATAAGGACCAAAATTGACCAATGGCCCGATTACCCTAAACTCTCCTGGAGAATGCACGTCCGACTTCAAACGATTTACCAGTTCTTCCTCTTTAATATTTCCTTTCCACACATTGGCCCATCCTAAGAAAAAGCGTTGTTGCCAGGTAAATCCATCTATATCTTCTGGCATGATGCCATTGTATTGTTTCTTAAGCGCTTCATACGCCAAGGTTACGCCACCCAAATCTGCTATATTTTCACCCATGGTCATTTTACCATTTACATTCATGCCATCCACTGGAGAGTAACTGTCATATTGCTCGCCTAGTTTTTGTGCTAGTGCATCAAATTTAGTTCTATCTTCATCCGTCCACCATGAGTTTAAGTTACCGTTCCAATCAAACTTACTTCCTTGGTCATCAAATCCATGCGAAAATTCATGACCAATTACAGCACCAATTCCACCGTAATTTATCGCATGGTCAAAATCCTTATGAAAGAAAGGTGGTTGCAAGATTCCCGCTGGAAAAACGATTTCATTATTGCTTGAGCTATAATAGGCATTCACCATTTGTGGAGACATGTGCCATTCATTTTTATCTACTTCTTTACCTAGCTTATCCAGCATCTTAGCATATCCCCAGGTGCGTGAGTTTAGTATATTTTGGAAATGACTTGTAGATACTATTTCAAGTTGAGAATAATCTTCCCACACATCAGGATAACCCACTTTATAGGTGAAAGCATTTAGTTTTTTAATGGCTTTTTCCTTGGTTACATCGCTCATCCAGGTAAGTCCTTTAACGCGCTCTATGTAAGCCGCTCTAAGATTTTCGATCATGGTTACCATATAGGCTTTGCTGTCTTCAGAGAAATATTCTTTTACAAAAAGTTCACCCAGCGGCTCGCCTAAGATATTGTCCATAGTAGCAAAAATTCGCTCATCCTGCGGTTTCATGGTACTTGTACCGCGTAACTTGGTGCTATAAAAAGCAAAGTTTTCTGTTTCTAGTGCTGCATTAAGGTGGTTTGCATAACCTGTTAACGTGTTCCATGTCAAATAATTTTTCCAATCTTGCACGGAGGTAGTCGCCATAAGCTCATCAAGCGCAGTAAAATAAGAAGGATGGCTAACAATAATAGTATCAAAAGCACCAAAACCTCTGTTTTTGGCAATGCTTATCATATCCGTAGCTTTAAGTTCTTTACTCCATGTTGCAAAACTCTTTTTGTTATACGTCTTATCCGGATCTCTTCTTTCTAACCTACTCCAGCTAATTGTCGCAAGCTTGGTTTCGAGGGCTAAAATAGACTCCCCTGCTCCTGCTTTTAAACCGGCTAACGTGTACATTTTATTGATATGAGCTACGTATGCTTTACGTATATCAATGAATTTTTCATCGTCTTGTAAATAGTAATCTCTGTCTGGCAGATTTAAACCACCTTGTCC
>DGBH01000039.1 GCA_002384205.1 Bacteroidetes bacterium UBA4009
ATGCATCACCCCTTTACTTCACCTATACCTGCAGATAGAGACAAAATGCAATCTGATCCAGGAGCGGTAAAAGCAAACGCTTACGACATGGCCATAAATGGTATGGAAGTAGGTGGAGGCAGTATTAGAATACATGACAAACAGTTGCAAAAACGAATGTTTGATTTACTTGGATTTACCGAAGAAGAAGCTCAAGAGCAATTTGGTTTCTTAATGAATGCATTTGAATATGGAGCGCCACCACATGGCGGTATTGCTTTTGGTCTAGATAGACTTACAGCTATTCTTGCAGGCACCGATTCTATACGAGATGTAATTGCATTCCCTAAGAACAATATGGGTCGTGACATTATGATAGACGCTCCCGCACCTCTTAATGCTGATCAGAAAAAAGAATTAGGCATGTAAAAACTTAATCTAAACGATTAGCTTTAAACATCCCTTCCTGATATATACTATAGCACTCCGCTATTACGGGCAACATTTTTTCGCGCTGTATTTCATCAGTCTCGTTATTGACAAGTAGGTATTCTGCTTTTGTAAAATGTTTCATCAGTGTGTCTGATGTGCACGAGCAATAATCCTCGCTTAACAAGGGAAACCTAACAGCATATCCACCTAAATCATCTAGGCAAGTCGAAGTTAGAATAGCATGATCTTCTTCTTCCCAAGATACTCTGTTTGCTATTAATCGAGTCACAATAAGAATAAACACCAATGCTATCACTCCTATCGCTGTATACTTTTGCCACTTATTCGTCATTGTCTTATTTTTATGCAATATTATTCTATAAAAGTTAAATAAAACACCTTGTTTTGAGGAATAAATAGCACCTCTTATGCACGTAATAGCTGAAAATCCCGAACACTATGTTACCCAAATACCAGAAGATCGACAAGCCATCTTCAGTGCTTTACGAAAAGCCATATTGGATAATATGCCTGCGGGACTAGAAGAATGTATGAACTATGGAATGATAGGATATGTGGTTCCTAAAACCATATACCCAGCTGGTTATCATTGTTCTCCACAACTTCCACTTCCTTTTGTAAATCTTGCCTCGCAGAAAAACTTTATCGCATTTTATCACATGGGGATGTATGCCAATACTGAACTATACAATTGGTTTATAGCGGAATACGCCGAGCGCTGTAAATACAAGCTTGATATGGGCAAAAGCTGTATTCGATTTAAACGAATGGACGACATCCCTCTAGATTTAATTGGTGAACTAATGACTAAAATAAGCGTGCAAGATTGGATATCTATGTACGAAACTGCATTTATTAAAAAGAAGTGATTGAGATTTAATCTCTCGTGTTCTGCCCATCCAATTCAGTCAAAAAATCGACCAATTTCTCAACGGCCTTTCCCCTGTGACTAAGAGCCGACTTCTCTTCCATTGTCATTTCTGCAAAAGTTTCACTACGCCCTTCAGGCACAAAAATAGGATCGTACCCAAACCCATGAGCTCCTGATTCAACATGTGTTATCTCACCTTCGCATATCCCTTCAAATAGATATTCTTTACCCTCTATAATAAGGGCAATTACAGTTTTAAATCTTGCTTTTCTATTGGTATTATTTGCCAAATTTTTAAGCAATAAGTCCATATTATCTTCACTACTACGCTGCTCTCCAGCATAGCGCGCAGAATACACTCCAGGTGTCCCATTTAGCGCTTCTACTTCAAGCCCTGTATCATCTGCAAAACACGTTGAGTGTGTTTTCTCATATACCTGTCTAGCCTTTTGCAGCGCATTATGATCCAAGGTATCCCCTGTTTCTATCAGCTCATCGGGAAACATCAAAGGATTTAAGCCTTGGATGTCTAAATGAGGCAACTTGCTCTGTATTTCAGCAATCTTATTTTTATTTTGCGACGCAAAAATGATCTTCATGAACCACAAAGTAAGTAAATCATTATATTAAAAAAATGAATGAAATATAACTTTAGAAACAATCACGCCTTGTAAGATATATTTGAGGTAATTTACTCATCTTTGCTTCCTTATCGAACCAAGCACTCATACAACTACTCCGCCGCTTGCTGAACGCATTCGTCCTAAAACACTAGACGAAGTGGTGGGGCAACAACATATTATTGGACCCGGAAAGCCTTTAAGACGGGCTTTAGACAATGGGGGCATGTACTCGTGCATTTTTTGGGGGCCACCAGGCGTAGGAAAAACTACGTTAGCGCAGATTTTTTCGCATACCCTCAAGACACCATTCTTTAAACTTAGCGCTATAAATGCGGGGGTTAAAGATGTACGTGAAGTCATCGAAAAAGCGCAAAAAACCAAATTTATGGGTAGTGGCGGTAGTGCCATTTTATTTATTGATGAAATTCATCGGTTTAATAAAGGTCAACAAGATGCATTGTTAGGTGCAGTAGAGCAGGGCATTATTACCTTAATTGGAGCCACCACCGAAAATCCTAGCTTTGAAATTAATGCAGCACTCCTCTCTCGGTGCGAAGTTTTTGTCTTGGAATCACTCAAACTAGACGACTTAAAACAATTGGTGCGACATGCATGCAAAACCGATGTGCAACTCCTTCAAAAAAATATAACCATTAAGGAATGGGATGCTTTAGTCCGCATAAGTGGCGGAGATGGTCGTAAACTATTAAACGCCCTCGAAATAATAGTAAATTTTAAAGGAGGCAAACAAATCACTATAACCAACAAGTTGGTGGAAGATGCCGTTCAAAAAAAGCTAGCTATGTTTGATAAAGGTGGCGAGCAGCATTATGATATTATTTCAGCATTAATAAAATCTATACGAGGAAGCGATCCTAACGCGGCAGTTTATTACCTAGCCAGAATGATAGAAGGCGGTCAAGACCCTAAATTTATAGCCCGAAGACTACTTATCTCGGCAAGTGAAGATATTGGAATGGCAAATCCCAATGCTTTACTCCTTGCCAATACTGGATTTGAAGCTGTAACTAACATTGGTTATCCAGAGTGCAGAATAGTGCTTTCGCAACTCACTATATACTTAGCTACAAGCCCTAAAAGTAATGCCAGCTATATGGCCATTAACAAGGCTCAATCTCACATTAAACAAACAGGTGATTTACCTATACCGCTAAGCTTACGAAA
>DGBH01000108.1 GCA_002384205.1 Bacteroidetes bacterium UBA4009
ATGCTGTATAGTTGGTATTTGCCTTTAGCACTGTGCTATTACTACACGTAAAATCTTCGTAGCTCGTTTGTCCTGTGCCCGATGTATTGTTTATAGTGTTAAGTTCAAATTTATAAATACCAATGGTGTAACCTCCCAAGTTAGTTGTGGTAGTATTGCAGGTGGCACTCGTAGTTATGGGTGAGTATAGGTAGCTTTCGGTTTTTAGTGTATTTCCCATACTATTGTATACGTTGAGGGAAATGTAATAAATCCCTGAAGTGTTAAAACGTATCTCTGCTCGCTTGGATAACGAGTCCGTTGTGTTTACATAGCTCCAACCTGTTGATGGGGTAATAGTCCACTTCCTTCCTAAGGGTGAACCTGTTGAATTGTCAAGAAGTATGATGGTATTTACACATGCCTGATTACTGGCAGAACTAATTTTAAAATCTGCAGTAGGTGCTACGGATGAATTTTTGTATAAATCCGTTTGCCAGATGCCTCTTCCCCACGTGGCGATATGCAATCTAGCGTTAGAGGTACCGTCATTCATAATCTCCATATCGGTAATTTGAGAAACAGTAGGTAACCCTTGTGAAAAAGGGATCCAATTGCTCACAAATCGATTACGATAGTATACTCCAAAAGCATTACAGATGTACATACTTGAATCTTGTGCATTGGGGTCTACTTCAAATTTGATTAAGTTTAATGCAGGTAAGTTTTTAGTAAGGACTGTCCATGTTGTTCCTTTATTGTGAGACGTCAAGATTCGCGACTGCGTTGTTACGACATAGATTACGTTGGAGTCTTTAGGTGATGTTTCTACTTGTTGTATTTGCTCACCGCTTTTATAGGGGAAATTAGTAAGCTCCGTAAAAGAAGGGTTGCTACTATTAATATTAGTGCTTCTGTACAGTTTTTGGGGAATGAATGCTGCATAAAAAGTGCCACTTGAGGACTGCGCATAAGCCATACCTACTTTGGAGGTAGTGCCCGAAAAACTAGAAATTTTGCTCCAACTTACACTGTTAGATGGATTGGCTCTCAGGTTTTGGGTTCTATAAATGTCTGTGGTTGCCTCAAACATCACGTTACTGTCATTGGGATGTACGGTATACACGCCTCCATTACCATTTATACTTCCTGTAACGTGGGTAACTACGTTTCTTTTGATTCCTCCATTTTCATAGACTAACTCTTTATTAAATGCATCAAAAGCAAAATCACCGCCCCAATCACCACCTCTTACCGTACTGAAATTTTTGTTTACAGCCACATCCATGCCATTATCCTGTAGGCCACCTAAAATATGGTTATTGTATACGCCACTGGCTCCAAGGGTATAAAACTCTGAAGCACTTAAACCATCTTCCATGGTAGTCCAGTTAGTGCCTCCGTTGGTCGTTCTATCTAATCCTCCATCGTGATATACATATAGCTTTTTGGTATTGTATGGTGAAAAAAGAAATCCGTGTTTGTCTGCATGTACACCAAATCCCCAAGCAGAATTCAAGTTAAATGTTGCGCCGCCGTTTAGAGATTTCCAGATGTTAATGCCCCCTACATAGAGCACATTCGCATCGTTTGGATCACATTGTATAGCGAGATTGTATGCTCCTTGTCCGTTCAAGCTGCTGCCATCACTTGCATAGCCAAGTATATTTGGGGTATCCGTCATTAATGTAAACGAGGCCCCATTATTTACGGATTTGTATACCCCACCAAATGGATTTGTTCCTGTTTTCCATACTACACAATATAATCTAGAGGTGTCTTTTGGACAGGTACTTATCTTGATACCATCACAAGTAATGTTACTGTTAAGGTTAGATTCTATCCATGTATCACCGTTATTGTACGAACGATAAAACATGGTATTGGACGCAGCATACAGAATATTACTATTTCCAGGTTGGTAGTGCAAGTCACGGTAACTGGTGTTTATAGACGATTTTTTGACCCAAGAGGAACCTGCATTGGTGCTTTTATAGATGCCATTGTAGCAAGCGGCTATTAGCGTATTAGTATCGCCAGGAGTCATCCTAATGTAGGAGACTAATATATTTCCCAGACCGCTGCTTGTTTGATTCCACGTTTTTCCTCCGTTAGTTGTTTTCCATACACCCAAACCACCACGATAACCATAATTAGCATCTCCTGTACCTAAATACATGACTTGCGTGTTTAACGGATTGATAGCCAAAGAGGCGCAATACGTGGGAGGGAGCATGTCGCTTATTGGGTTCCAAGTTAAGCCCTCGTTTGAGGTTTTAAATATACCTCCTGAGGATGATACTGCGAATAAAATAGAACTGTCGGTTGGGTGGTAGGTCATATAAGAAACTCTTCCCATTCCTGTAGTTTGAACACTAGGATTTGCAGGAAATTTGACAGGTCCTACTTGGGTGAAGTTTGCTAAATTTTGGGCACATACTGTGCTTGCCAGAAGTACAGTAAAAAGAAGTGATGTATATATTCTCATTATTGGGTTCTCTCGTTTTTTTGCTTTTCCCATTCGTTCATTATCTCTTCATTAGTCAAAAGAGTTCCATCTGGCTTTATCAAATTTTTATGTGTTTGCTTCCAGTTCAGAAATTGCTTGTATTCAAATACGTATTCGGAGGTTCTGGACTTTTCATTTTGCTCCTCTTCGGGGCTTTTTTGATTGCCAAAAATATCTATTGCTTCGCCATTATCTTCTGTGGGTTTTACTCTGTTTTTCCAATATATATCAAAGGCGTTCACTGCATCGTAGTAATTAACAGTAGAATCGTTCATCATCGCAATCCAGTAAGGATATAAAACCAATGAATCTACTTGGTTTATAGTTTCGTCTGTTACCACACTTGGGCTTTTACAGGATGAAATGCCGAGTAAGGTAACTCCGATTAGTAGATTCTGAAATCGTAATAACGTGTACATCAGTTTCAAAAATAATCACTTTTTGGACCTTTGAGACCATATCAACTTACATTCGGCTTATTTGCAAATCATTTAAAACTTCCCAAGTCATAAATTGGTTAATCCCAAAGAGCACAATACTAAAAATCTGCTTGGATACGGAACCTCCAACATATAAAGCATTTCCTTACCGGAATAAACTCCTTCATGC
>DGBH01000026.1:0-4533 GCA_002384205.1 Bacteroidetes bacterium UBA4009
TTATGAGCCCGACGAGCTACCACTGCTCCATCCCGCGTTAATTGGGGTGCAAAGATAAGGGAATTATTTTTCTTAGCAAGCAATCAGGTTAAAAAAATGTTGTCAATTAGTCTAACTCCCTCATACGTTACCGCTACGAGTACTACAACGTCTGCCGACTGCTTTAAGGATGTGACTTCGTGTAATGTTTCTGCATCTACTACACGTAAATAGTCTAAATCCGCACCCTTTTGTGAGCTAATAAATTGCTTCGCACGTTCTACTAGTTCAGTTAGAGATCTAGTTTCTATGTCGGATCGAATATCCCTAAGCGCCTTATAAATAAAAGCAGCATTCTTTCTTCCCGTTTCAGAAAGGCGTATGTTCCTGGAGCTCATTGCTAATCCATTAGGTTCTCGTTTTGTAGGCACTATTTTCAGTATTACATCAGAACGGGTTAATTTGATAAGTGATTTAATTATGGCAGTTTGCTGATAATCTTTTTGTCCAAAATAGGCCCAATCAGGTTTTATTATTTCAAATAACCGGTGTACGACATTGCAAACCCCTTGAAAATGACCAGGCCTACTAGCCCCCTCTATTGTGAACTCCAATTCGCCGAGCTCAAATTTCTGCTGGATGCAGTTGGCCGAATAAACGTCCTCAAATTCAGGTAAAAAAAGGATATCGCATTTGTGTTTAATAAGAATTTCAATATCCTTTTCAATTGGCTTTGGATACTTATCTAAGTCCGATTTATCCCCAAATTGGGTGGGGTTTACGAAAATGCTGCATACGGTTATGGTGTTTTCGCTCACACTTTCGTCAATGAGAGACGCATGGCCAGAATGAAGAGCGCCCATAGTGGGTATAAAACCAATAGTAACCTTTTCATCCTTCCTTCGTAAGGACAAAAGGGAGGCAACTAAGTCGTGTTTTGATTTGATAATATGCATATATATACGTTAAAAATAGTTAAAATACAATAGTGCTGCGTTATTTTTATAGCTCTAAATGGCAGTATCTTTGCAATTGTATAACAATAACGCGTTCTATGGACAATACACAGGAAAGAAAAAAAATTCTATTTATCTCTTCAGAAATGAGACCATTTTTGGATGGAGACACGCCACTAGCCGAAATTGCTAGATATCTTCCTCAAAAAATTCAGGAAAAAGACAACGAAGTAAGGATATTAGTTCCTCGCTTTGGTGTAATTAATGAAAGACGAAATAGGCTGCACGAGGTAGTTCGCCTCTCTGGTATGAATATTACCATAGACGACAACGACAACCCTCTTACCATTAAAGTGGCATCTATTCCGAACACTAAAATGCAAGTTTACTTTTTAGATAATGAAGATTTCTTTCATAGAAAGTTTATTTACAACGATGAAAACGAAGACTTCTTTGCGGATAATGATGAACGTACTATTTTCTTTTGCAAAGGAGCTTTAGAAACAGTTAAAAAATTAGGATGGTATCCTGATATTATACATTGCCAAGGCTGGATGACTAGCCTTATCCCTTTATACCTAAAAACAATCTATAAAGACGAGCCTGTTTTTTCAAATTCAAAAGTAATTTACTCGGTTTATCAAAATGACTTTAATGAAGATCTAGGCGAAGATTTTACAAGAAAAGCGGGTCTTAATTATATAGATGACGAAGAGCTTGTGCCATTTGCCAATGGCGACTGCACGAGTATGCACATGGGTGGCATAATGCACGCAGATGCCGTAGTGCGTTGCCACGACATAAACGAAGAGTTAGAAAACCGGTTATCTTCTTTTGAAAAACCAATACTCAATCACTCTAATGAAGGAATAGCAGACAATTATCTGAACTTTTATAATTCCTTATTTGCAGAAACAGAACAATAAAAAAATCGTGATTAACACAAAATTAAATATCAAGAGTAAGGGGTTATTGCCCCTTTTCTTTTTGCTCGTTTTTTGGGGTTGTAAAAAAGAAACCACCGATATTGGAGTAGACATTCTAGGAGACGGTAATCTTAATAGTGTAGAAGTAGTCCTTTCGGACATATCTGCTCGATCAGTGCGAGACGACTCTTCTAGAACAGACAACCTAACTTCAAATTCTTTAGGGGTAATAAATGACCCGATTTTTGGTATGAGTAAATCCTGTCTTATTGTGCAACCAAGACTCACACAATTTGGCACAGACGAGACTTCTAAAAGTATTGATTCTATAAAACTTATTTTAAAATACGATTACGAGCAAACCGTTTCAGGAATTAAAAATATATTGAAGTACGGGGACATAAATAGCGAAATAGTTATGGATGTATACAAATTAAATAAAGATTTAGTAGATACTGTAAAGTATTATAGCACCTTTAGGCCAGAGCTGGGTGATCTTGTGGGAACCTTTACCGGATCTTTTAATTTTTCAGATTCTACTAGCCTAGAAATTATGTTAAACAATAGTTTTGGGCAAGAAATGCTCGATTGGAATAGTGATATATACAAAGATGAAGCTAAATTTCTAGAAGCATTAAAAGGTTTGGTAATTGTACCTAGAAATAACCCACTGTCGGGCGAGGGAGCAATTGTCTGCGTAGAGGCGGGTATAAATAGCTCTAAACTTCAACTTTTTTATAATGACTCTTTAACCAAGACTATTCCTATGGGTTCTAGCTCAAGACGCATCAACTATTATGAAACGGACCCAACTGCCAATCTTACCAATCAATTTAATAGCGTTAATACCTTTACAACCACCTATGCACAATCATTTGGGGGTGCAAAAATTAAAGTAGATGTAGCCGGCTTAGATTCCATAATTAAAATGGGTGGGAATGTGGTAATTAATGAAGCGAAAATTACATTTTTGTTAGACCAACTCTCCATCACAGATGCGTATAAAGCGCCATCAAGAATGTTTTTAGTTGTTCCAGATACTGTAAACTCAAAATATTCAATGCCAATTATTGATTTATTAACCACCTCTAATTATGGCGGCATTTATGATTCAGATATCAAAGGATACGAGTTTCACTTTAATCGCTATTTGCAGCAATTAGTAAAAGAATACACCAAAACAGGAAAGTCTAATTTTAATGGATTTTACCTAAGTATTCCTTCTGATTATCCAGTAACTCCATATAGAGGGGTTTTCAAAACGGATAAAAACGCAGGAGATATAAAAGTTTCCGTAACATATACCAAACTAGATTAATATCTATCTGTTTAATTTGCAGTAATGTCAGATCTAAAGCTTGTCTCAAAACAATACGAAGGCCATAAAAGTGAAATTAGCATTGGTCAAGAGACCATAGGTGGTACAGAATTGTGTCTTATAGCGGGACCATGTGCGGTGGAGTCAGAAGAACAACTTTTTGCGATAGCAAAAGGAGTTTCTGATCTTGGGATTAAATATATGAGAGGCGGTGCGTATAAGCCCCGTACATCTCCCTACGCTTTTCAAGGTCTGGGAAAACAAGGCTTACAGCTTTTAAAGAAAGCATCTGAGCTATATAATTTGAAGATCGTAACAGAAGTCATGGACACCTCTCTAATAGAGGAAGTGTATGATTATGCTGACATCTTACAAGTAGGCTCTAGAAACGCAAAAAACTATACTTTTTTAAAGGAGCTCGGAAAAATAGACAAACCAATTCTACTTAAAAGAGGAATGTCTAGTACTATAAATGAATGGCTTCTGGCTGCAGAATATATTATGCTTGGAGGCAATGAAAATGTAATATTATGCGAACGGGGTATTCGAACATTTGACACTTCAGTACGAAACACCATGGATCTTGCGGCAATACCACTAGTAAAAGAATTAAGTCACCTACCCGTGATTGCCGACCCTAGTCAAGGTACAGGGAAAAGAAGCCTAGTAATTCCAATGTCATTGGCGGCCATCGCCGCGGGAGCCGATGGTGTAATGCTAGAAGTTCATAACGACCCAGAAGAGGCTTTGTCTGATGGATTTCAATCGTTATATCTAGATAGTATGGCGGAATTAATAACATCCTTAAAGCGTCAAGCTCAGGCATCTGGAAGAACGTTTAACCTTAAATCTTTAGTAAAAGAAACAGTATGAATTTAGCTATAGCTGGAGCAACGGGTATGGTGGGCCGCACCATGCTGCAAGTTTTAGAAGAACGAGGCATTGAAGTTGAAAATTTATATCCTATAGCAAGCAAGTCTAGCTTGGGAGGTTTCGTAGAATACAGAGGCAAGTCATATCCCATATGTTTGCTAGAAGACGCATTGGAAAAAGAAATAGATTTTGCTTTATTCTCTGCGGGTGGCGGTATTTCAACCGAATGGGCTCCCAAGTTTGCAGCTAAAGGAGTAACCGTAATTGACAATTCTTCGGCATGGCGAATGAACGAGAATTGCCCTTTGGTTGTTCCTCAAATCAATCAAGATGCCATACTAGAAAATCATAAAATAATTGCTAATCCAAACTGTTCTACTATACAAATGGTAATGGCCTTAAACCCATTACATAAAAAATATGGAATCAAGCGTTTGGTTATTTCCACTTATCAGTCTGTTTCGGGTACAGGTAAGGCTGC
>DGBH01000026.1:4718-16172 GCA_002384205.1 Bacteroidetes bacterium UBA4009
AGAAACTGTATACCCCATTGTGATGTATTTTTGGACAACGGGTACACCAAAGAGGAAATGAAATTGGTTCATGAAACCAGAAAAATATTAAGAGACCCGAATATAGCCATTACTGCCACGGCAGTTAGGGTTCCAGTTACGGGAGGCCATTCAGAGTCGATAAACGTTCAGTTTGATTCTCCTTTTGAAATACAAGATATTAGGGATTTACTAAACAGTGCAGAAGGAGTTTTGCTGGTAGATGACGTATCTCAAAATAAATATCCCATGCCTCTGCACGCGCACCATAAGGACGAAGTGCTGGTGGGTAGGTTGAGAGTAGATGAATCACAGCCCAACACACTTAATATGTGGGTTGTAGCAGACAATTTGAGGAAGGGTGCAGCAACCAACGCTGTTGAAATACTTATAAAACTATTAAAATAAAAAATGCCCGCAGGATTTTATACAATACCGGTTTCTAATATAAATAGAGAAACAAAAGATGCAGTAAGTATTACTTTCGATGTGCCATCACTTATGGCGCATGAGTTTAGCTATGCAGCTGGTCAATATCTTACCCTTAGTTTAATGATTAATGGTGATGAAGTTCGTAGATCATATAGCATGTGCTCAAGTCCTGTAACAGGTGAAAAAATAACTATTGCAGTTAAGCAAGTAGAAGGCGGAAAAATGAGCAATTATCTTAATACTTCATTGAAAGTAGGCGATGTTTTAGATATAATGCCGCCAATGGGCAAGTTTATCCTTAACCCTAAACCTTCTTCATCTAATCATTATTTTATGTTTGGAGGCGGTAGCGGTATTACACCCCTGCTAAGCATTATAAAAACAGCGTTAAAAGAAGAACCTAATAGCCATTGCTATTTGGTATATGCAAATCGTAATGAAGAGAGCGTTATCTTTAAGGAGCAAATTGATGCCCTAGCAGCAGCCCACATCAACTTTAAGGTTATTTATAGCCATGACAATCCAAGGGGGCAATGGGTGGGCCACAGAGGCTTTTTGACCAAAGAAAAGGTGTCTGAGATAGTTCGACAGGAATTAGGCTTAAGTTATCTAACAGCGTATTACTATACGTGTGGTCCAGGTGTTATGATGGACGTGGTAGTTCAAGGGCTTAAGACAATTGGCATACAAGAGGAAAACATAAACACCGAATATTTTACGGCAAAAATTAAAGAAGAAACGCTGCCATCAGAAAATAAAGGTGATTCAAATTACAGCGATGAGGTTATAGAGCGATCCATTATGGTAGAGGTGTTTGGTCAACAAAAAGAGATAACCGTAAAGCCTACCGATACTATACTTATTGCTACTCAAAAAGCAGGAATGGATCCACCATACAGTTGCACGGTAGGAGTATGCACTACGTGTAGAGCCAAACTAAAAAGCGGTAGAGCATCTATGGACGAGCGCGAAGGTTTAAGCGACTCCGAAATAGACGATGGATATATCCTTACCTGTCAGGCTCATCCTTTAAGTGATGATGTAGACTTGGTTTTTGAATAAATTCTAGCTAAGGTATCGCAATTACATTGCGATTTTTACTTGCCATCCGTCTTCAAACTTGGTTATGCTAAGTCCATCGTCATAGTATATACCCAAATCGTGTTTTGGAATTTTGTAATCAGGGAAACCAGAATTTTTCATAAATTCTCGAAGGTCTTTTTCGGAATTAAATTTTTCTTCATGTCTTCTGATTACCGGAGCAGCGTTTTCTACAATGTTATTCGTTTTGTAATTGATTAACATGTTTTTAATCTTTTCCAGATATGATTCATCTATATCTATAGGAACTGCAATAGTGATTACTTTCTTTTGGTTTTTGGTCATCCAAAAATTAGATCGACAAGAACTGCTACAAAATTGTGCTGTTTTTCTGTTTGCCAAAAAATGACTTTTACAGCATTTGCATTTAAGTTCTGATGTTTTGTGGTTTTGTTGAAACCCTTTTGTGGTTCGGAATAAGGCTATCTCTTGTTGCATATGTCAAAAGTAGGTAGCCCAATGTAAACGTTTATTAACGCTAAAGATTAATGGTGTTTAGGATTATGTACACTTATAAGAATTATAAGTCCCAAACAGAATGTCTTCTGGCCATAATATAATGTCTAAATTTAAGCCAAAAGGCAAGGGTTAAGTATATTATTACAGGACTTCCAAAAGTCAGAAAGGATACATAAATAAAGTACAAACGAATTGTAGCAGTGCTAACATTTAACTTGGATCCAAGGTACGTGCAGACGCCAAAAGCGTAGTTTTCGATATTTTGTCTAATTTGTTGCATCCTATTTTAAAAGTAATTTTTTGCCTAAATTGCATTGTAAGCATTTCTTTGGCTGACAGTAATTTTTATACAAATGTAACAATGCTTGACTACTTGATGCCTTATTGCCAATTACGATGATTGATTTCCAACTCTCTATAATGGAATTTTTCTCAATTGGAATAGATTCCAGGTAATCCAGAGCAACCGAAGATTCGTTTTCGTTTTTCGTTTTTTGATAGAAAAAAACAAAAGGTACAATTACATTGATAAAGAGGTTATTAAGAAATGCGGTCGATATTTTTTTACTTGAATGCTTAGACAGAGTCTTAAACGTATAATGCTTTTGCCAATAATCAGATAACGAAAAACTTAAAAGAGGTTTTACTGTATTAACTTCAGGCAGGTCCAACACAAGGTTTATAAAATCTGGTACATGATGAAAGAATGCAGCAAGTTGAGCGATTTTTACATGGGGTAAATTCATTGGCCTCATTTTTCCCATTTTTAGCTTAGAACTGATTTCCGCTAAGTTGTACTTTGATTTAAGAAACAAAAACTCGTTTTGTAATCCCGTATAATAGTTGTCGCCCTGAGTTTCTGACAAGAGACCAGACACCCCAAAGAAAAGAGCCTCTAACTGAAACAAAGACTGTTTGTGTTTTTGAACTAATTCAAAGGGAAGTTTCTGCGCCAACTCTTCAAAACTTTGTGTATTTACAGACAAACCAAACGATCTCACAATAGCGGTGTAAAACGACTGATTCCAGTTTTGATTATAAAGTTGAAGATAACCAGTAAACAAGTCAAATCGACTTTGTAATCGTTCGATTAGCATCCTGTCTAGCCAACTGTTTATATCAAATGAAGACAATAGGAAAAGCTGATTTTCACATGGTATAAATGGCTTTGAAGCCATCAATAGATGATATTTTTCTAAAGATTTTTTTTCAATGCGCTCGCCAATAACAAGTGTTGGTATAATCGTACCATCTTGTCGGTACGCTGGTTTGCTGTGTGTATGGCAAACGTGTAAAATAACAGTATTGTAACCTGCGTCTTTTTGATGATTATGTTGATGCCAATCTTTACTGTCTATGTGTATTTCAATAGAACCGTGATGTAGGGTGTTTCCTATTTTTACTTGAGCTTGCTCAAAATCAGGACCACTATTTGTGTTTAGGAAACCTTGTTTTATGATGGAGACTTTTTGCCCTTCTTCTGTGTGAAGGTTATTCTGGTCGTACAATTGATTTCCCCATATAAACTGGAGTAAATCTTCATTGTACCCAAAACTCATAAATGCTCGGTGTGTGGTTGAGTTTCTAAGGCTAGTTTTTTAGCCTCCGCTCTTGCGGCTTCCGCAAAATCTCTGCCGCTAGATGCATAGATAATACCCCTAGAAGAGTTAATCAGCAAACCTCCAAGATTATTTTTTCCGTTTCTACACACCTCGTTTGCATTTCCTCCTTGCGCACCAACGCCCGGAATAAGTAGGAAATGATCAGGGACAATTTTACGTATCTCAACAAGCGCTTCTGCTTTGGTTGCACCTATTACAAACATAAGGTTTTCGGGTGTACCCCATTGGGATATACGCTCTAATACTGTTTTATATAAGGGCGGATTATAGATCGGATTTGTTTGAAAATCGGCACTGCCCTTATTGGATGTAAGTCCAAGCACTATCGTTATTTTGTTATTAAATTTCAGAAAAGGTTCTACGCTATCATAACCCATATACGGGGCTACGGTGAGTGCATCAAAGTCCATAGTTTCAAAAAAGGCTTTAGCATACATAGCGCTAGTGTTGCCAATGTCCCCTCGCTTAGCATCTGCAATACTTAGTGTGTTGCTGGGAATCATTTCTCTTGTTTTTTCTATAATTTCCCACCCCTTGCTACCTAACTGTTCGTAAAAAGCAGTATTTATTTTATACGAAACAGCAAAGTCTTTTGTCGCATTTATTATCTCTTTATTAAACTGAAGAATACCTTCTGTATCCTTTGATATTCCTAATGGAAGTTTGGTTATGTCGGTATCTAAACCCACACACAAATAACTTTTTTTAGATTTTATTTCGGAAACTAACTGAGCTACATTCACCCTTCAAAAAAAAGTAAAATACCGTGTATTTTTATAATTATTTACTTTTACAGCCGATAATGAACAAATACATTTCTTTAGTTTTAGCTTTCTCAATCGTTTCAACCGCCTCATTGGCTCAGGATAAGGGCGTATTTAGCGGAAATTTGCAGTCTAATTATTCGGTGTTTTTAAAAGATTCATTAATAGGCGCTGTGGAGTCTGCTTCTCCTCAATACGGAAAGCAAATTAGTACCGCAGAGACATGGTTATTTTTAAATTACGATATAAAAGGGTTTCATTTTTCAGCTCGGTATGATTTGTTTAACAATAGTAATTTACTAAACCCCTCGGGAGTATTTTCGGGCCACGGGCTGGGTTATTGGGAAATAAGCAAGAGCGTGGGCGATTTGGATATTACCGTAGGATCTTTTTATGACCAATTCGGTTCTGGAGCTGTTTTTAGGGCATATGAAAATCGATTAATTGGTCTTGATTATGCTGTGCAAGGGGTTCGTTTGAAATATAATATATCGGACAACTTTTTTATTAAAGCATTTACAGGTAATCAAAAAGGTACCCAACAAAATAGATTTGGCGGCTCTTCGCAAACTATAAAAGGGGTAAATGTGGAGAAGGGTTTCTCTTTCGAAGACGGAATGGTCATCAATACTGGCGCATCTGCTGTCAATAGAACACTAGACGACAACACTATGACTCAATTGGTTACTTCCATAAACAATTTGCCACTTGAAAATAGATTTTATCCCAAATACAACGTGTATGCATTAAATGGATATGTGAATGCTAGTTATAAAGACTTTGGTTTTAATGGCGAGTATAATTATAAAACACAAGAGGCGTTAAGGGATCTTAACGGAAAATTTTATGGAAGTAACGGATCTATGGTGCAAGGTGGAATAAACTATTCTAAAGGTAAGTTGGGAAAGTCTAAAAAAGCAGGAATAGGAGCAAATGTACAGTACCGACGTATTGAGAACTTCAATATGCTATCTACGCCCTATGCCAATCTTTTACTAAACGAGGGTTTAATAACCTACATGCCATCTGCGAGTAGACAAGCAAGTTACAGATTATTGGCTCGTTACCAAGCTCCATCGCAGCCCACTGGTGAGCAAGCAATTCAAGCTGAGGTTATATACTCGTTTAATAAAGGAACGAACCTAACACTTAATTATTCTAACATAAATGATTTGAATGGAGAGCACCTATTTACAGAACAATATGCCCAGCTAGAACACAAGATAGATGCTAAGTGGAAAGGTAAAGTAGGATTGCAGATGATAGATTACAACTTGGCTGTGTATCAAGGCAAAGACAACAAGAAAACTGCAGATGTTATCACGTTTACGCCATTTATGGAAGTGACCTACAAGGCAAATCGAAAAAATAGTTTTAGGCTAGAGTCTCAGATGTTAAATACAGATGGAGATTTAGGCAGTTTTTACCATGGCATATTAGAGTGGAATAGCTCTCCTAAGTTTAGTATAGCTATTAGCGATATGATCAATACAAACCCTGTACGTATTGTAAACACAACATTACCCGACCAAACACTTCATTATCCAAGTTTTTTTGCGAAGTATAATGTAAAAACAACCTCATTTACGGCCGCATATATAAAACAAGTTGAGGGAGTTGTGTGTACTGGTGGTATTTGTAGGCTTGAACCTGCTTTTAGTGGTTTGCGATTTACAATTACATCTCAATTTTAAAGAAGACTATCGCTCTAGCACAAAGGCTTTTTCTTCTATAGATTGCGCATATAGATTGCGTAGGTTTTGGGCATTAAGTTCATTATCAGAAGAGGCTGCTACAACTCGGTGTAGCCCTCTAATTCTAGTAACCACAACATCCTTCCCATTTCTCTTTATCTTAGCAAGGAACCGATCGGCGTTTGCCTTTACACTAAAACTGCCAACCACAACAAGGTATTTAGCATTCACATTTATACTGTTGCTGTTTTCAGTTTTTATTTCTTCTTTAATTGGCTCGCTTGGCTGCTCTTCAGGCATATCCGAAGTTACATCCTCAAGAGGAGTCTCTTTAAAAGTATCATTCACTGTAATTAAAGAATTTTCAGCAGGAATTTCTTCAATATTCTCAGAATCGTGTAAAACAGTTTCTGCCGAATTAATGTGCAACGGCTTAAAAAACACAAACCAAATAAAGGCTGCACATAGAGCAAGATAGCCGAACCATTTTATTAAATTCATAATACAAAAGTAAATCTAGATGGGCTATAAAAGCAAAGAGCTTTGAACTTTCGTTCAAGGCTCTTCTGTATTTTGTAAAAGTTAACCGTTATACCGCCGCAAAACGAGCAGAAATTTCGTCCCAGTTTAGCACATTAAAAAATGCAGCAACATAATCTGGCCTTCTATTTTGGTAGTTTAAGTAGTAAGCGTGTTCCCACACATCTAAACCTAAGATTGGGGTTCCGCCGCAACCTATTCCTGGCATAATCGGGTTATCTTGATTGGCCGTAGAACAAACTTCTAGCTTACCATCTTTAACACATAACCAAGCCCATCCAGAACCAAATCGAGTGGCAGCAGCTTTGCTAAATTCTTCTTTGAATGCATCAAAACTTCCAAAAGAAGCATCAATAGCATTGGCTAAAGCCCCACTTGGAGATCCTCCACCGTTTGGGCTCATTGCAGTCCAAAATTGATTGTGATTATAAAACCCACCACCATTATTTCTCAGAGGATTATTGGCCATATCTAAGCTTGTTAAAAGTTCATCAATACTTTTACCTTCTAACGCAGTTCCTGCGATGGCATTATTTAAATTGGTGGTATATCCAGCATGGTGTTTGCTATGGTGGATTTCCATTGTGCGAGCATCTACATTTGGTTCTAACGCGTCGTAAGCGTAGGGTAATTGTGGTAATTCAAATGACATAATATTTATTTTTTATTTGTTGAGGTCAAAGTTATACATACTAAGCTTAAAATATAAATTTGTTTAACTATAATGAAATTAGAAGAAACTATACAGACTCGTAGATCCTTGTTTCCCAAGCAAATGAGCGGTGAAATGGTACCAAACGGGGTGATTGAAAAAATGCTAGAACTGGCCAACTGGGCACCTACTCATCGCAATACGGAGCCATGGCGGTTTAAGGTGTATGGCGGGAAGGCTATGACTGCACTTTTGGATTATTGCAAAGAGTGCTACGTAAAAGAGACCCCTTCGCATACGTTTAATAGTATGAAAGTAGAAAAAATTGAGCAAAGCAAAACGCAGGTAAGCCGTATCGTGGCGATCTGCATGAAGCGAAATGACATAGTCCCTGAATTTGAAGAAATAGCAGCGACGGCTATGGCCGTGCAAAATATGTGGCTGTATCTCGCTAGTACAGAGAAATATGGCGGCTATTGGAGCACACCCAGTTATGCAATGGGAAACCACCTCAAAAAATACTTAAATTTAGAAGAAAATGAACGATGTTTAGGACTTTTTTATATTGGAACGATTGCTCAAAACCAAACATTACCTAAGGGCCAGAGAGGAGATTGGAGGAACAAGGTTACTATGCAGTTTTAATCTAACAATTACAATTCGGTTACATCCAGATACATCATTCTGAATTTTAGCTATTCACCCACTATATTTGCCACATGTCTTCTAGACTCCATTTATACAATTCACTCACCAATCAGGCCGAAGAATTTAAGCCTATAAACACTCCTTTCGTGGGGATGTATTTATGTGGTCCTACGGTGTATGGCGATCCACACTTAGGTCATAGTCGTGGTGCTATTATGATGGATGTGCTTTTTCGATACCTCACACATTTGAATTTTAAAGTGCGCTACGTTCGTAATATTACAGACGTAGGTCACTTACTTAATGATGCGGATGAAGGCGAAGATAAAATAGGTAAAATAGCGAAGGCTAATCATGTAGAGCCTATGGAAGTGGCTCAGCAGTATACGAATGCGTATCACCGTGTATTGCAACAAATGAATGTATTGCCTCCTAGCATAGAGCCTAGAGCGAGCGGTCATATCTTAGAGCAAATAGAAATGATACAGGAAATCATAAAAAACGGTTTTGCCTATGAGAGCAATGGTTCTGTATATTTTGATGTATTGAAATATGCAGAAACAAACGACTACGGTAAGTTAAGCGGACGCAAACTAGAAGACCTAATAGCGGGTGCTGGCGAAGAAAGAAGAACCTTAGAAGGTCAAGAAGAAAAGAAAAATCCAAATGACTTTGCGCTTTGGAAAAAAGCAAGTAAAGAGCATATCATGAAATGGAACAGTCCGTGGAGTGAAGGTTTCCCTGGATGGCACATTGAGTGCTCTGCAATGAGCGAGAAGTATTTAGGTAAACAGTTTGATATACATGCTGGTGGAATGGACTTATTATTTCCTCATCACGAAAGTGAGATAGCACAAACAACAGCCTGTGGGTGCAGTACTCCTAGTTATTGGATACATAACAACATGATAACTATTAACGGTCAAAAAATGGCAAAAAGCCTGAACAATGGCGTGTTAATAGAAGAGCTTTTTAGCGGGAATCACCATCTGCTAGATCAAGCATACAGTCCGATGACCTTACGGTTCTTTTTGCTACAGGCGCATTACAGAAGTACACTTGATTTTAGCAGCGAAGCTTTACAAGCGGCCGAAAAAGGTTTTCAGCGAATGATGAATGCCGCTGCAAAATCGGAATCTTTACCAACCGCAGATGCCAGCGATATGAATGTGTCAGCTTGGAAAGACAAACTCTACGAACAAATAAATAATGACATGGCTACACCACAGGTTATTGCTACGTTATTTGAAGCGGCCAAATGGATCAACGAAATAGACGCTCAGAAACTAACGATTTCAGCAAAAGACAAAGCTATTCTTCATGAGACTTTTCATATATTCACGTTTGGTGTGCTTGGACTGGTCTCTGAAGATGCCGGAAATAATGAAGCTCTTGATAGCGTTATGAAGCTGGTTCTTGATATCCGTAAATCGGCTAAAGAAAATAAAGACTGGCCTACAGCCGACAAAATTCGCGACGGACTAAAAGAGGCAGGTGTTGAAGTGATGGATAGTAAAGATGGTAGCACGTATAAACTGAACTAATGAAATTAATCAAGATACTTTTAGCCTTTAGCTTTATACTTTTAACCTTAGTGGGCTGCAAAGACCGACCAAAGGAAAGCCGCTCAGAGCAAATTAAAACAGAAGCTAAAACGCCTTTCACTGTTCGATTTGATGCAGATAGTGCATACCAATATGTGCAAGAGCAAGTTGATTTTGGACCGAGAGTTCCTGGTTCTGCTGCACATGGCAACACGGCAAGGTATTTAGAAGAAAAACTTGCCCAATTTTGTGACACCGCTTTCACTCAGTATGGGTCTATGAAGGGTTCAAAAGGTCAAAACGTAGCGATTAACAATATTATAGGTTCTTTTGGCCCTAAAAAACCAAAACGTATTTTGCTATGCGCCCATTGGGATACACGCCCTATGGCAGATCAGGATGCTAAAAATCCAACTACGCCGGCCGACGGTGCTAATGATGGAGCGAGTGGAGTAGGTGTATTGTTAGAGGTTGCTCGTCAATTGCAAGTTCAGCAACCCGATGCGGGTGTAGATATTATTTTCTTTGATGCAGAAGACATGGGAGATAGCAGAGGTGAAGCAACTACCTGGTGCTTGGGTTCTCAATATTGGGCCAAGACACCCCACAAACCAAACTATGTGGCTCGCTTTGGTATATTACTCGACATGGTAGGAGCAGAAAATGCCACCTTTGCCATAGAAGGTAATTCGTGGCTGTTTGCTCAACCCTATGTAAATCAGGTATGGCAAACAGCGAATAGTTTAGGTTACAGCAAGCACTTTGTGTATAATCAAGGAGGTCAGTTAATAGACGATCACTTGTATATTAACAAGATAAGAGGCATCCCGACGTTAGATATTATTCATTACGAGCCATCTGGCAGCGGTTTTGGTGACTTTTGGCACACACATGACGACAATATGAGCGGCATTAGCAAAAGCACGCTGAAAGCTGTTGGAGAAACGGTTTATAAGGTGGTAATGGATTTGTAATAGTTGGGTTACAACCAACTTCTGCTGGTCAATGCTTGGACTAGCTAAATTTTAATCAAAACCGATTTCTAACAAAGCATATTTATAACATCCCGTTCACAAAATCACTTAAGCCGCTTTCTTTTTTGAGTCCTTTGAAAAACCATGCAACAGTTGCATGATGGGTTCCTCTTGCAATGAGATCATTGGGTCGACTAAAAGGATCTGATGCATACGAATAAGCAACTGAAAATTGATCAAAAATCACACCTAATGACCCAGAGATGTAATCTGTATTTCTGTATTCACCGTAATAAGAATGAAGCCCCAATCCTAGTTTTACAAACTTATATTGCCCACTTATGTGATAATCTAATGAGGACAGTTTAGATATCTGTTGAAAGGCGATTAGTCCGCTAATTCGTACGTCATTTAATTTTTTGGAATAGCCTACGAAACCATTGTAACTGGCGTTTACATTGTAGGTAGAACTAAACATTTTATAGCTTGGTTTATTAAGTTGGTAGGAAGAAACTCCCGCTACAAAGCCGTGGTAATATGCGACAGCACCAACATCTAATGTGAAGTATCTTCCGGTATTATTTCCCGTTAAACGTGGATCGGGTCCTACGGGGGTATTAATGCGATTAACATCAAAGCTCTGTTGATTAAAGCCCAACGAAGTACCAACTTTAAGTTCTATGTCTCCAGTGTTAAGCGCATAGTTTACATTAGTTTTAACCTTGTTTTCTTTTGTTAAACCAAACGACTCTGTACAATAAGCTAATCCAATTCCTAATCCATTTTTAAGATTATAATTAGTAAGCATAGACATTAATATTGGGTTGTTGTCCAATTGGGGCCATTGGTTGTAGTAATTGAGTTGTACGCCCATATCACTTTGTGTGCCCACAAGAGACGGATTAAATGAATTAAGATCATTGGTTTTTTGAGTAAAAATGTAATCTTGGCTAAAACCTACTAACGTGCACAATGCAGCTATTTGTACTAAAATAATTCGTGTCAT
>DGBH01000026.1:16403-20806 GCA_002384205.1 Bacteroidetes bacterium UBA4009
TTAGTAGACTCAGTGGTCTATAAAAAAGTTGCACTAAGCTACAGGCAATGCCTCAAATCAAAACTAATATTTAGGTTTTTTGTCGTTATGCAAACAAAAACTATCCTCTGTAAATCAAAAATGCCGTGTATGCTACATAGCAAACCAAGAAGAAAATCCCAGTGGGCTTGCCTATTTGATTTTTTGCTTTTCCGGTCATGAGACTAAAGATAATAAGACATGATGCAGCAAGCAAGACTAGAATATCTGTATTAATGACAGGGTCATATTTCATTGGGCTAATCATTGCGCTAAGCCCCAGAACCCAAAGCAAATTAAAAATATTAGAACCTATTACATTAGCAACGGCTATGTCTGTATTCTTTTTCATAGCGGCTACTGCCGAGGTAACTAGTTCTGGCAAGGAGGTTCCAATGGCAACTATCGTAAGTCCAATTAAGTTTTGGCTAAGACCAAATTGCTCTGCAATAGCAATCGCACCATCTACCACCCATTTTCCACCTAAAAAGAGAGCGACAATTCCCAAAGAAATAAATAAAATGGATTTACCCATAGGCAATACTTCGTCTGGCGCGTCTTCTACCATATCGGCCCTGCCTTCTTTTGCAAGTTTTATAATGTACAGCATAAAAAGGCCAAAGAATAGCATGAGGACTATACCGTCTAATTGACTGATTATTAAACTATAGGTAGGATTAAAGATAGGTGCGTTCGCTAAGAAAGCTACGAGTAAAACGGCAATGATGGAATAAGGTATTTCAGAAAATATGGTCGATTCTTTGATGGTAAGCGGATAGATAAATGCAGCTACTCCAAGTATAAGTAGTATGTTGGCAATGTTAGATCCTACGACATTACCGATAGCTATTTCTGAAGAACCACTCATACTGGCAATTACGTTTACAATAAGCTCAGGCATGCTTGTGCCCATGCTCACAATAGTAAGACCTATAACCAAGTCAGATACATTGTATTTTTTAGCAACAGAAGCAGAACCAGCAACAAGCCAATCAGCACCTTTTATGAGCAATACAAAACCAATGGCAAAAAGTACGTATGTTATCATATGTTGCAGCAAATATGATAAAACCCTTTTAGTAATGGCGTCTAAATATTCTTATATCTCTTTTGATATTTATTAAAAAGCCAAGTATTAGCTATGGAAAACGGAACAAAAAGAAGGATTTCAAGTGATCTTATCTGATTTGAGGGGTAAATAAACGAGCCTTAGTGCTAAACATTTGTCAGTTTTATACGTTTGCACTTGTATATCAATCTGATGAGAATTAATATCTTAGCTGTTACCGCTTTTCTATCCTTGTCTGTATTTGCCCAAAAATTTACGCTAAGCGGGAGGGTAAAAGACGCAGCAAATGGAGAAACGTTAATAGGAGCATCAATTTTAGTAAAAGGCGGTGGTGGCGCAGTGACTAATGAATACGGATTCTATTCTATAACTCTAGAAGCGGGGTCGTATGAAATTACCTACAAGTATCTTGGTTACGAAACGGTTGTTGAAAATGTGAATCTAAACAAAGAGATTACCCGAAACATAGAGCTGGGAATAACCTCAAACGAAATAGGTGTTGCATTGGTTAGTGCAAAAGCACTTGAAAAAAGGGTAGAAAACAAACAGATTAGCGTGGTTAAAATGGAAACCTCTAAAATAAAAGAGATTCCTGTTATTTTTGGGGAGGTTGACATTCTTAAAACGATAACATTACTTCCAGGCATCCAGTCTGCAGGAGAAGGAAACAGTGGTTTTAATGTGCGCGGTGGAGCTCAAGATCAAAATTTAATATTACTTGATGAGGCTACGGTATATAACGCATCTCACTTGCTTGGTTTTTTTAGTGTTTTTAATGGCGACGCAGTAAAAGGTCTGGAGGTATATAAAGGAGGTATTCCTGCCAAGTACGGCGGAAGACTTTCATCCATAGTAGACATTAAAATGCGTGACGGTAATGCGAAAAGATATTCGGCGGTTGGTGGCATTGGAACTATATCCAGTCGGTTAACACTAGAGGGGCCAATTGTAAAAGATAAGTCTAGTTTTATGATAGCAGGGCGCAGAAGTTATGCTGACGTATTCTTACCTTTTGCTCCAGCCGAGGCGATACGAAACAGTAAGCTTTATTTTTATGATTTGAACCTGAAAGCAAATTATGATTTGAGTGATAAAGATAGGTTGTATGTAAGTGGTTATTTCGGAAGAGATGTTTTGGGTCTAAGTGAATTATTTGCCATAAATTGGGGAAATGCTACGGCAACCCTAAGATGGAATCACCTAGTTAATGAAAAAATGTTTGTGAATACTTCTTTGGTATATAGTAACTTTAACTATGGTGTAGATATTAAGTTTGCTGAAAACGCAAGCTTTGGACTTGATCAGTACATTAAAGATGTAGATTTAAAATCGGATTGGACCAATTATATAAGTCAAAAAAGCAAACTAAATTTTGGAGCTCAGGCAATTTACCATCGATTTAACCCTGGCTTGTTTGCGGCAAATAACGATGAGTCTAGACTCATCTTCAATGATGTGCAAATAGAAAAACGAAAAGCGCTTGAAAGCGGTTGGTATGTTGATCACGAATACAAACAAAGCTCAAGATTCAACTTTAGGTATGGTATACGTCTTTCTACGTTTTCAAACATTAGCGGTTCAGAATACAACTACTTTAAAGATGCTAATTACAAACCAATTGATACGCTTACGGTAAAAGATTCTTTTTCTGGCATTTACAACACCTATGCAGGATTGGAGCCTCGAGCTTCAATAAGTTATAATCTTACCAACAGTCTTGCGATAAAAGGATCGTATAATCGCACCTTTCAGTATATTCAACAAGCTTCAAATACTGCTTCTGCTTTTCCGACGGACCAATGGTTTAGTGTAAACCAAAATATAAAACCACAACGTGCAGATCAAATTGCCTTAGGGTTGTTTAAAAATTTTGAAATAAAAAAAATAGGCAGCTTAGAAACCTCTGCAGAGGTTTATTACAAGTGGATGAATAATCAAATAGATTATAGAAATGCTGCAGCGATTGCCTTCAATGAAAACCTAGATGGCGAATTATTAACTGGTAATGGCAGGGCATATGGAGCCGAGTTTTATGTGGCTAAGACAGAAGGCAAATCATCTGGATTTATTTCATATACATGGGCCAAGACACTTAGAGAAATTCAGGGAATTAATTTTAACAATCCTTATGTCGCTAATTTTGACAGAAGACATAATTTATCCTTTGTATTTACGCAAAAGTTTACCAAGAGACTATTAGCAACAGCTTCTTTTGTGTATTCTTCAGGTCAACCACTCACTACTCCGGTTAGCAAATATTATTACGAAGGAAGTTGGATATTAGAGTATGGAGAAAGAAACAATTACAGAGTGGTAGGATATCATAGAGCCGATTTGGGGGTAACACTCAAAAATAAAGAAAAGCCGGGCAAACGATTAAAAAGTAATTGGAATTTCTCGGTTTATAATATTTACAACAGGGCTAACCCGTATGCTATTTATTTCAGAACGATTGAAGAATCAGATCTGGGCAAAAACCCTGGAGCCATTACCGGCAATACAGCCGCTTTTCAGACCACTCTTTTTAAAATAATACCAGCGATTACCTGGAACTTTGAATTTTAATAGCAAATAGCATGAAAAAATTAATCCTAATACTATCGGCAGCGTTTCTATTTACTGCGTGCGAAAGAATAGTAGAAGTGGAAATCCCGAATGCGGATCCTAAGTTGGTTATTGAAAGCCAAATCACAACAGTAAATGATTTCTGGAGAGTTAGACTTACACTTTCGCAGCCTTATTTTGATCAAGATAGCGCTGATGGCCTTTCTAGTGCCGTAGTCACCATATCTGGAACAAATGGAAGTTTTGTCTCGCTGTTTCATCAAGACACTGGAATGTTTGTTTCGGCTGACTCTCAACGATGCATGGTAGGCGAAACATATACGCTTACCGTCGTGTATAATGGCGTTACCTATGTTGCGGCTGAGCAAACCCCAGATGCCAACCCAATAGACACCATAGCATCTTACTATCTGCCTGACAATAATGGATTTATTACAAAAGGGTATTACGTTTTTATTCAAGGAGTAGAGGCTAGTCCGGAACCAGGCGACTACTATCTTTTTAAAGCATATAGAAACGATACTCTTAAAGATGATTTTGGTCCGTTGTTGGACGATGATCAGTTCGGTTCGGTTTCGTACTTGAATCAAAATTTTGACATATTTAACATCGTTCAGGAACTAGCATTGGGTAAAACACCAAGACCATTTCCATTTGTGGTTGAGCCTACGGATACCATAAGAGTTGAGCAGTATGCTGTAAACCAAAAATATTATCAGTTTTTAGTTGATTTAAATGCGCAACAAAGCAG
>DGBH01000026.1:21025-29536 GCA_002384205.1 Bacteroidetes bacterium UBA4009
CTATTTTCTAAGTTTATCCAAAAGTTGGTTAAGCATTTCATATTCACTTGGAGTCAAGTGACTATGTTCTTGTATAATTTGGTTAACTATAACGTTTAATTCGGATAGGGTTTTTTGTCCCGTCTCAGTTATAGAAATATCAACCTGTCTTTTATCATGACAACTTGTTTTTCGTTTTACTAGTTCTTTATCGTCTAGCTTGTCTACAAGGCGACTGGCGTTCGACATTTTATCGACCATTCGGCTTGTTATCTCGTTAATGGAAACAGGCGAGGGATGCTGACCTTGTAAAATTCTAAGCACATTAAATTGCTGCAAGGAGACGTTAAAATCTCGTATTGCAGAATTTAATAGACCCGACAAATAGCTGTTGGTAAAGGATATATTGACAATGACTTTTTCTGCTTCATTGCTAAATTTTTCTTGCTTTATCAGATCCTCTATGCTCATCCGTTCTTTCTAGTTGTAAATGCAAATTTGACAAAAGTTTACCGATGTATTGATACATTCTGTCAAAGACTTCAATTAAGTAAGTGTAATATGCTTAAAACCAAAGATAATTGCGTCTGTTTATCAAATGCAATGTCCAGAATACTGTCACTCCTAATTTTCTTCATAATCTTTTTTGCCTTAGATGTTTATGTTTTTCAAGGGTATAAATTAGTAGTGAAAAAATGGATACCAAATCTCAGTTTAGTCTTCCATGTTATTTATTGGGCTATTCCTGTTATTTTAATCGGATTATTAATTGGAACTATGGTTTTTTCGGAAAATCCGACCAAAAGCAAGCTCTTTATGTGGTCTGCCAGTATTTTATTCGGCATTTTCATTGCTAAATTTGTGTGGCTTATTTTTATTATTTTGGATGATGTGCTGAGATTGATAAAGTATTCAGGTAATAAAATAATTGCTGGAGGAACTCCTGTTAAGTCCATTAGTAGATCAGAGTTTATAATTACAACCGGAGCCTTTTTGGCGGGAAGCCTTTTTAGCGGACTGGTATATGGTATAGCAAGCGGTGCTCATAATTACCAAGTGCATCGCAAAATGTTAAAGCTAAAAAACCTTCCAACTGCTTTCAAAGGATTTAAAATAGTTCAAATTTCAGATGTGCACTCGGGTAGTTTTTGGAGTAAAGAAGGGGTAAAAAGGGGCATACAAATGATACTGGATTTGAAACCCGATGCTATATTTTTTACGGGAGATTTAGTAAATAGCACATCTGCAGAGTTCGATTCCTTCAAAGAAATGTTTAGCCAATTGCAAGCCCAATACGGGGTTTATTCGGTACTGGGTAATCATGATTACGGAGATTACTACAGGTGGCCAGATGCCAATGGGATTACCAAAGAGCAAAACTTACAAAAACTCCTCGACCATCACAAATCAATGGGTTGGAATCTGTTGATGAATGAAGGTAAAATCATAGAAAAAGAAGGGCAAAAACTGGCCATACTGGGTGTTGAAAATTGGAGTGCTCATCCTCGTTTTCCTAAATATGGTGACCTGAGCAAAGCATACTCACAAGTAGAGAACATAGAAAATAAATTATTGCTGTCTCACGACCCTAGTCATTGGCGAGCAGAGGTATTAAAAGACTACCCGAGTATAGATGCTATGTTTGCTGGACATACCCATGGTATGCAATTTGGTATTGACACTAAATTTTATAAATGGAGTCCGGTAAAATACCAATATCCGGAGTGGGCAGATCTGTACGAAGAAAACGGGCAGTATCTGTACGTAAATAGAGGCTTTGGGTATTTGGGGTATCCGGGAAGATTGGGTTTCTTGCCCGAGATTACACTGTTTGAGCTGGAAGTAGGGTAAAAATCAAGTTGTTAATGCAGAACTTTTTGCCAAAATCAGTTGAGTTAAAAACTCTGGATTCTCTTCTAGCATATTGCCAACCACCACCACATCTGCTCCTGCTGCAAATACTGCTTCGGCATCTTCTCTGGTTTTTATTCCCCCACCTACGATGATGGGCACGTGCACTTCATTTTTTACTGCAGCTATAAGTTTGGGTGACGCATACTGATCAGCTCCGCTTCCACAGTCTAGGTATATCAATTTCAGACCTAGTTGGCAACCAGCTAATGCCGTAGCGGCAGCAATTCCCGGCTTATCCTGAGGAATAGGTGTTGTCCCGCTTATGTAGGATACGGTTGTAGTTCTTCCCCCATCAACTAATATGTAGCCTGTAGAAAGTATTTCTAAACCAGAACGTTTGAGCTTATGTGCAGATTCTACATGTCTGCCGATGAGTAAATCAGCATTTCTTCCACTTATAAGACTAAGCAATAATATAGCGTCAGCCTTCTCGTCTATCTGATTGGGGCTGCCAGGAAAAATAATAAGAGGTTTGTTCGTTCTTTTTTTCAAGCCAGCTAAACAACTCCCCATATTTCCCTCGGTAACTAGGCTTCCGCCTACAAAAAGAAAATCTACTTGACTAAAACTGGGATGAAAAACAAGAGCATCAAGTTGCGAATCTTCAGAACGATCTGGGTCCACAAGTACCGCAATTATTTTTTGGTTTACGAGCGAAGAGGATAATATTTTATGTAATATGCTAATAGTCTATCTGTTGCGAAAACAGGTTTTCTAAACCAAATTTCCAAGTTAAATTTTAAATATTTATTGATTTTTATCTTATCAACACGGCAAATCTCTTAAAAATAAGTCAATGATAAAATTTTATTGTGGAAGTGTGGAAAACCCCGCTTTATTATTGGGTAATAATGGGTGTATGTTTGACTTAAAACTCACTATAAATATTCGTGTCCCAGAATAGATTTAGAGAGTTGTTTAACCATAAACTTTTACGTACAAAAAACTACTTACAGAATGAGCAATAAATCAACATACAGCAAAAACGCATTAAAATTTAAGCGCTTTAACACTAAAAGTGGCGCGGCAGCCACAGACCTTTTCGAATACGAGTACAGAACTTCAGTAATCAAAAATCCAGCAGGGGACGATGTGTTCAGAATGGAAAACGTTGAAGTACCTAAAGATTGGTCGCAGGTGGCTACAGATATTCTGGCTCAGAAATACTTTAGAAAAGCAGGTGTTCCACAGGCCGACGGAACAACTAGTTCTGAAACATCCGTAAAACAAGTAGCGCACAGACTCGCTGACTGTTGGAAAACCTGGGGTGAAAATTATGGTTATTTCGCATCTAAAAAAGACGCTCAAATTTTTTACGACGAGTTGGTTTATAGTATTCTAGGCCAAATGGCGGCACCTAATAGTCCTCAATGGTTTAATACAGGTCTTCATAATTCCTATGGTATCACAGGAAAACCTCAAGGACATTATTATGCTGATCACGAAACGGGTGAAGTTCAAAGATCTACTTCGGCATACGAGAGACCACAGCCACATGCTTGTTTTATCTTGTCTGTAAATGATGATTTGGTAAACGAAGGTGGTATCATGGACCTATGGGTGCGTGAAGCAAGGATTTTTAAATACGGATCTGGGGTAGGAACCAACTTTTCTTCGATAAGAGCAGCTAGTGAAAAATTAAGTGGTGGAGGAAGCTCTTCTGGACTTATGAGTTTCTTAAAAATTGGAGATAGAGCAGCTGGTGCTATAAAGTCAGGCGGAACTACGCGTAGAGCAGCCAAAATGGTATGTCTTGACTTAGATCATCCTGAGATCATGTCATTCATCAACTGGAAAAAAGACGAAGAGAAAAAAGTAAAAGCACTTATAGACGCAGGATACGATTCTGGTTACGAAGGAGAAGCTTATGCTACTGTTTCTGGCCAGAACTCTAACAACTCTGTACGTATACCAAACAAATTTTTTGAAGCGCTTAAAAACGATGGTGAGTGGGAATTAATTTCAAGAACAAGTGGTAAACCAATCAGCACTGTTTCTGCACGTAAAGTGTGGGATGATATTTCATTTGCTGCTTGGGCATGTGCTGACCCAGGGGTACAATACGATACAACCATCAATGAGTGGCATACGTGTCCAGAAGGAGGAAGAATAAATGCATCTAATCCTTGTTCGGAATACATGTTCTTGGATAACACGGCTTGTAACCTTGCGTCGCTAAACCTTAGAAAATATTTCAACGAAGAGACGAAGGAATTTGACGTTGAGGCTATAGAATATGCATCTAGACTTTGGACAGTCGTGCTGGAAATTTCGGTTCTTATGGCTCAATTTCCAAGCGAAGAGGTTGCCAAACTTTCTTATCAATACAGAACGTTAGGTCTTGGATACGCTAACCTTGGTTCAGTACTTATGGTGAGTGGAATTCCTTACGACAGCAAAGAAGCATTTGCCATGTGTGGAGCGGTTACAGCTATAATGACCGGCGTGTCGTATGCTACTTCAGCAGAAATGGCAAGCTTCATGGGAGCTTTTAATCAATACGATAAAAATAAAGAGCATATGTTACGTGTGATGAGAAACCACCGATATGCTGCCTATAATCTAGATGAGTATGATGGATTGAGCATTAAACCGGTAGGAATAGATCCTGCTTACTGTCCGGAGTATTTACTTACTCCTGCTACCAACGCTTGGGACAAAGCGGTGCAGTGGGGAGAGAAATATGGCTATAGAAATGCACAAACTACCGTTATAGCGCCAACAGGTACTATCGGATTAGTTATGGACTGCGATACCACAGGCATAGAGCCGGATTTTGCGTTAGTTAAATTTAAAAAACTTTCAGGCGGGGGGTACTTCAAAATTGTAAATCAATCAGTTCCTATGGCATTAGAGACATTAGGATATTCTCCAGATGAGGTAAGTGCTATTGTAAATTATGCAAAAGGACATGGAACATTGGTTAATGCGCCGGCGATAAATCACGAAGCGCTTTTAGAGAAAGGGTTTACTGCAGATGATTTGACTAAGATTGAAAGCGGTCTTCCTTCTGCATTTGAAATTAGTTTTGTATTTAACCATTGGGTACTTGGTGAAGAAGCAATGAATCGTTTAGGTTTTGTTGCTGAGCAATATGAATCTGACGGATTTAATCTACTTAGAGCTCTTGGTTTTAGTAAAAAAGACATCTCATTAGCTAACGATTATGTGTGCGGCACCATGACTGTTGAGGGAGCTCCTTTGCTTAAAGATGAGCATTTAACTGTGTTTGATTGTGCTAACAAGTGCGGTGAAAAAGGAGAGAGGTTTATTCATGCGCATGGTCATATCAAAATGATGGCAGCAGCTCAACCTTTCTTGTCAGGTGCCATTTCTAAGACTATAAACTTACCAAACGAAGCTACTGAAGAAGACATTAAGTCTTGCTACCAAATGAGCTGGGAGCTCGGCACTAAAGCAAATGCACTATACAGAGACGGCTCTAAACTTTCTCAACCGCTTAGCAATAAGTCAGATGTTGAAGACAAAGAAGACGACACCATATCTGCTGTAGAAAATGCTGTAGGCAACTCCGGCTTCTTAAATATTGACCAACTTACACAAGAACAAGTATTAGAGGCAGCCCAAAAAATATTAGATAATTCGAAGAGCACTGAGTTTATGCGTCAGCTATCTAGCATAGTTGAACGTAAAAGACTTCCTTGGAAACGAAGAGGATTTACACAAAAAGCTAAAATTGGAGGTCAAACTTTATTTGTAAGAACAGGTGAATATAACGATGGAACCTTAGGTGAGATCTTTATCGATATGCACAGAGAAGGAGCAACCTTCCGCTCGTTAATGAATTGCTTCTCAATTGCAGTTTCCATTGGATTGCAATACGGTGTGCCTTTAGAAGAGTATGTAAGTAAATTTACATTTACCCGTTTTGAGCCAAGCGGCATGGTAGAAGGGCACCCTAATATTAAAAACTCAACATCTATCATTGATTATATTTTCAGACTTCTTGGTTTTGAATATTTAAATAGAACAGATTTAGTTCATATTAAACCAACAAAAGAAGAGGCGCAAGCAAGAGCAGACATTAACACTGCACGAAAAGAGGAAGAAGGGGGCAATGCAATAGCCTCTGTCGTAGCCGTAAGCTTAGAGCCGCTTATAGAAGTTAAGGAGACTGCGGTTGCAGCAAAAGCAACCTTTCAGACGGTAGCAAAAACATCAGGCGATGCTTTACCTTGTACCAATTGCGGCAGTTTGGCCTTGGTCAGGAATGGCACATGCCATTTGTGTACTAACTGCGGAACGACTACAGGATGCAGCTAGAATCTAATTAAGGTTGGAAAATTGAAAAAATCAGGCCTCAGATATGGGGCCTGATTTTTTATGTCAACATTGTTTTTTTTGTTAAAAAATGTGGATAAGTTGTGAAACTCGAAAAAATATGGTTTATTTTGTGGACTGAAATTTCAACATGACCGTTGCTTTTGCCGAAATAAAGAATCACTTATCGGAAGATAATGAATTGCTGAACTACGACAACGTTCCGTATTCTGGTGTAATAAGCAAAAATCTTATCGAAACTATTGCAGAAAATCAATACTTAAACGGAAGAAAACACGGCATTCAAAAACTATATTATCCATGTGGACAACTCAAGGAGGCGATCATGTATACAAACGGGCTTGCCAATGGCAGATTCATATCATATCATGAAGACGGTTCTAAAAAAATGAATGCAACCTATACTATGGGAGAATTTGACGGTTTGTATGAAGTGTGGTCACAATGTGGAAGACTGCTAGAAAGAAAAACATACTACCAAGGTAGACTTATAGCATGCAGATCTTGATTTTAGCGATTCAAGTATTCCTTAACTGCAACTTCTAGATTGGAGTACCAATCATCACCGAACTTCCTCACAAGAGCGCTTTTTGCAAACTGATAGACTTTTACATCATCTTCCTTGCCCTTTGTGCACGCATCTGCGCAAATACTCCAACGGTGATAATTTAAAGCGTAAAACTCGCTGTATTTAGCTACTCTGATGGGATATAAATGACAACTGATGGGTTTTGGAAAACCAAAATCGTGTTTTTTATTGGCAATTTCGATGGCACAGTTTAGAATTCCGTCTTTGCGTACCACAAATACACACTCTTTATTCTCTTTACACGTGGTTACGTCCATCATATCAGAAGGATCTTTCTCAGTGAATCCGTCTTTTGCAAGAAGGGCTAATCCATCTTCGTCCATTTCAGTTTTTATGGTCTCAATATGTGAAGCTATAACGTCTATTTCTTCGGGATCTAATGGGGCGCCTGCGTCACCTTCTATACAGCACACACCTTTGCAAGCGAGTACATTGCATGCGAAAGAACGCTCCACAACATCTTCTGAGATGAGACAATTGTCAACCTTTATCATAAAGAGTTTTCTAGGTAATCTTTGAAGCCAAGCTGTTCTAGTTTATCTGCTTTTTCAAGCACTTGCTTTTCCATGGTTTCGGTATACTTGGCAAGTCTAACGATGATGTCGCTATTAGACGTCGCTAATATCTTTGCTGCAAATAAGCCAGCATTTTTAGCGCCATTTATAGCCATAGTTGCTACGGGAATTCCGGGAGGCATTTGTACTATAGAGTATAAAGAGTCCAAGCCGCTCATGTTACTAGACTTAATAGGTACTCCAATAACGGGCAAAGAGGTTATAGACGCAACCATTCCCGGCAAGTGTGCAGCGCCGCCGGCTCCGGCTATTATGCATTTATATCCTTTGCTATGTGCTTCTTTAGCACACGCGTACATTCTATCTGGAGTTCGATGTGCAGAAACTATCGTTAAATCATAGTCGATGCTTAAAACTTCTAACACTTTTGCTGCTTCTGCCATTTCAGGCAAATCAGAGTCAGAACCCATTATTATTAATACTTCAGCCATAGTACAAAGGTAAGAGGTTCTGTTCGTACACCATAACACAATATTTATTTTACGTTTAAACGTAAAAATGGCCATTGGAAACGTGCCTTTTTATGCTTATTTACCAATTATTTGCAGGAGTTCTTTCACTTCTGACATTTTAGTTACCAACTCGTCTCGCGTATCTGCCAGCACAGTAAAATGACCCAACTTTCTGTCAGGTGAGGTAGTGGTTTTGCCATACATGTGGATGTAGACTCCTTCTATAGCGAGTACTTGGTCTAGGTTAGCTAGTTGGTAGGCTCCATTCAGATCTTGTGGTCCTACTATGTTACAAGTAGCTGCTGGTTTTATTAGTGCGGTGCTACCGAGCGGTTGCCCGAGCAAGATCCTATTGAGCTGCTCATACTGTGAGGTATAAGAGCTTTCTATGGTGTGGTGTCCACTATTGTGCGGACGTGGAGCGATTTCGTTCACATACACATTACCATTATCTTCCACAAATAATTCTACGGCAAATAGTCCGGGACTGTCAAATGCTTTGACAGCATCTTTTGCAATAGACTCACAGTAATTACTTGTTTCAGTAGTCAAACTGCTTGGTGCTATGAGGTAGTCCATTAGGTTACTTCGTGGGTCAAAAACCATCTCACAAGGCGGGTATGTAGAGGTACTTCTGTCTTGTGCTACCGCTACTATCACCGATATTTCTGTTGCATTGTTGGCTAGTTTCTCTATCACA
>DGBH01000196.1 GCA_002384205.1 Bacteroidetes bacterium UBA4009
ATTTGCAATACTAATAACCACTGTACTGGTATGGATCGGTTTTGGGATAAAAGAGGGATTTTAATTACAACACATTGAGCATACTTAAAAATATACTAGAACAATTAGACGACAATGTGCTTAATGCTCTTGTAAAATGGCTTTGGCCACAATACAAAAGGCCAAGATTTGGCTACATGAAAAACTATCAAGTATTACAACGCTACTTTATCTCACAAAAGATATTGCGCATAAACGGCAACGTGCCATGGCCTGCAGATTTCAGAAGCAGGATTGTAGGTTGTGAAAATATTGTAAAAGGTATATGTTGTGACCCAGGAGATAATCCAGGCATATACATAAATGCTACCGGAGGCTTAAAACTAGGCAACAACGTAAACATTGGGCAAAATACAATAATTACAACGACCAACCATTACAAATACGACCACCGTAAAACCAGCTACACCAAGGGGGTAACTATTGGGGACAATGTATGGATAGGTGCTAATGTAAGCATTGTAGCAGGAACGATCATTGGGGACAATGTGACCATTGGTGCAGGCTGTTTTATTTCAGGTGAAATACCCAGTAATCAAACCGTCGTACTAAAGGCCGAGAATCTGAACATCATTCCCAAAACAAAAGACTATGAGTGGGATTGCACGCAAGACGAATTGGGTTAGTTTTTAGGATACTAAATTGCTCTATTCTAACCCTTTTACCTTAAAATACCTTAATAAATATTTTTTACAATATATATAGCTGAACTAAATAATAATGTTAGTTTTGCAGTCCTTTTTTAAACAAACGAAATGGCAAATCACAAAAGCACGCTAAAGAGAATAAGAAGCAACGAAGCTAAAACAGCTAGAAACAAGTATCAGCATAAAACGGCTAGAACTTGGATCAAAAAAGTACGTCTTTCTGAAGACAAAACTGAAGCTGACACTGTATTGCGTGAGACTTTTTCTAAACTTGACAAACTGGTTAAGAAAAATATCATACACAAAAACAAAGCAGCTAACTTAAAAAGCAAACTAGCTAAGCACGTAGCAAGCCTAGCTTAACTACTTAAAAAGATATATTTTTGAAGCCTTGACGAAATCGTCAGGGCTTTTTACATTACACTTTTTCTTGACAGACTATGTTAGCATAAAAAATTGGGCCGAGGATGATAAACCTCGCGAAAAACTTACCTCCAAAGGCAGAGAAAACCTAAGCAATGCCGAATTATTAGGCATACTTATAGGTAATGGAACCAGAAACAAATCAGCAGTAGACCTGGCACGTGACATTTTACAACTCGCCCAAAATGATCTTGCCAAGCTAGCCACACTAAGTGTCAAAGATTTATGCAAAGTGAATGGAATTGGCCCCGCTAAAGCAATTACCATAATAGCTGCCATCGAATTAGGCGGGAGACGCAAACAAGCATTAGAAGCAACTAAATTCATATCCAGTAGTAAAGACGCCTACGCCTATTTTGGACCACTGCTGCAAGACAAACAGTACGAAGAATTCTGGATACTTTTACTGAAGCAAAACAATGCTATAATACGGGCACACAAAATAAGCGAAGGGGGCATGACAGGCACCGTAGCAGATCCTAAACGAATTTTTAAAGCTGCACTTGAAAACAATGCAGCAAGAATCGTTCTGTGTCACAATCACCCCAGCGGGAGTCTCAAACCAAGCGCAGCAGACATTAAATTAACCGAGAAACTGGTCGCTGCAGGAAAACAACTTGATTTAGGCATTTTAGATCATATTATAATTAGCTATAAGGGGTTCTACTCTTTTGCAGATGAGGGCATCATCGAATAAAAATAAGTAAGATTTGCACAAGTTATCAAAAACAATAGGTTTTTATTTTTTTAACAATCTCATTATTAAGGAGTAAGTAGTGGTAATAATTATATAACGATTTAATGATTATCACCTAACTGTAATATTCGGCGATTCCACATAGATTTGTTAAACTAAAATTAAAAACTAAAATTATGCTAAAACGAATCATTTTACCCGTTGTAGTGCTTGGCTTTCTTTTGCTCAATACGAGCAGTTTTGGTCAAGGAAACACTACATCTTCTATCACCGGAGAAGTTAAAACTAAAAGCGGTGCGCAACTTATTGGAGCAGCAATAGTTGCCGTTCACACACCTTCTGGCACCAAATACGGGACTATAGCACGTGAAGATGGCCATTTTGACTTATCTGGACTAAGAATTGGCGGACCATATACCATTACGGTGTCGTATTCTGGTTACGCATCAGATAAAGTGAGCGATGTGTACTTACAGCTTGGACAATCTTACAAATTCAAGGCGATTCTCGATGAAAACACCAGTGCACTTTCTGAGGTTATTGTTGGCGCTGCAAAAAGCGGACTTAACAACAGCCAAACAGGAGCTGAGTCAATCATCGATGCAGATCAAATTAACAATTTACCCACCGTAAGTAGATCGATTGCCGATTTTGCGCGTACAAACCCGATGACATCTGTTGACGGAGACAACGTACTTTCGGTAGCAGGAAATAATAACCGTTACAATTCTATCTTTATAGATGGAGCTGTCAATAATGACGTATTCGGACTTGCAGCTTCAGGAACAAATGGCGGTCAAACTGGTGGATCCCCAATATCTCTTGATGCAATTGATCAAATTCAACTAGTAGTAGCACCTTACGATGTAACTATTGGTGGATTTGCAGGAGGCGGAATAAATGCGGTAACTAGAAGTGGAACCAACAAAACAGAAGCTTCGGTATATTCTCTAACAAGAAACCAAGGATTAGCAGGTAGAACACCAACTGACAATACTTCTGTAACTCCTGAAAAATTAGCGAACTTCTCTGCTAATACTTTTGGAGCTAGAGTAGGTGGCGCTATCACTAAAGATAAATTATTTTACTTTGTTAGTATAGAAACTCAACGTCAAACCACTCCTCAGCCTTTTAACTTTGCTGATTACACAGGCACTTCTTCGGCTTCACAAATAGATGCTTTCCGTAGTAAATTAAAAAACGACTATAACTACGATGCAGGTGGGTACTTAGATAACCCAGATGAGCTTAATTCTAACAAAGTATTCATTCGTTTTGACTATAACATGAGCGAAAAACACAAGTTAATGGTGAGACATAGCTATGCATATAATGAACAAATTGATGCGAATCGCTCTTCTGCCAATGCCATCAATTTCTATAATAACGGCATTTTCTTCCCAAGCACTACTAATTCAAGTGCGGTAGAATTAACCTCACAGTTAA
>DGBH01000126.1 GCA_002384205.1 Bacteroidetes bacterium UBA4009
TCATAGGCATTGGTATGCAGCGAGTTACAATTATCATATATCGCATACAGTGCTTGTAGTGTGGTACGTATATCATTGAAATCTATCTCCTGTGCATGTAAGCTTCTACCACTGGTTTGGATGTGGTATTTGAGCATTTGACTGCGCTCATCTGCACCATACTTCAGCTTCATAGCTTTTGCCCAAATCTTACGTGCAACTCTTCCTATCACAGCATATTCAGGATCAATACCATTGGAGAAGAAGAACGATAAATTAGGACCAAAGTCATTAATATTCATTCCCCGACTTAAGTAATACTCTACATATGTAAAACCGTTGGCCAACGTAAATGCCAATTGCGTAATGGGATTAGCACCTGCTTCGGCTATGTGATACCCACTTATAGATACCGAATAAAAGTTTCTCACTCCATTATCGGTAAAGTACTGCTGAACGTCACCCATAAGTCTAAGTGCAAATTCGGTAGAAAAAATACACGTATTCTGAGCTTGATCTTCTTTTAAAATATCTGCCTGTACGGTTCCTCGTACTTGCTTAAGCGTTTCCGTTTTTATCTTTGCATATACATCTGCTGGAAGCACTTTATCTCCGGTAAGTCCGAGGAGCATAAGACCTAAACCTTTATTTCCTTCCGGTAAATCACCATCGTATTTAGGTTGTTCGCTCCCTTTTTCTTTAAAATAAGAATCTATTTTTTGTTGGGTCTCTGCCTCAAGACCATTTTCTTTAATGTAAATCTCACATTGTTGGTCGATTGCCGCGTTCATAAAAAAACCAAGCAACATAGGTGCAGGACCATTTATGGTCATACTCACAGAAGTCATAGCGTCTGCTAAGTTAAAACCCGAATATAATTTCTTAGCATCATCAAGACAACAGATACTAACACCTGCATTCCCTATTTTTCCATAAATATCTGGTCTGTAATCTGGATCATTGCCATATAACGTAACCGAATCAAAGGCGGTACTCAATCGTTTAGCAGGCATGCTGCTGCTCAAGTAATGGAAACGTTTATTCGTTCGTTCAGGTCCTCCTTCTCCGGCAAACATCCGGGTAGGATCCTCACCTTGACGTTTAAACGGGTAAATACCTGCTGTAAATGGGAATGTCCCTGGAACGTTTTCTTGTAAATTCCATTGCAATACATCTCCCCAAGCCTCATACTTTGGCAAAGAAACTTTACTGATTTTTTGGTGAGAAAGTGATATGGTCTTGGTCTCTACTCGTATCTCTTTATTCCTTACTAAGTACGTGTAAATATCATTTGCGTATGACTCTTTGACTTTATCCCAATTATCAATAACTACTTGTAGTTTAGGATCAAAATCTAAGGCAATTTTAGTATACGTTTCCTCTAAATCTTTAATTAGTCTATCTGCCTCACCAATTTTGGTCTCTCTAACGGTAGCAATGGTTTTATGAATACCGTATAACTTTTGTGCAATAGCAGATTGCTCCTTAGCCCATTTATCGTATCCTCTATTGGTTTCTGCAATCTCAGATAAATACCTTACTCGTTTAGGCGGAATGATAAAGATCTTTTCAGACATTTCGTTAGCCGCCACAAGATGTGAGTCTAAATTTGCTTCTGTCTTCTCATTAATGGTATGAATAAGTTGAGCATACAATGAATTAACCCCTGGATCATTAAACTGGCTTGCTATAGTGCCAAAAACAGGCATTGTTTCAACATCATCTTCAAATCGAACATGGTTTCGCTGAAACTGTTTTTTTACGTCTCTAAGTGCATCTAAACCGCCTCGTTTATCAAATTTATTTAAGGAAATCACATCGGCAAAGTCTAGCATGTCAATCTTTTCCAATTGAGTTGCCGCACCGTATTCTGGGGTCATTACATATAGACTTGCATCGCAATGATCTGTAATTTCAGTATCGCTTTGACCTATGCCCGAAGTTTCTAGTATGATCAAATCAAAACCAGCTACTTTCAGTATGTCTTTTGCCACATCAATATGCGCTGATAGTGCTAAATTAGCTTGACGCGTAGCCAACGAACGCATATAAACTCGATCGTTTCGTATACTGTTCATACGAATTCTATCTCCTAATAATGCTCCTCCTGTTTTTCGCTTAGAAGGATCTACCGATATAATGGCAATATTCTTATCCTTAAAATCCAGTAAAAATCTACGAACCAACTCATCTACTAAGCTGCTCTTACCTGCACCACCAGTGCCTGTTATTCCCAAAACTGGTGTCTTTAGTTTTTTTGCTTCTTGGGTAATGCTAGCAAGAAGTGCCTTATTCTCAGCCGGAAAATTTTCTGCAGCAGAGATTACTCGTGCAATAGCCATTTTATTCATCTGACGAAAAGACTCTTGTTCATCCGTTAGATTTTGGCCTGTAGGAAAATCAGACGTTTTTACCAAATGGTTTATCATGCCTTGTAACCCCATAGCTCTACCATCATCTGGATGATAAATTTTACTTATACCATAAGCTTCTAATTCCGCTATTTCAGAAGGCAGAATAGTGCCACCTCCACCACCAAAAAGCTTAATATGACCAGCACCTTTTTGCACCAAAAGATCTCTCATATATTTAAAATACTCATTGTGACCGCCTTGATAGCTTGTCATTGCAATAGCATTAGCATCTTCTTGAATAGCTGTATTTACAACCTCTTCAGCACTTCTGTCGTGCCCAAGATGAATCACCTCGCAACCTGTCGCTTGTATGATTCTACGCATAACATTAATCGCAGCGTCATGTCCATCAAACAAAGATGCAGCCGTTACTATACGTACTTTATTTTGGGGAATATATATGGATTGGTCTTGCATTATTTTCTTAAGAATGGACAAAGATAGGCTAAGATAGGAATTGCTATTGGATTGAAACCTAGATTAGATTGTATCAAAAAAACATCCGTCCAAACCTACTTTCAAAATAAGTTGAATATTGCGTGATATCTCGATGAAGAAATGCTAAAAATCAATGAAGAAATGAGCCAACGATGCATGCATAGGCATTACTTGGGTATATTACAGTAGTGAATTGAATTTCCGAACTTAAAGATTCCATTATATTTACGGCCTTTAAATAAATCGCAATGGAGATACTTCGAGGATTATTAGGTCTAATCACATTAATAGGGATAGCATTTGTGTTTAGTAAGCACAAAAAAAAGATAAACTGGCGGTTAGTTGGATCAGGTGTGGCCATACAGATAGTTCTCGGTATTTTGGTTTTTAAAGTTCCCGTCTTTGCTAATTTATTTGGTGGAATAGCTGGCTTTTTTACGCAGTTGCTATCATTTACCGACGAAGGAGCACGTTTTATCTTTGGCAATTTGGTTGTTAATGATCCTGAAATAAGTAAAACAATGGGATACATCTTTGCTTTTAAGGTATTGCCAACAGTGGTTTTCTTTTCAGCACTTACCTCGCTATTGTATTATTTAGGCATACTGCAAAAAATCGTCTTTGGTTTTGCTTGGATACTAAGCAAAACGATGAGATTGTCAGGCGCAGAAAGTCTAGCGGCTGCCGCGAATATTTTTATTGGTCAAACAGAAGCTCCGCTCGTAGTAAAACCATACATCGCCAAAATGACAAAATCAGAAATAATGTGTCTAATGACCGGTGGAATGGCAACCATAGCAGGAGGTGTATTTGCTGCATTTATTGGCTTTTTAGGTGGAGATGATCCAGAATCTCAAAGAGAATTTGCAAAACACTTACTTACCGCTTCTATACTCTCTGCACCCGCTGCAATTGTATTCGCGAAAATACTTTACCCTGAGACCGAACAGGTAGACAAAAAACTAGATATTGATAAATCTAAACTAGGTAACGGACCACTTGAAGCTATATCTACAGGGACTACGGAAGGAATAAAATTAGCCGTAAATGTTGGTGGAATGATATTGGTTTTTCTGGCATTTATTGCTATGCTTAACTATATACTATTTGACATTATTGGTGCATACTCTGGACTAAATACCGCCATCGCAGCAAATACCATCTATAGTGGGTTTAATCTACAAATGATACTTGGGTATATTTTCGCACCACTAGCTTGGGTGATTGGTATCGATTCTCAAGACATGTTACTAAGTGGTCAACTGCTAGGAGAGAAAACAGTTATTAATGAATTTATCGCATACTTATCGCTCAAGGGAATGATTGCCGCAGAAGGTGGACCCATGTTAACCCAGCGCTCTATTATTATACTCACATACGCATTATGTGGATTTTCAAACTTCGCTTCTATAGGAATACAAATAGGCGGCATTAGTTCGTTGGCTCCAAATCAACGTGGGCATTTAGCTCAATTGGGATTAAGAGCATTATTAGGTGGAACTTTAGCATGTTTAATGACAGCCGCTATCGCAGGAATGTTATTCTCCTAAATATGAATAGAGGCTTTCTATACGGGGACGGCTTTTTTGAGAGTATTAGAATAGTGAATGGTATGGCACCGTTACTGCATTTTCATACTGAAAGAATTATAGACGCTTTCAGCATATATCAAATGACTCCATCTTTTAACATTAATGAAGTCCTTCAGAAAAGTATCCATGAATATCACACCGATGGTATACTAAGAATCAACTTTTATCGAGATGGAAAAGGTAAATACTTACCTGAAATGGATAACGTAGTTTTTGATTATGCATTTACCCCTATTAGTGCTATTTTTTTCTTGCCGGAAACTTTTAATTTGCAAAGTGCATTAACTAATGCGCCTAGAATGCAAGGAAGCATTGGTATTTATCCAGAACCTAAACCCAATGTTCCTTGGATGACCGTAAAAAGTTTAAGCAGTGCATATTATGTTTTTGCAGCTAAATACAAACAACAAAACGGATTACAGTACTTGCTTATTCAAAATAGCAAGGGTGAAATATGCGAAGAACTCTTAAGTAACCTAATACTCCAAATTGGAGATCGCTTAATAGTGCCACGTCGAGATTGCGGTGGCGTTAATGGCGCAACTTTACGCTACATAGCAAGCAACTACAGTCTTCAGCTAACCGAAGCAATCGTCACTTTTCCGGATGTTGAAGCAGCAACAGCCATCTATTCTTGTAAAGGAAGTACTGGGGTTTCTAAAATCAAATAAATAAAAAATCCCTACGCAAAAATATGTGTAGGGATTTTTTGTATGTTAAAAATCAGTTAACTGATTCGATTAGTATCTATAATGGTCTCCTTTGTAAGGACCATTCATTCCAACGCCGATGTAATTAGCTTGATCTTGGCTTAGTTCTTCTAACTCAACGCCTATTTTTGCTAAGTGTAAAGCAGCTACTTTTTCATCTAAATGCTTAGGTAAAACATACACTTCATTTTTATAATTACCCGCATTTTGCCATAGCTCTAATTGTGCCAACGTTTGATTCGTAAATGAATTACTCATTACAAACGAAGGGTGACCTGTTGCGCAACCAAGGTTTACTAATCTTCCTTCTGCAAGAAGTATAATTTCATTCCCATCGATGTTATAAACATCTACTTGAGGCTTAACTTCAAATTTAGTATGACCATATTGTTTATTTAAATACGC
>DGBH01000018.1 GCA_002384205.1 Bacteroidetes bacterium UBA4009
AAATAGTATGATGCAACATCAAAGTCATGTCCTATTGCTGTATAGGATTCAGAACCAGGTACATAATTGAATTTAGTTGGACCTTTTGCATACCAAACAATATAATCTTCGGCATCCATTTTGTCATTGCCATTTAAGTCAAAGCTGTAAATTGCATTTTCTACCAAGTCTTCAGCACGAGGGGTTTGAATCAGCTCTGGAAGCATTTCTCCTCCGTTGCCATAAACCTTGAATTTAGACATGCTAACCGTATTTATGTCAATACCGCTTGTTTCCAAAAAGGTCTTGGTTATTTTAAAAATACCATCACTTTCAATCTTTACTTTGTAAAAATCTCCGGAGCTGAGGACCGATTTATAGGTGGCATCTTTCTTGTTTTTAGATATGTTGGGATTGTATATATAAGGTATTGTTTTGATATCCCATTCAAAATCAGTAAGATACTCAGTCTTGCTACCACTTTTACGAAGTGGAGTTACGGTAATTAAAATTGATCTCTTCCTTTTTTCGTAAAGTACCTGTTGTGTTATAGTAAAATCTTCATCAATAATCGTGTGAAATCCATTGAATGGGCTTGATTGCGTTTTAATATTTTTAAGAGAGATAGAAGTGGTGTTAATGCTATTGGCAGAAATCTTAAAGCTATAAGTGGGTATGACTGACTTTTTTACTAGGATTTGGTCACAATCATTGCATTTGAAAGGGATAAGTAACTCCTTTGAATCCATTTTTTCTGATAGATTGATATCCCAGGCAAGGTGTACGTTGTTTTGTTGGGCAACCAATGGAAATACCATGTAAATCAGGAGGAAGGAAATGCATGCTCGAAGTAGGGAAACAATTTTCATTAATAAAACTTTTGAATTTTTGTAATCATCTATTGACTAACAAACTTAGCAGTATTTTTATTGTGTACTGACAGTAATTAGAATAAATTGACACAATAATTATAATTTCTGCTCGTATAAATAGAAAAGTTATATCTTTGTCTATTAAAATTTAAGTCATAATGAAACGAATAAAAGCAGTGATTTTAGTTGCGCTTGGCCTAGTTATAGGATTTCAAGTGTATGCACAAGACCCTGAATTTACGCAATTCTACGCGGCTCCTATATACACCAATCCGGCTATGGCTGGTACTGGAGGATGTGCTGGAGGTGGTAGAGTGGTGCTAAACTACAGGAATCAATGGCCATCTTTACCGGGGACATTCATAACAACCGCGGCTAGTTATGATCAAAATTTTGATAAAATTGGAGGAGGTGTATCTTTACTTATTCTGGATGACAGAGCAGGAGAAGGATTGTTAACTTCACAGTCAGTTTCTGCGGGATATTCATTTCAAATGCCAGTTAATAGACGTTTTACTATGCGTTTTGGCATTGAAGGTCAATATGGACAACGCAGTATAGATTGGGCTAAACTTCGTTTTGAAGATCAAATTGATCCATCTAGAGGTTTTGTAAATGCGACAAAAGAGCAATGGTCAACAAACAAAGTAGGGTATGTTAATTTCGCCGCAGGCGTTTTGGGTTACAGTGAACGTTTTTATTTTGGTTTAGCTGCACATAATCTTACCGAGCCTGTTCAGTCTTTTTACGGAAATCCTTCTGCTACTATTCCTCGTAGATATACAGCTCATGGGGGAATGGTTATCCCATTAGATGGACGTAAAAACCCTGAGTCTACTATTTCTCCTAATGTTTTGTTTATGATGCAACAGAAATTCACTCAAATGAACATTGGGTTCTATTATAATAAAGGACCTTTAGTTACGGGTCTTTGGTTCAGACAAACATTTGGAGAATACGGGAATTCTGATGCGCTAATGGCACTAGTAGGATTTAGAAAAGATAGATTTAAATTTGGATATAGTTTTGATTTAACGGTTTCTGATGCAAGAGCTGCAGCACCAACATCGCACGAAATTTCAGCAGGTATTGAGTGGTGTGCACGTAAGCCAAGTCGAAAATATAGAAAGCTGTCTTGCCCAGATTTTTAATTAAAGGTAAATTGCTATCATTGCACAATATTTAAAAGAAAGAAAAAGTTTATAAAAGTAGTTTCTTATAATATGAGATTAAATAAAGTTAAAATAGGATTACTAGCGCTTACAGTTATGTCAACTGTAGCTTGTAAAAAAGAGCAGTCATCAAGCACTGGATGGAATTATAATGATTCTAAGTGGGGTGGTTTTGAGAAGCATGAATATGCAGGTCAAGAAACAGGTCCCGGATTAATTCTAGTTCATGGTGGAGCCTTTACCATGGGTTCGTCTGAACAAGATGTTACCTATGAGCATAATAATGTTGAGCGTAAGATTACAGTTGGTTCATTCTATATGGATGAAACAGAGGTGACCAACATGCACTACAGAGAGTATGTGTATTGGTTAAATAGAGTTTATGTTGATTATCCAGAGGTAGGAATCAATGCATTGCCAGATACAAATGTTTGGAGAAACAAGTTGGCTTATAACGAGCCATACGTGGATTTATATTATCGCCATCCTGCTTACCAAGATTACCCTGTTGTAGGAGTTAATTGGCAGCAAGCTGCTGCTTATGCAGCTTGGAGAAGTGATCGTGTAAATGAAATGATTCTGATTAGAGAAGGTGTCTTAAAACCAGACCCAGGTCAACAAAACGAAACTAACTTTAATACGGGCGCATACTATGTAGGTCAACACGATGGTTTTACATTTGGCAAACACCAAATGAGAGATTATGCGGGAGATAAAAAGGCTAGAAGAGATGTAAGAATGGAAGACGGTATTTTATTGCCAGAATACAGACTGCCTACTGAAGCGGAGTGGGAATATGCCGCACAAGCAGGAATAGGAGCTTCTACATATGAGAATATAAATCAAAAGAAAATATATTCATGGGAAGGTCTTACCATTCGTTATAGTGGGGGTAAAGAGCGTGATAGAGGTTATGTGATGGACAACATCAAACGAGGAAAAGGAGATCAAGGGGGTATTGCAAATCGTCTGAATGATGGTGCACTAATTACAGCTCCGGTTGCTTCTTATTGGCCAAATGATAATGGTCTTTATAACATGTCAGGTAACGTTTCTGAATGGGTGATGGATGTATATCGTCCATTGTCATTAGAAGATGTTACGGATTTCAATGCATTTCGTGGTAACGCATTTAATAAAATTAAACTAGACCAAGATGGTATAGTTGATCTTAAAGACAGCCTAGGTAGAATAGTTTATGTGCCTGTAACAGAAGAAGAGAATGTAGGAAGAAGAAATTATAAAAGATCTGATAATAAAGGGTCTATAGATGAAGAGACTTATATGGATGACGAGCAAGGTTACGAGTACGGTGTCTCTACACTTATCGATAACCAGGCACGAGTTTACAAAGGTGGTTCATGGAACGATAGAATTTATTGGGCTTCACCAGGAACGAGAAGGTACCTAGATGAGCAGCAAGCTTTATCGACACTCGGTTTTAGATGTGCAATGCACAGAGTGGGTGCACCATAATAGAAAGATACTTAAAATAGTAATCCCAATCACGCAAGTGGTTGGGATTTTTTTTTACCTGCGGCATTCTACACAAAAAAAGCACTGCAAAGACGCAGTGCTTTTTTTTGATAAGTAGATAAAGACGTGTTGTTTCTTAACTATTCACTAGCAAAACTCTTTGTACACTTCTTGTAAATGACTAGCTATCATCTCAGCACTTCGACCCTCAATATGATGACGCTCTACAAAATGAACAAGCTCACCATCTTTAAATAGCCCAATACTTGGACTGCTCGGAGGGTATGGTAAAAGAAGTTCTCTTGCTGCGGCAACTGCAGCAGAATCTTGTCCTGCAAATACCGTAAAAAGATTGTCTGGTTTTTTTTCGCCGGTCAAAGAGCCAACGGCACCTGGTCTAGCACTTCCTGCCGCACAGCCACATACACTATTTACTACAAGTAAGCTTGTGCCCTTTGCGGATGGTAAAGTGTTAACTACTTGACTTTTATCTCTTAATTCGACAAAGCCATTATTGGTTAAATCTGCTCGCATTGGAGCTACTAATTCTTCTGGATACATAATATTTTAATTAATTCTTGCAAATATGCAACAAAACTAGGGATGCCTTTGTTCTATATATGCTAAATTTGCACCGTTTAAAAACACAAATGACAACACAAACAATGAGTAACTACAAAGTAAAAGATATTTCGCTTGCAGAGTGGGGTAGAAAAGAGATCAATATTGCTGAAGCTGAAATGCCGGGGTTAATGTCTTTAAGAGAGGAATTTGGAGCTAGTAAACCATTAGCAGGAGCTCGCATCGCGGGTTGTTTGCATATGACCATTCAAACTGCAGTCCTTATCGAAACACTTCAAGCGCTTGGTGCTGAAGTAACTTGGAGTAGTTGTAATATTTTTTCAACACAAGATCAAGCTGCTGCAGCTATCGCTGCTGCAGGAACACCTGTTTTTGCTTGGAAAGGAATGAACGAAGAGGAATTTGATTGGTGTATAGAACAAACGTTACATGCATTTGAAGGAGGAAAACCCTTAAACATGATTCTAGATGACGGAGGAGACTTAACCAATATGGTTTTAGATAGATTCCCTAAATTAGCAGAAGGTATAAAAGGTATCTCTGAAGAAACCACAACAGGGGTTCTTAGATTACACGATAGAGTAAAAGCTGGCACATTACCGCTTCCTGCTATTAATATTAATGATTCTGTAACTAAATCGAAATTTGACAATAAATATGGATGCAAGGAATCTGCTGTAGATGCGATAAGAAGAGCTACTGATGTAATGATTGCTGGTAAAGTAGCTATTGTTGCGGGTTATGGTGATGTAGGTAAAGGTACTGCGGCATCTCTTGCAGGAGCTGGAGCTCGAGTTATAGTTACAGAAATAGATCCTATATGTGCTTTACAAGCAGCAATGGATGGTTTTGAGGTTAAGAAAATGGAGAACGCTATTCCAAGAGCTCAAATAATTGTGACTGCCACCGGGAATAAAGACATTTTAACAGAGAAACACTTCAAGTTAATGAATGACAAGGCAATCGTCTGTAACATTGGTCATTTTGATAATGAGATAGATGTAGCGTATTTAAATAAACAATATG
>DGBH01000128.1:0-1108 GCA_002384205.1 Bacteroidetes bacterium UBA4009
TGGTCGCTTGGGCAAAGTTAAATGGGACCCTAAAAAATGCTATTCGATTGCCGCAATACAACCTCATCAATACCGCGATTATGTTTGGCTTATTTGCCTATGCAGCATGGATGGTTTGGGCAGGAACTGCTGATGAAATGCATTTGTATATTTTGTTTTTTGCGTCTATTGCCTACGGTATTTTGTTTGTGTTGCCCATTGGCGGTGCAGATATGCCCGTAGTTATTTCATTGTTAAACTCATTTACCGGACTAGCAGCAGCTTTTGGAGGTTTCCTATATGGCAATCAAGTAATGCTTACAGGAGGAATACTCGTAGGTAGTGCAGGAACTTTGCTTACCCTGGTAATGTGTAAAGCGATGAACCGACCTCTGTTTAATGTGATATTTGGTGCGTTTGGAGCAGGCACCACAGCAGCTAGCGAAGCAGGACCCCAAGGCAATGTAAAAGAAGTGGGTCCTAGTGATCTTGCCGTGCAATTAAATTACAGTAAGAAAGTAATTATTGTTCCGGGATATGGTCTTGCAGTGGCACAAGCACAACATGTGATCAAAGAATTAGAAACTATTTTAGAGTCCAGAGGTGTAGAAGTGAGTTATGCCATACATCCAGTAGCAGGACGTATGCCAGGTCATATGAATGTATTGCTGGCAGAAAGTAATGTGGAGTATGATAAGCTAAAGGAGATGGAAGACATTAATCCTGAGTTTGCTCAGACTGATGTGGTCCTTGTAGTAGGAGCTAACGATGTGGTAAATCCCGCAGCTAAAAATGATCCGAGTAGTCCGATATACGGAATGCCAATACTGGATGTAGAAAATGCTAAAGCGTGTATTGTAAACAAGCGAAGTATGAATGCTGGGTATGCTGGTATAGAAAACGAATTATTTTTCAGAGATAAAACCCAAATGCTTTTTGGTGATGCCAAGAAAGTATTGACTGAACTGGTAACAGAGTTAAAAGCGTTGGATTAAAGGATAGACTTGAATAATCTATTCTATACCAACTCTATAAGTGGAGATACCTTAACACTCAGTGAGCAAGAAGCAGCTCACTGTGCTCTTGTGCTTCGCAAAAAAGTAGGTGAAATTATCTACGTGATAGATGG
>DGBH01000128.1:1322-3246 GCA_002384205.1 Bacteroidetes bacterium UBA4009
TGAGCACCGAAACCAAGCAAAAATCTGAAAATATCACCATAGCTATAGCGCCTACCAAAAATAGAGACCGACTGGAGTGGATGGTCGAAAAACTGGTAGAGATAGGAGTGGAGCGTATCGTGCTTATGCATACCAAAAATACTGAGCGCACCCGCACCAATTTAGAACGATTGGAGAAAAAAGCCGTTTCGGCAGTGAAACAAAGTCTACGATTTTACATTCCAGCGGTGATAGAAATGGAATATGCAGACGTGCTAAAAATAGAAGCCACTGAAAGGTACATCGCGCATTGTTACCCTGATCAGCCAAAGAGTGCATCCCAATTAACGGATAACAAATTAAGTAATACACTAATCTTGATAGGACCCGAAGGAGACTTTACAACACAAGAAGTGGAGCAAGCGTTCAAACTAGGTTTTCAAGGCCTAGATCTGGGTGAGTTTAGGTTACGCACAGAGACTGCTGCTATTGTGGCCGTTACCCGGTTTCAGTAAGATGGAATTTCTTATTTTCGTGAGCCGAATATGAAGTACAGCATTCTACTTGCATTTATTATTTTATCGTCTAGTTTTCAAACGGACTATTCTATTAAAATAGCCAAGCTAAAATATGATGGCGGTGGCGACTGGTATGGTAACAGAACAGCCTTACCTAACCTTGCTAATTTTTGCAATCAAAACTTAAAAACAAGCATCAATCCGCAAGATGAAATAGTGGAAGCGGGGAGTAGTGAAATTTTTAACTATCCGTATATTTATATGACGGGGCATGGTAATGTCTTGTTTAGTCCTAAAGATGCTAGTAATCTTCGCAAATACCTAATGGCGGGTGGTTTTTTGCATATAGACGATAACTACGGCTTAGATAAATACGTGCGACCCGAAATGAAAAAGGTTTTTCCCGAACTTGAGTTTGTGGAGTTGCCCTTTAATCATCCCATTTACAACCAAAGGTATAAATTTCCCAATGGATTGCCCAAAATACACGAACACGATGGCAAACCCGCTCAAGGTTTTGGGCTTATTTATAAAGGCCGTTTGGTTTGTTATTATGACTACGAATGTGATTTAGGCAATGGCTGGGAAGACGCTGGAATATATGACGACAGCCAAGAAAAACGTTCCCAAGCTCTTCAGATGGGAGCCAATATTTTGCAGTATTGCTTCAGTAACTAAGGAAGTCTAAGCTTAATTCGTAGCTGGCTTCTTTATATTTAAACTTAATGAGACTCACTAGCCTCATTCTTCATTTTATCAGCCAGCTCTTTCCCCAGATATCTGTCTATGAGACTATGGGCGAGATATATAATAGGCGTGAGCACCACGGCAACAAAAAATTTATAAAAGTAATTATTGAAACCAACGGCCAACACCAGTGCCCAGCTCCAATCTGCACCTAACTTAAATGCGATGATGAGCACTACAAAACTGTCAACAAACTGACTCACTAGCGTACTCCCAGTGGCTCTCAACCAGATTTTTTGTTCACCTGTTATTTTTTTAAGTTTATGAAAAACAGCTACATCTAGCATTTGACCTATCAAGAAAGCTACCAGCGAACCCAAAATAATCCATAGTCCTTGTCCAAATATTTTAGCAAAGGCCATCTGAAAGTTAGGAACTCCTTGATTTGAGGCACTATCAATCCACCAATCTGCAGGAGCTAAATGTATTGCGGCAAAAACCATCAAGAACGCAAAAGATATTAAGCCAACAGCGAGATAAGATAAAAATTGCACTCCTTTTTTGCCATAGTATTCATTTATAATGTCCGTCATAATAAAAACCACGGGCCATAATATAACCCCAGCAGTAAGATTAAAACTCATTTGTTCACCAAACAGCATATAGCTCAAAGGTGCTATTCCTAAAGTGGCTTCTAAGGAGAATATTTTAACACCTATAAATTCAGCTATAATAGCATT
>DGBH01000128.1:3382-4304 GCA_002384205.1 Bacteroidetes bacterium UBA4009
CTGTGGAAACTACGGTGCAATAATTGCGAAAGGTAATTATATCATTGCAAGAAAATAAAATGAAGTTCGTTTTTAGTCTATTATTCATAGTAATTGCGGTTAGCTCACAAGCACAAGAAGCGGTAACCTATTATAATGCAGGAATTGATAAGTTTGAAGAGGGAAACCTGCTTGGAGCTATCAAAGATTTTGATTCCTCATTAGTTAAAAATACTGACTTTGCTGAAGCATATTGGGGTAGGGGAAGCGTATTCGCAGAATTGGGTCAATTTGAGAAAGCCTTAAAAGACCTGAATCAGTGTATTAAGTTAGATCCAGGAATAAGTGATGCATTTTACAATAGGGCATTTGTATATATGGCAACGGATGAGTCGCAAAAAGCCCTCAATGATTTGAATATGTATATTTTGCTTAATCCTAGTGATATTAATGGCTATTTTTCAAGATTAGATTTATTGGTAAAGCTGCAGCAAAAACCCGCCGCATATATGGACATGGAAAAGATTGTAACACTAAAGGCCAGTAGTCCAAATGAGTTTATACAAAGAGCAAGAGTGCGCTACTTGATGAAAGACACCATGGGATGTATTACAGACCTTGATCAATGTATACGTATAAATCCTACCATGATGGATGCTTTCTATTTGCGCGGAAAATATCAGTATGAGTTCGGTAGATATAATAAAGCGATTCAAGATCTTAATATTTATATACTCAATATCACAGACGATGCGAGTGCATTTGCCATCAGAGGTGAATGCTATTCAAAACAAAGTGAGTACAGTCTTGCAGCCAGAGATTATACCAGAGCAATTGCTATAGAAGATAATAATCCGGTTTATTACTTTGATCGAGGTTTTTTCTATATCCAACTTGAAGAATATGAAAGTGCACGTGTAGACTTTAAAAAGGCTATTTTTTA
>DGBH01000180.1:0-388 GCA_002384205.1 Bacteroidetes bacterium UBA4009
ATAGTATATCTTGGAGGATCAACGAAGTAATCAAGAAATTCTAAAACAAAGATGTTACGAGTATCAGTGATTGGAAAATTTTCACTAAATACTTTAAACAAACCTTCAAATTTTCTGTCTTCTGATGAAGTCTGAAGTTGGAAGAATTCTTGAAAAGATTTCAACTGTACATCCAAAAAATCTGGGTAATCAATCACTTTAGCGATCTTCCCAAAATTTATTCTTTCGTTATATTTTGATGACAAGGTATTGTAAATGTTTGATGTTAATGGAAATGAAAAATTATAAAAACGCCAAAAGACCCTCTGAAATCAGGGGTCTTTTAAACGTGTTATTTAGTTGTATTACTTAAGCTCAACTTCAGCTCCTGCTTCTTCTAAGGCTGCTT
>DGBH01000180.1:571-4180 GCA_002384205.1 Bacteroidetes bacterium UBA4009
TTTAAGACCTAAACCAGTTAATGTTTTAACTGCTTTAACTACGGCTAACTTAGAAGCTCCTGCGCTCTTAAGAATAACAGTAAATTCTGATTGCTCTTCAGCAGCAGCAGCATCACCACCACCTGCAGGTCCCGCCATCATCGCTACTGGTGCAGCAGCTGGTTCGATTCCGTACTCATCTTTAAGAATAGTTGCTAATTCGTTTACATCTTTAACTGTAAGATTAACTAACTCTTCTGCTAATTTTTTAATGTCAGCCATTTTTTGTTTTTTTTAAAATTTTGTTTTTGTAATAATTAATTTTCTCTTTCGGCAAGTGTTTTAACTAAACCTGCTAATGTAGTTCCCGCTGACTTAAGGCCAGAGATAACATTTATAGCTGGTGAACGTAACAGTCCGATAATTTCTCCAACAAGTTCATCTTTAGTTTTAAGATCTACTAGTGTGCCTAGTTGATCGTCACCAATGAAAATGCCAGAGTCGATGTAAGCACCTTTAAGTAACGGTCTATCGCTCTTTTTACGGAACTCTTTAATAGCGATAGCAGGGGCTTTGGGGTTGGAAGCGAATAAGAGTGCAGTTGTGCCTACCAATGTGTCTTTTAATTCACCCCATTCAATGTCAGTACGACTAAGGGCTTGGTGAACAAATTTGTTTTTGATCACCTGCATTTTAACACCATTTTTATGCAACAACTTTCGTAAATCGTTGTTAGAATTAGCTGTCAGTTTTGAACTATCAGTAACGTAAACGTATTGATATTCCAGTAAGTTTGAAGCTAGTTCGTCTATTATAATATTTTTTTCTTCTTTGTTCATCTCTATGTCTCTATTAAATAGTGAATTAAACAGTTAGGGCTTTAGGATCTACTTTTATACCTGGCCCCATTGTACTAGACATAGTAATGCTTTGGAAATAAATTCCCTTTGCGGCACTAGGTTTTAGTCTATTAAGCGTATCGATAAGTTCTTTAGCATTTTCTGCTATTTTTTCTTTATCAAAAGATACTTTACCTATGGACGTATGTATGATACCAGTTTTATCTACTTTAAAGTCAATTTTACCTGCTTTAATCTCAACAACTGCTTTACCTATATCCATAGTTACAGTACCACTTTTAGGATTTGGCATAAGATTTCTAGGGCCTAATACTCGCCCTAATTTACCTATTTTACCCATTACTGCTGGCATGGTTATAATTACATCAATATCTAACCATCCGCCTTCAATTTTAGCGATATAATCATCTAATCCAACATAATCTGCCCCTGCATCCTTAGCTTCTTGCTCCTTATCCGGAGTTACAAGTGCTAGTACACGAACATCCTTTCCTATACCATGAGGTAATTTAGCGGTGCCTCTTACCATTTGATTAGCTTGTCTAGGATCTACACCTAGCTTAACATCCATGTCGACAGAAGAGTCAAACTTGGTGTCGGTAATTTTCTTTACTACCTCGCTTGCTTCTAGCAACGAGTGTAAAGCGTCCTTATCATATTTAGATAAGGCTTCTTTTCTCTTTTTTGTTAATTTAGCCATTATTTATATGCGATAATTATTAATTATCTTCCGGAAACTGTCCGGTTACAGTTATACCCATGCTTCTCGCAGTACCTGCGACCATTTTCATGGCTGAACCCATAGTAAAGGCATTAAGATCAGACATTTTGTCTTCAGCAATAACTTTAACCTGGTCCCAATTTACTTTCGCAACTTTAACTCTGTTTGGTTCTGCAGAACCGCTTGTTTTTTTAGTAACTTCTAGTAGTTGTGAAGCTACTGGTGGCGTTTTGATTATAAAATCAAATGAGTTATCTGCGAAAACTGTAATTACAACTGGTAATGTTTTACCCATTTTGTCTTGGGTTCTACCATTAAATTGTTTACAGAAATCCATGATGTTAACACCCTTAGCACCTAGTGCTGGACCGATTGGAGGTGCAGGATTAGCTGCTCCACCTTTCACTTGTAACTTAATAAACGCCTTTATTGCCTTTGCCATATAAGATTATTCTTTTTCTACTTGTATATAATTAAGTTCTAATGGTGTCTTTCTTCCGAATATTTTTACCATTACTTTTAACTTTTTCTTTTCTTCGTTAACTTCTTCAACTACACCACTAAATCCATTAAACGGACCGTCTGTAACCTTTACAAACTCCCCAATAATAAACGGATTCATAGCACTTTCGCCATCTTGATTGCTCTCATCTACCTGACCAAATATTCGGTTTACCTCTGACTGCCTCATCGGCACTGGTTCACCATCTTGACCTAGGAATCCAACCACCCCATTAACGGCTCTGATTGTAGGCACTACTTCCCCAACCAAATGTGCTTGTATTAAAATATATCCAGGAAAGTAACTTTTCTCTTTAGAAGTTTTCTTTCCGTTTTTAATTTCGTAAACTTTTTGAGTCGGGATCAAAATTTCTGGAACGTACTTAGTAAGCTTTTCACGAGTAAGCTCAGACTCAATAATAGCCTTCACTTTCTTTTCGTGTCCACTTATAGCACGAACTACGTACCACTTAAATTCATCCTGAATCTTTTCCATAAATTTTTTTATTTTAAAAGACTATACAGAAGATCCATAACACCACCAAGAGCAGAGTCAATAACCCAAAGCACTAATGCAAAGATTACAGAAGCAACTATCACAATCGCGGTGCTGCTTCTTAACTCTTCCCAAGAAGGCCAAGATACTTTATTTACCAACTCGTCTGTGGTTTCTTTCCAGATTTCTACTATCCTACTCATTAATTTTTATGTTGCACGGGTGGAGAGACTCGAACTCCCAACCAATGGTTTTGGAGACCACTACTCTACCAATTGAGCTACACCCGTTTATGCCTTATATATTATAAATTATTCTATAACTTCAGTAACCTGGCCCGCACCTACAGTTCTACCACCCTCACGGATAGCAAATTTAAGTCCTTTCTCCATTGCTACAGAGTTGATAAGTTCTACCGTGATACTTACGTTATCACCTGGCATAACCATCTCAGTACCTTCCGGTAACATGATTTCACCAGTTACGTCAGTTGTTCTAAAATAGAACTGTGGACGATACTTGTTAAAGAATGGAGTATGACGTCCACCTTCTTCTTTTGATAATACGTATATTTCAGCTTTAAATTTAGTATGTGGTTTAACTGATCCTGGCTTGATAATTACCATACCTCTTCTGATATCAGTTTTCTCAACACCTCTTAAAAGGATACCCGCGTTGTCACCAGCTTGACCTCTATCTAAAAGTTTTCTAAACATCTCAACACCAGTACAAACTGATTTAAGACCTTCAGCACCCATACCGATAATTTCAACTGGATCTTGAACGTTAATTATACCTCTTTCAATTCTACCTGTAGCAACTGTACCACGACCTGTGATCGAGAATACGTCCTCAACTGGCATAAGGAAAGGTAAATCAGTCAAACGTGGAGGTACAGGAATCCAAGAATCCACTGCATCCATTAATTGCTGAACTGTAGCTACCCATTTTTCATCACCATTTAATGCACCAAGTGCAGATCCCTGAATGATAGGAGTATTATCTTCATCAAATTCATAGAAGCCAAGAAGCTCTCTGATTTCAATTTCAAC
>DGBH01000180.1:4247-4991 GCA_002384205.1 Bacteroidetes bacterium UBA4009
TCATCAACCATATCCACTTTGTTCATGAATACAACTAATTTAGGAACACCAACCTGTCTTGCAAGAAGGATGTGCTCTTTTGTTTGTGGCATAGGTCCATCAGTAGCAGCAACCACTAATATCGCACCGTCCATTTGTGCAGCTCCTGTAACCATGTTTTTTACATAGTCAGCGTGACCTGGACAATCTACGTGTGCGTAATGTCTTGCTAATGTTTGGTACTCAATGTGAGCAGTATTAATAGTAATACCTCTTTCTTTCTCCTCTGGAGCTGAATCGATAGTACTGAAATCTGTTTTTTCTGCAAGTCCTTGACTTGCAAGTACAGAGCTAATAGCTGCGGTTAGCGTGGTTTTACCGTGGTCAACGTGACCAATGGTTCCAATGTTTACGTGTTCTTTAGAACGATCAAATGTTGCTTTTGACATGATAAAATTAAGTTATTCTTTCTTTTTTTTAAATAATAAATGTAGAGCCAACGATGGGAATTGAACCCACGACCTCTTCCTTACCAAGGAAACGCTCTACCCCTGAGCTACGTCGGCGTTATAATACTAAACGCAATGCACTAAGGAATAGACCTAGAGGAAAGTCGGAACACTCATCTTCGGCTCAAACTAAAATCTACAAAACCTTTTGGCTTTGCAAGCTTCAGAGTTATACACTCAAAAGCACAGAGCGGGAGACGAGGCTCGAACCCGCGACCTACAGCTTGGAAGGCTGTCGCTCTACCAACTGAGCTAC
>DGBH01000101.1:0-184 GCA_002384205.1 Bacteroidetes bacterium UBA4009
GTTTTGTGGTGCAACATCGCAACGACCTAACTTTTCCGTTTAGACGATACCAAGTACAAAATGTTTGGAGAGCTGATAGGCCAGCGAAAGGTAGATTTAGAGAATTTACACAATGCGATGCAGATTGTATTGGGTCTACTTCCTTGTTGCATGAAGCTGATTTGATTCAAATTTACAATGAAGT
>DGBH01000101.1:373-7931 GCA_002384205.1 Bacteroidetes bacterium UBA4009
TTAGATAAGCTAGATAAGGTTGGCAAAGAAGGGGTCATGAAAGAATTAATTGGCTATGGTATTGATGAAGAAAAATGTCTTCAACTTTTTGCCATTATAGGAAATTCTGAACTTACCAAAGCGAATCTTAATCAATATGCGAAGGCCTTCAATCATAATCCGATAGCTCAAAAAGCCATCGACGATTTAAATGAAATACTTGCTTACTTGGAAGATTATAACTTAACCATAAAGGTGGAGCTAGACTTAAGTTTAGCCCGCGGTTTAGATTATTACACCGGATGTATTTTTGAAGCACTAATTCCAGATAGTGACATGGGTAGTGTATCTGGAGGCGGAAGGTACGATGATTTAACAGGAGTTTTTGGGTTAAAGGATGTATCTGGAGTGGGTATTAGTTTTGGAATTGATAGACTTTACGAAATCATAGAAGCTCAACAGAAATGGCCAGATAATTTACATGTGAATGATAATGTACTTATTTGTCATTTTGATAAAGCTACTCAACAGTATGGAATGAAGTTGGCTTCAAAACTCAGAGCTGAAAACATAAAAACGATCGTTTATCCAGACGATAAGCGTATTAATAAGCAATTTGATTTTGCCAATAAAATAGGAGTAATGTTTGCTATCGTAATTGGCGAGAGTGAAATGAACACGGATAAAGTAACTATTAAAAATTTGCAAGTAGGAGAACAAGTCACGTTATCATTTGACGATGCCATAAATTATTTAAGAAATTGAAACGATTTAATTTTAAAGACCAAATCGTTTTTGAAAACGAAAACTATATTGCCATAAATAAGCCAGCGGGTGTTTCGAGTTTGCACGAGAGGCTCGGAATAGCTAATTCGGTTATAGAGCAAGCGAAAAATCACGGTGAGAATTTGCAGCTCTGTCATCGTTTGGATAAAGAGACCAGCGGAGTATTATTGCTTTCTAAACATGCCGCGGCTTACAGTCACGCTGCCGTGTCTTTTGAAAAAAGAAGGGTAACTAAAACCTACCATGCAGTAGCCGATGGCGCACATAAATTTGAGCATTTTGAAGTAAACTTACCTCTCATTACCACTAGAAGTGGCAGAAGTGCAGTAAGCAAACAAAAAGGTAAACCCAGTACTACTTTTTTTACTACTATACAGAATTTCAAGCATCATTCACTGATAGCTTGCGAGCCCGTAACTGGACGTCAGCATCAAATAAGAATTCATCTTGCTTCACAAAATGCGCCCATAAGTGCGGATGAAATTTATGGAGGTAAAATGCCTTTTCTATCCAGATTTAAGAAAAATTTTACAACGAATAAAACACAGGAAGAGACGCCTATGATAAACAGGTTTGCACTTCATGCCTATTCGTTATCCTTAAATGATATAGACGGAACAGCACTTGAAATAGTCGCGGAATACCCCAAAGACTTATCCGTTTTTATAAAGCAACTCAGAAAATTTGATGTCTAGTGCCTACCTTTAGAAACTTGATTAGCATCACTTTTAACTATTTCCCCATTTTTGTATCGCCTTAGTTCATTCCATTTCACTACATTTACCACAATGCGTAAGCTTATTTTTATACTGACATTAATTTGTACAATCGGTGCTGATGCACAAATAGCGATTCAAGATGTAGCTCATCAACTTGCTAAGCACAAATATAAAAAAGTGTATAGGTGCTTTGATGCTAATATGCAAGATAAAGTACCTGCTTCTCAGCTAAAAAAAATATGGGAACAAATGGAATTGTCTGCTGGAAAACTAGGTAGTGTGGTTGATGTGTGTAAAAATTTACGTGATGGAGGATCAAGGCAATCTGCCATGCTTCAATTTGAGCAGGCTGCAGTAAAAATGACCTTGTCAGTAAATGAAAATGGAGAGATTAATGGATTGTATATTTCGCAGTTAGCCTATGAGCCTCCATTATACGGTAAAGATCTTGGGGTAGGTAAGAAGTACATTAATTTTCCGAGTCATTCTTATACTATATCTGGTGAGTTAGTTATCCCACTAGAATGCCAAAATTGTCCAGTTGTACTACTGGTGCATGGTTCTGGTCCAAATGACAAAGATGAGACAATAGGCCCGAATAAAGTCTTCAATGATTTAGCACTGGGTTTTGCAAGTAAAGGTATAGCTACTTATCGCTATGACAAAAGGTCTTATCTTTATCCTGATTCATTCAATGGGCAGTTTGATTTATATGATGAGACTATAAATGATGCAATTTCGGCATTTTACCACTTGAAGGCAGATACTTCGTTGCACTTTGGTAAGTATATTATGCTCGGACATAGTTTAGGTGCATATGCTATGCCAATCATCGCTGATTCGTTGCAGGATAAGTTAAATGGAGCAATTTTATTCTCTGTGAATGCGAGTAAAATCGAAGACCTAATTGCTTATCAAATGAAGTATTTAACCGAATACGATGGAGAAATAACAAAGGAAGAGGCAAAGATTATTGCAGAAAATACGAAGCAAGCTGAAAACATAAGGCTAAATAGATATACCGCACAGACTACTGCTGAAGAGTTGTTGGCGTATTGGCCAGGAACTTTTTGGAAAGGTATAGAAGGGTATGATCCTATAAAAACCTTAGCAAAAAACACTGCTATGCAATTTTATATCTTGCAAGGGAAAAAGGATTATCAAATACCAATGAGCGAGTTTGAACTATGGCAAGCTGCCGTCGGAGCCAATGCTAATATCAAGATGCAAAGTTATGCTAACCTTACTCATTTGTTCACACCTACAAAGTCAGAAAGACCAAGCCCTGCTGATTATTTTTCACCTAATAATGTGGAGTTTCAGGTTATATGGGATATGGCAGATTGGATAAAACTGGTGCTGCGCTAAACAGAATTTAGCTGTACGTGAAAAATCACAGTTATTCATTAAAAAAAATCCTAGTTCAAACTAGGATTTTTTTCATCAACCACAGTCCATGTTTTATAACCTTTTACTTTTTGGGATATTAAAGCATGTTCTAAAACTTCACTCATTTGGTCTACAAAATGAAAGGTAAGGTCAGATATGTAAGAAGGTTTAATATCGTCTATGTCTTTTTTGTTAGCGCGACACATGATAATTTCTTTGATACCAGCTCGTTTAGCCGCGAGTATCTTTTCTTTTATACCGCCAACGGGGAGTACCTTTCCTCTTAAGGTTATTTCTCCTGTCATTGCGAGTCTATTTTTAACCTTACGCTGAGTCATAAGTGATGCTAATGCGGTAAGTATAGTAATTCCTGCACTTGGACCATCCTTTGGTACTGCTCCAGCCGGAAAATGAATATGCAAGTCGTATTGATCAAAGATCAATGGATTAATTTGGTATGTCTCTGCGTTTGCCTTGAGCCAAGTGATTGCATTTATAGCACTTTCTTTCATTACATCACCAAGTTGCCCAGTTAAGGTTAGCTTACCTTTTCCTTTGGTTAGCGAACTTTCTACGAATAAAATATCACCGCCTACACTCGTCCACGCAAGACCAGTAACAACCCCTGCAACATCATTATTTTCATAAAGATCTTTTTCGATCTTATCGGTTCCTAAAATAGTTTCAACATGCTCATCGGTAATAGTGGCGTCAGGATTATTTTCGTAGACTATTTCCTTTGCTTGCCATCTGCATATTTTAGCAAGCCGTTTATCTAGGGTTCTCACACCACTTTCTCGTGTATACTCATCTATTACTTTTTCGATTGTTTTATCGGTAAGTTTTAGTTGTAAAGGAGTTAAGCCATGCTCTTTTTTCTGTTTTGGGATCAAGTGCTTTTTGGCAATTCCGATCTTCTCTTCTATAGTATAACCTGTAATGTCAATGATTTCCATACGGTCACGTAAGGCAGGTTGAATAGTATCTAGTCTATTTGCTGTTGCTATAAAAAGCACTTTACTAAGATCGTAGTCTAGATCCACATAGTTGTCATGAAATGCACTGTTTTGTTCGGGGTCTAGCACCTCTAGTAAAGCAGACGATGGGTCACCTCTAAAATCATTACCAATTTTATCAATCTCGTCAAGTACAAAAATAGGGTTACTGGTGCCTGCTTTCTTGATGGATTGAATAATACGTCCAGGCATAGCTCCAATATAGGTTTTACGATGTCCTCTTAATTCAGATTCATCGTGCAAACCACCTAAACTCATTCTAACATATTCTCTATCCATGGCTTTGGCTATTGATTTGCCAAGGGATGTTTTTCCAACTCCCGGAGGGCCATATAAGCACAATATAGGACTTTTCATATCGCCTTTTAGTTTGAGAACAGCTAGATATTCAAGGATTCTTTCTTTTACTTTTTCTAATCCAAAATGATCGGCATCTAATACTTTTTTAGCTCGTTTTAGGTTGAAGCTATCTTTACTGTATTTGTCCCAAGGCAGTTCTAAAAGCAGTTCTGCATAATTTAAACTCACCGAGTAATCCGGTGTAGCGGGATTCATGCGCATTAGCCTGTCGAGTTCTTTATTGAAAGCCTTACTCACTTTGTCATTCCATTTTTTCTTTCTACCCCTCATGCGCAAACTTTCAATCTCTTGATCTGGGGAGTCGTGACCTAATTCCTCCTGTATTGCTCTTATTTGTTGTTGTAAAAAGTATTCTTTTTGTTGCTGGTCTAGATCTATCTTCACCTTGCTTTGAATCTTGTTTTTGAGTTCAAGCATTTGCAACTCTTTGTTGAGATAATGTAGGATCCTATTGGCTTTTTTCTTGAAGTTTGGAAGTTCTAGTAATTCTTGTTTTTCATCAACGGTAACATTAAGGTTAGAAGAAATAAAGTTAACTAAAAAATTAGGTGAGTTTATATTCTTGAGTGCAAAGTTAGCTTCAGAAGGTATGTTTGGAGATTCCTCCACGATGCGCGAAGCTAGTTCTCGTATGCTATCTATAGTTGCTTTCGATTCCTTGGTTTTGGTCGCTTTACCGTCTGTAATGGCCACAATGTCTCCTCTGAAATAAGGTTCTTCTTGTGTTATTTCGGTTAATTCAAACTTTCGTTTGCCTTGTATAATAACGGTAATGTTACCATCTGGCATTTTAAGCATTTTTAGGATAACGCCGAGTGTACCTGTGGGGTACAAATCTGCAGCAGTTGGAGACTCTATACTTTGGTCTTTCTGAGTAATAACTCCTATTATTTTATCTTTTTTGTATGAATCCCGAATTAGTTTTATGGACTTATCTCGACCAACTGTAATAGGGAATACAATGCCAGGGAATAATACGGTATTGCGAAGCGGTAATAATGGCAGATTAGTAGGGTAGTCACTGTTGTTATCATCTTCAAATTCACTATCAGCTATTACGGAGATGATCTCTGACCCATCCTCGTCATTCATAAAGTCGTTACTTAGTTTAAATCTATTATCAAATGTCATTTTTTGTCAAATTGTCACCCATAATCATTTTTATGAGCAGAACACTTAGATGGGCAAAGCCTATGCCAATTACACCTAAATGAATAGCCATGAAAATACTTTCTTATGTCTACCGCTTGTTGTCAAATGTAAGAAAATAATAAGAATAAAATTTTTCATTAAAATGAAAAATTATGCATCTATATTTGAAGTTCAAAACATAATCTAACATGAAAAAAATTAAACTTTTATCTTTAGTTGCTCTAATGTCTGTTGGGGCGATATTTTTAAGCAATTGTGGACCTGAAACGGTGGAAGCTCCAAAACCAATAGTTAATTTTTTAGCGGATGCTAAATACGTTTCGGCTAACTCTTCATTAGCGGCAAGTTCTGATTTTATTATAGGTCTTACAGCTACGCATAGTTCATCATTAAGTACATTAACTATAACCAAAGCCTTAAACGGGGGTGCTGCAGTTATCGAAAAGGAAGAAGAATTAAGCGGTAATACCCTAGCGATATATGAATACAAGGGTGTAACAGAAGCAAATACTGGTACCGAAGTATATACATTTACGGTTGCAGACAAAAGCGGTAATTCTACTTCTAAAACTATAACCATTACGAATATTGGTGATCCAGGATTAGTATTGATAGATTTAACCGTAGATAATAATGGTGATTTTTTCAAAGTATATAACTTTAGAGCCCCAGCAGGATTTTATGGAGCCTATTACTTGGGCGGAGGTCCATTGGCATATAATGATCCGGATTCTCAAAAAGATATCCAAGATTCCACGGTAATAGGTGAAAAATGGCCAGGTAGATGGACTTCTAGAAATGGAACCACATTCAAAAAAATGTCTGCAGATAAGTGGAATACTATTACTAATGATGCCACTATAATTGCAGCGTGGGCAGCAACTACATCAGGGGAAGTTTCTGTAATTACGCTTAATGAAGGAGACGCTTACCTAGTTAATATAAAAGGTACATCTACCAAATTTGCTATGGTGATGATTACAGCATTGGACAAAACAGCTCCTCCAAAGGAATTTGCTCAATTTATTTACAAGATACAACAATAACAATCGGTAACTTGTGCACTAATAATATTACGAAAGGTCTTGCGATAGCAAGACCTTTTTTATTTTTACACCATATTAACAGTAATTAATAAAAGTTTGAAAACAATAGGAGTGTATACCAGTGGAGGCGATGCCCCAGGTATGAATGCATGTGTAAGAGCGGTAGTGCGTACAGCCATATATCACGGTCTGAATGTAAAAGGAATAATGAGAGGCTATGAGGGAATGATTTCGGGAGAAATCATAGATCTAGATAGACAATCTGTAGCTAATGTAATTCAGCGTGGTGGGACATTCTTGAAAACAGCCCGAAGCGCAGAATTCATGACACCTGAAGGCAGAAAAAAAGCCTATGAGAACGTTATAGCAAATGGCATTGATGCATTAGTGTGCATAGGGGGTAATGGCTCATACACAGGGGCTAAAATATTTACAGAGGAATATGGAATTCCTTGTATAGGATTACCGGGCACTATAGATAACGATTTGTATGGAACCGATTATACGATTGGTTATGACACGGCAATAAATACTGCTTTAGATGCTATCGACAAAATAAGAGACACCGCACACTCGCACGAGCGTGTTTTTATTGTAGAAGTTATGGGAAGAGATAGTGGATTCATTGCCCTAGATGTTGCCATTGCTGGGGGTGCCGAGGGTGCACTTATTCCGGAGGATATAGAAGATTGGGATAAGGTTATAAAGCACTTTAGTAGAGAAGGAAGGCGGCAAAAGTCTTTTTCAATAATAGTAGTAGCAGAAGGTGATGAGCAGGGAGGAGCATTGATTTTAGAAAAAAAATTAGCGGATATTTATCCGGATTTAAAGATACGAAGCACCATACTTGGTCATGTACAAAGAGGCGGGAGCCCTAGTGCTCGAGATAGAATTTTGGCTTCAAGGTTAGGATCAGAGGCAGTAAAAGCACTTATAGATGGTCAAAAGTCAATAACCGTCGGTATCGTAAATGATCAGGTATCTTATACCCCCTTTGCTTTGGCTATTCATGGTAAAAAGTCTGTTTCAAAAGACTTAATTCAATTGGCTGAAATTTTAGCGAAATAAAGTTAGATTTTAATAAACTCATAATCCATAAAAAAGCCCATCT
>DGBH01000101.1:8094-16929 GCA_002384205.1 Bacteroidetes bacterium UBA4009
AGATGGGCTTTTTTATGGATTAAATACTCTTATGCGTCTATTCGGGCATACTTAGCATTTTTTTCAATAAACTCTCTACGTGGGGGTACTTCATCTCCCATTAGCATAGAGAAAACTCTGTCAGCTTCCACTGCGTTATCTAAAGTTACCAGTTTTAGTGTTCTTCTCTCAGGATCCATTGTTGTTTCCCAAAGTTGTTCGGCATTCATCTCTCCAAGACCTTTGTATCGCTGTATTTTGACACTATCAGGATTGTCTCCACCCATATTGCGTACTAAAACATCTCTTTCTGAATCACTCCAGCAGTATTCTGCTTTATTGCCTTTTTTTACTTGGTATAACGGTGGAGTAGCGATATATAAGAAACCTTGTTCAATAAGCGCTTTCATATATCTAAAAATTAACGTAAGAATAAGCGTACGAATATGGCTACCATCCACGTCTGCATCGGTCATAATTACAATTTTATGATATCGTAACTTAGCAGTATTTAGTTCACGTGCATCCTCTGCTGTGCCAATAGTTACTCCTAAGGCGGTAAACATGTTTTTTATCTCTTCATTGTCATATATACGATGTTCTAAAGCTTTTTCTACATTTAGGATTTTACCCCTAAGTGGCAAAATAGCTTGATAATTCCTATCTCTGCCTTGTTTGGCTGTTCCTCCTGCAGAATCACCCTCTACAAGATATAGCTCACAAATTGCAGGATCTTTTTCAGAACAATCTGATAGCTTACCCGGAAGTCCAGCTCCACCCATTGGCGTTTTTCGCTGTACCATTTCACGTGCTTTAGCTGCAGCGTGTCTTGCTTGGGCGGCAAGCATTACCTTTTGTACTATTATTTTGGCCTCGTTTGGATTTTCTTCTAGGTAATTGGTCAACATGTCTGAAACGGCTTGACTTACTGCGGCTGTCACCTCTCTATTGCCTAGTTTAGTTTTAGTTTGACCTTCAAACTGAGGTTCAGCAACTTTAACAGAGATTATTGCTGTTAATCCTTCTCTAAAGTCATCGCCAGCGATCTCGTATTTCACTTTTTGCAAGAGTCCTGACTCATCGGCATATTTTTTAAGGGTAGTGGTTAATCCTCTTCTAAAACCAGCAAGGTGTGTTCCCCCCTCATGGGTATTAATATTATTTACATAGGAGTGTAAGTTTTCGCTGTAAGAGCTATTATATATCATAGCCACTTCAACAGGGATCCCATTTTTTTCACCTTCCATAGCGATTACGCTAGACATTATGGGTGAACGAGTAGCATCGAGGAAGCGAACAAATTCGCTTAATCCTTCAGTGCTTTTAAAATCATCTCTTACGAATTCTCCGTTATCATCTTTTTGACGTTTGTCGGTGACACTCATTTCTATGCCCTTATTTAAGAAGGACAATTCGCGCATACGCAATGAAATTGTATCATACGTAAATTCTGTAGTTTGCGTAAATATTTCAGGATCAGGCAAGAACGTAACCATAGTTCCTTGGTCATTAGACGGGCCTACTTCTCTTACGGCATATTTTATTTTACCTTGACTATACTCTTGTTCGTATTCTTTGCCATCTCGATAAACAGTTGCTTTAAGATCTATGGAGAGTGCGTTTACACATGATACACCTACACCGTGAAGTCCGCCTGATACTTTGTATGAATCTTTGTCAAATTTTCCGCCGGCACCAATTTTCGTCATAACAACTTCAAGAGCAGATACTCCTTCTTTTTTATGAATAGCAACGGGTATGCCTCGACCATCATCTTTTACGGAGACAGAACCGTTTTCATTTATCCATACGTCTATTTTAGTGCAATATCCTGCCATTGCCTCATCTATAGAGTTATCTACCACCTCGTAAACTAAGTGATGCAATCCTCTTACACCCACATCTCCGATGTACATGGAAGGACGCTTACGTACGTGCTCCATGCCCTCTAAGGCTTGGATACTATCGGCACCGTAACTTTTGTTTTCTTCGCTCATAATTATGTTAAAATTAAAGCGTGAAAGTACGATTTTAGCAGGTTTTAGAGGGTAAAGTCCAGTGTGTACATATCCACATTAAACTCACACGAAAATAATTTTAAAACGCTGATAATTAGAATTTTAAGTTATGTAATTTCCCCTCTTAAGTTTTGAGAGAGTATAGAACGTCTTTCGGGTATGTTAAAGTTCCCAATTACCCACATGAGTTTAGTTAATGCAGCCTCCGAAGTAATGTCCTTACCGTCTATAACAATAGTGTTTTTAAGCACCATACTGCTTTCATACTGACCAAGTTCTATTTTGCCGTTTGGACATTGTGTTGTTGCAAGTATGAGCGTATTGGTAGATTCACATTCGGATATTAACTCATGCCAACTTTTACTCGTGGGCAAATTTCCTGCTCCAAAGGTTTTAAGAACTATACCTTCAATTTTTTTACTTTTTACCAACTCAATAAGGTGTCGGGGGTTATATCCTGGAAATACAGTGACATTTACGACACTGTCACTGAATTTTGTTTTTAAGCTAAATTCCTCCTGTGTGGATGAATGACAGAGTAAATGTTTATTAACTAGGATTTGCTGTTCCAAATTGGCGAGATTCTCAAAATTAGGAGAGCTAAAGCCTTCAAAATCATTGGTGCTTGTTTTTACTGCTCGATTTCCTCGCAATACATCGTCATTAAAGCAAATACAAACTTCGGGGATACAAGCTAAATCAAAACTCTTATAACCAGCAATGTAAATAGCGTTACTTAAGTTTACAATCCCATCCGTACGGGGATGAAATATGGGTAACTGCGCCCCAGTAAGTACTACTGGTTTTGTTAAATTTTGAAAAATAAAACTGAGTGCAGAGGCTGTGTAGGCCAAGGTGTCGGTGCCATGAAGTATGATAAATCCATCATGACTTTTATAATTTTCTTGTACTTTATGTGCAATTCCTTCCCATATTTGAGGCGTTATGTCAGAAGAATCAATAACTGGCTCTAAGGTTTCGAATGTAAAGTTGATTTCTGAGAAGTAGTGAAAGAATGTTTGATTTTTTATAGCAGGTAGATAATCAATGATTTCTTCCCATGTACTAGGTTGCAATCCATTTCCTCCAGTATTTTTCATACCAAAGGTTCCACCCGTATAAAGAATATAAACCTTACTTTTCACCTTTTAGCTGTTTGGTTTTCCTGCGAGCAGATATAGAATGGCCATTCTGATGGCTACACCATTTTCTACTTGATTTAGTATGATACTCTGCTCAGAATCGGCTACTTCACTTGTGATTTCTACTCCTCTGTTTATCGGTCCAGGGTGCATCAAGATTATTTCTTTTTTGAGATTCTTTAGCATGGGCATAGTAATTCCGTATTGTAATGAATATTCTCGAAGACTGGGGAAATATTTATCCTCTTGTCGTTCGAGTTGTATACGTAACATATTGGCGCAATCACACCATTCTAATGTTTCCTGTAGATTATGACTTACTTCCACTCCAAGACTTCCTATATGCTTTGGTAATAGAGTAGGAGGACCGCAAACGGTAACTTTGGCCCCGAGTTTTTGCAAGCAGTAGATGTTGCTTAATGCCACTCTGGAGTGAAGTATGTCCCCAATTATTGCGATCTTTTTATCTTTTAAGTCACCTAAGGCTTCCCGTATAGAAAAAGCGTCGAGTAAAGCTTGTGTTGGGTGCTCGTGAGTTCCGTCCCCTGCATTTATAATATTGGCATCTATGTGACGAGAGAGAAATTGATGTGCACCAGGTGCTGGATGTCTCATTACCACCATATCTACTTTCATTGCCAAAATGTTGTTTACCGTATCAATAAGAGTTTCTCCTTTTTTTACAGATGAGTTAGAGCTTGAAAAATTAATCACGTCAGCAGAAAGTCTCTTTTCTGCTAGTTCAAATGATATTTTTGTTCGGGTACTATTCTCAAAAAAAACATTTGCAATAGTGATGTCTCTAAGCGAAGGAACCTTTTTGATAGGTCTATTTATTACCTGCTTGAAGTTTTCAGCAGTTTTGAAAATAAGGTTTATGTCATCTACTGTGATGTTACTAATACCTAATAGGTGTTTTGAAGAAAGTTGAGACATTATTTTGCGTTATCCGTTATTATCCATACTTTACATTGATTATTATCCCATTCTACTTTGACGTAATCATCGGTACGAGAATCAATATTTTCGCCAATATAATCTGGTTGAATAGGAACCTCTCTTTTATATTTTCTATTAATAAGGGTTACAAGCTCTATGGATGCAGGTCTGCCATAATCATTTACAGCGTCTAAAGCTGCTCTAATACTTCTTCCGGTGTATAATACGTCATCCACTAGAATAATGCGTTTATTTTCAATTTCGAAATCAATATTTACTTCATTAGGAATTAGTAGCTTATCGGATCTTCTGAAATCATCTCGGTGAAAGGTAGTGTCTAACTCACCGTAAGTAGCATGGATCCCAAATAGCGTTTCTAATTTTTGAACGATAGCTTTACCTAGTAGAATTCCTTTTGGCTGAAGGGCAAGAATTGCCGTATGGTTAAAATCTCCATGATCCTCAACCAATTGGTGGCATATTCGGGTCAGAATAAGGTCTACCTGTTTATATTCTAATATTATTCGTTTCATAAGGTGGTCTGCGCCAACTTCATAATTTCTTCAAATTCAAATTCTTGCACGGGCCCAACGGATAATCTACTTTGCTTAACTAAGGCCATTGAGGCTAAAGTGTCATTTGCCTTAATAGTTTCTAGTTTTACCGGTTTTATGAGCGGTTTTATAGCTTGCACATCCACGGCGACCCATTGCTCATCTTCCGAGGTAGGATCAGGGTAATGCTCTTTTATTACGCGAGCAAGTCCAACTATTTCTTTTCCTTCATTACTATGATAGAAAAAACAAATATCCCCATTCTGCATTGCTTTTAAATGAATTCTAGCTCCATAGCTTCGAACACCGTCCCAAAAAGTGCTATTATCTGCTACCATTTGATCCCAGCTATATTTGAATGGTTCAGATTTTATTAACCAATAATTCATTCCGGTTCAAAACAACATATTTTTTTTCATTTTGCAGCTATACTTCTTAAGAAACAATAGGACAAAAAAAATCCCGACCATAAGGCCGGGATTTTTGCATAGCTTATTAAAACTTATTTGCTCAATACATCTATCAGCTCAGCTTTCTTCAAAGTGGTATAACCTTCTATACCTTTTTCTTTTGCTAATGCTTTTAGTTGTGCAACAGTCATAGAATTTAAATCACTAGAAACCTCAACTTTTGCAGTTGCGTCTTCTACTTTTTTAGCTTTTGGTTCTGCTTTTTTTGCTTCCTTTTTAGGGGCAGCAGGTGCAGCTTCCATTTTTGCTTTAAGATTTGCTAGAACATCTAGCTCACCCATCGTAGAACGTTCTCCACCTTTATTCATTTTATCAACGAATTTAGAGGTGTTAGTTGCTTGTTTCTTTCTATTAGAATCTTCTTCAGAGTTTTGCGCTCTTTCTGCTTCTTTCCAGATGTCTGTATGAGAAACTAATATCCGTTTAGCATCTTTATTAAACTCAATTACTCTAACTACAAGAGTGTCATCCATTGATGGTTCAGTTTTATCTTCTTTCTTGATGTGTTTTTTAGGAGCGAATCCTTCTACACCATAAGGAAGAGTTAAGATAATACCTCGATCATTAATTTCTGAAACCACACCTTCGTGCTCAGAACCTAGCGTGAATATACCAGAGAAAGTATCCCATGGGTTTTCATCTATTTGTTTGTGCCCTAAGCTTAGTCTTCTGTTATCTCTATCTATTTCTAAAACCACAACCTCTAAGTCTTCACCTTTCTTGGTAAATTCAGCAGGATGTTTTATTTTCTTAGACCAAGATAAATCAGATACGTGTACTAGTCCATCAACACCTTCTTCTAGCTCCACAAAAAGACCATAGTTAGTTAAGTTTCTAACTATACCAGAATGTTTGGAGTCTATTGGGTAGTTCTCTTCTATTTTTTCCCATGGGTCTGCGGCTAATTGCTTCATACCTAAAGAAAGTTTGTGCTCGTCTTTGTCAATATCAAGAACAACTGCTTCTACCTCATCACCTACTTTTACAAAGTCAGATGGATTACGTAGGTGCTGAGACCAAGACATTTCAGAAACGTGAATAAGACCTTCAATACCTGGTTGTATTTCTACAAACACACCATAGTCTGCAACAGTAACTACTTTTCCAGTTACTTTAGCACCTTCCACTAAATCGCCTTGCATGCTCTCCCATGGATGTGCAGTAAGTTGTTTCATACCAAGAGAGATACGTTTTTTGTCGTTATCAAACTCAAGTACAGCAACTTGTATTTTTTGATCAAGTGTAAGAACATCTTCTGGGTGATTAATTCTACCCCAAGATATATCTGTGATATGAAGAAGACCGTCAAGACCACCAAGGTCTACGAATACACCAAATGAAGTCATATTCTTAACTGTACCTTCTAAAATTTGACCTACCTCCATTTTAGAGATCATTTCTACTTTTTGAGCTTCAATGTCATCTTCAATAAGAGCTTTGTGTGAAATTACTACGTTTTTGTATACTTCGTTAATTTTTACAACCTTGAATTCCATAGTTTTACCTACATATTGGTCGTAATCTCTAACAGGTTTAACGTCTATTTGGGAGCCAGGAAGGAAAGCATCCATACCCATAACATCTACTACAAGTCCTCCTTTAGTTCTAGATTGGATGTAACCTTTAACGATTTCACCATTTTCCATAATTTTTTGAATTCTGTCCCAAGCACCTTCAGCGATAGCTTTTTTGCGAGAAAGAATTAATTGTCCTAAAGCGTTTTCTGTCTCATCCACATAAACTTCAACAGTGTCACCCACTGAAACGTCTGGATTGTCTCTGAATTCAGTTTTAGAAACTAAACCGTCAGATTTAAATCCTATGTCAATTACAAAGTCATCTCCAGTCATACCAACGATGGTGCCAGTTACAAGTGTTTTTTCATCTACTTGCTTAATCGTGTTGGTGTATACTGATTTCATCTCATTATTTTGAGAATCATCGTACATACCAAAACCTGCTTTATCCATGGTCCAATCGAATGCGTTTGGATCGTGAACAGGTGTTTCTGATGTTTGATGGAATGGATTAGCAGATTTAGATTCTGCTGATACTACTGTTTCAGTTGTAGTTTCTGCTGTAGCTTCTACTGTGGCATCCTTGGCCTCAGTGGCTTCATTCAAGATTGCATCTTGAGTTTCTTCTGTGTTGTTGTTCAAAGTATCATGTCCTCCTTTACGAAAAAATGACCGCAAAGCTAAGATTTATTTTCTAATAACTTGTTACAAAGTCTTGATTTTAGTGATAACAACTAAGTTTATATCTAAAATATGTTCGTTTTTTAAACTGAAATTCCGAAGAGGTGCCCGATTAATGCAGTAATTCCCATGGCCATAGTGCCCCACCATGTTACTCGAAGTATTGCTTTGAGTATTGAAGAACCGCCGGTTTTGGCTGCGACAGATCCCAAGGTTACTAGAAATAAAATAGAGAATGCATATTGTAAGTATATCATTTGCGGTAAGTTGCCAAAAACAGCAACAAAGACAGGTAGCGTTCCACCTACAATAAAAGCCGCACCAGAAGCCAAAGCCGCTTGAAACGGTTTTGCTTGTGTAATCTCATTAATTCCTAATTCGTCTCTAGCATGTGCACCCAATGCATCGTGTTCACTTAGTTGCTTAGCAACTTCTATAGATAATTCTTTACTTAAGCCTCTGCCTTCATAAATTTTTGCCAACTCTAACATTTCTGCTTCGGGCATTTCATCAATTTCTTTTTGTTCTCGTGCCAGATCCGAGTTTTCGATATCTGCTTGTGAACTTACGGAGACATATTCACCTGCCGCCATAGATAAAGCACCAGCTGCTAAGCCTGCGACTCCTGCTAATATTATAGGCTCACGCGTAGTGCTGGCGGCAGCCACTCCTATAATGATACTGGCGGTAGAAAGTATTCCGTCATTCGCACCAAGAATAGCTGCTCTAAGCCAGTTGCTTCTGTTTACATAATGTTGCTCAAATTGCATAGTTTATCCTCTGCGTCTTTCTAAAAGAATCATCATCATAAGGCCAAGCATCATTCGCTCATCATCCTCATGGACCGTTTCAGCTAGTTTTGTTATTTCAAACTTTCGGCCCCAAAAGGAGGCTTCTTTTTTAAGTCTGGCAACTGGCTGCAAGTCGTTATTGGTTACCAAGTAACTAGGATTGAATAAATATCCCGTCAAGAGTCCTAAAAAAGGAATTTCAGAAAGTAAGCTGTCTAATACTTTTATCCAGCCATTTTCTTCCTGTATCTTGTAGTGTGGTTGTTCATTTGGATCTATTAATAAGTACTCCGCTTTCCATATGGAGCGCCATCCTTTGCGAGCTACTTTCCCTAGTTCCACTCCTTCATGATTGGTAATGCTGTACGCAGCAGAAAAATCAATCCATCTATCTGCTTTGATCTTATAACTTAAAGTAGCTTGTGACTCGTCTGTAAATACAGAAATGTCCTCTTTTAATTTGAATAATTTTTGTTTTACATAGGCAACGGTTCTTCCATTAGCATCTGTTGCACTAAAATCATTATGCAAAGATGAAATATTGAAGACTAGTTTAATGGGAAAGTGAAGATCGTTCATTGGAGGTGAATCTTAGTTGGTCTATGAGATTAGCTTTATTGGATTCAAAGTTACGAAAAACAACTAATGTGATTAGGATGAATTTTATGGGTTGATTAGTTTTTGCATATTTGCCCCATGCTAAAAAAGCTTAATTTACTAATCATTATTATTTTTATGTCAATT
>DGBH01000101.1:17064-20789 GCA_002384205.1 Bacteroidetes bacterium UBA4009
CATCTCAAGCTATTCATTATTCGGTAAGTTTTGATAAGGTTAAGTCTCATTATGTTACGGTTCAACTAGACTTTGAGATTAAAGGTAAAGATTTTGTAGATTTTAAGGTTCCCGTTTGGACTCCTGGTTCGTATAAGGTGCGTGAATTTAGTAATGCTTTTGAAAATATTAAAGCTGGAAATTTAGCGGTAGAGCGTCGTGATAAAAATACCTGGAGAATAGCGACTAAAGGTCAATTTAAAGTGAGTTTAACCTATGACGTATATTGTTTTGTGGTGAGTGTGCGTCAAAGTTATGCCGATGAAAATTATGCGTTTTTACACGGCACTTCAGCATTTGGATACGTAGAAGGATTTGAAAGAGAACAAATAGAGTTAGAGATAAAACCTTACAAAGGTTGGAATAATGTAGAGGTTTCTTTGCCTCAATCCAAGGTGAAAGGGTATGCGTTTACTGCAGAAAACTATGATTTACTTGCCGATTCACCTATTGCATTGGGCAACTTTGATACTATATCTTATGTGAGTTCAATGGTGCTGCATACAGTGGTAATGATTGGAGAAGGCAACTATGACTTACTTAAAATTCAAGAAGATTTTAAAAAAATTAGCGATACACAAGTTAGCATGATGGGTGACCATCCTAGTCCACAATACGTACACTTTATTTACAATGTTACCAGTGGGGGTGGAGGATTGGAGCATCTCAACTGTCAAACCAGTATGATGAACAGATGGAATTACACCAATCCTTCAGCATATAAAGGTTTCTTAGGATTGATAGCACACGAATACTTTCACTTGTGGAACGTTAAACGCGTCAGACCTATTCAGCTTGGTCCATTTGATTATAATCATGAAGTGTATACGGATATGCTTTGGATCGCAGAGGGTATTACGAGCTATTACGATGACAAAACATTACAAAGAATGGGTTTGTATGAGGATGAGGAGTATCTTAATATCATTGCCGGTCAAATTAGTCGCTACGAAAACACCCCCGGAAAGGAAGTGATGAGTTTAGCCCATAGCAGCACCTTAGCGTGGGTGAAATCATACCTGCCCAATGAGGAAAGTATGAATAACTCGATAAGTTATTACAATAAAGGAATGATCGCAGCTGTGTTATTGGATTTGGAAATTAGAGCAAACTCCGAGTATTCTCTGGATGATGTAATGAAGGTATTATACAGTGACTTTTATAAGAAAAAAGGCAGAGGCTTTACACATGAGGAGTTTATTAGCGTATGCAGTAAAATTGCCGGAAAAGAGTTGCAACCTTTTTTTGATGACGTAGTTTTTAGTACCAAATCAATTGATTATAACGCTATGTTTAGTCCGTTTGGGTTAAAACTAACGGATGAGAATGACGATAAAAATGCATGTTGGAGCGGAGTTATTAGCACACTTAGCGGTGGTAAAACAACCATTAGTAATGTATATGCAGCGGGTCCAGCTGTTGAAGCAGGACTAAGTGTAAACGATGAAATTATTAGTATAAACGGTTGGAGAGTGAATGAAACCCTCGAGTCACATGATAGTAAGCATAAAGTAGGCGATGTGGCAGAAATTCTTTATTCTCGAGATGATAAAATATATAGTGCAAGCTTAATTTATACCAAGAACCCGAAAGTAGCCATGAAACTAGAGATAGGAGATAAGAATAGCTTGTACACGTCTTGGCTTCATAAATAGCTCAGATTATTTCCCTTTCTGTTTCGCCGAACTAAGCTGCGTCTTACGTATTATTATTTATCCGCTTGCACTGCGTGAGGAGTTCAATCCTGAGTTCGTTGATTAACTTTTGATAACTTATTAAATCAGTATAATTAACTACTTGTGAACTGGGTTACCTTTGCCTAAATCTAAGAATAGTGTCAGTAATTAATCTACAAAAAGCTTATTTAGTGCTGGAAGACGGCACCTTTTTCGAAGGTAAAGCAATAGGTAAAATAGGAACAACCTCAGGAGAAATCGCCTTTAATACTGGGATGACAGGGTACCAAGAGGTATTTACAGATCCATCCTACTTTGGACAAATATTGATTATGACGATGGATCATATCGGTAATTATGGTGTACGAAATGAGGATGCAGAATCAGGGTCCATAAAGATAGCTGGGTTAGTATGCAAAAATTACTCGCCAATGCATAGCCGAACTATGGCCAATAGCAGTTTGAATGACTATTTTATCGAGCATGGTTTTACAGGTATAAGTGATGTGGATACGCGTCAGATTGTAAAGCACATCCGAGATGCTGGAGCAATGAATGCCATTATAAGTTCAGAGATATTAGATGTTGAAGTACTTGCGAGAATGGTAAAAGAGGTTCCTAGCATGGAAGGTCTTGAACTGAGTTCTAAAGTGTGGAGTAAGGAGTCGTATGAGGTTAATCCTGAAGGCACTTTAAAAGTGGCATTACTTGATTTAGGCTCCAAAGAAAATATCATTCGTTGTCTCACGGACCGTGGATGCCACGTAAAAGTATTCCCCGGGGATACCAGCTATTCGAATATGAAATCATGGAATCCGGACGGATACATGATAAGTAATGGTCCCGGCGATCCTTCGGCAATGTCATATGCGGTAAAAACCCTTAAAGATATCTTAGACGCCAATGAAAAAATGTTTGGCATTTGTTTAGGTAGTCAAATATTGGCGCAAGCGGTGGGTATGAAAACATTTAAATTGCACAGTGGTCATAGAGGTCAAAATCATCCTGTTAAAAATTTACTTACCGGTAAGAGTGAAATAACTTCACAAAATCACGGTTTTGCTATAGATCCTGAGAGTAACACAGGTAAAGCGGAAATTACACATATTAATCTTAATGATAATACTGTGGAGGGCATTCGTATACAAGATAAAAATGCCTTTGCTGTTCAATATCATCCAGAGGCCAGTCCTGGACCGCATGATAGTCGATACCTATTTGATGATTTTGTGGCGATGATGTCTAAGTGAAATAATTGATCTGCGCTTGTAAAAAAAACGTAGATATATCGTGTAAATATCGAACAATTAGCCATCTCGCTCAATAGGTCATTTTACTTTAAACAAAATGGTTTTAAAATTGAACTATACTATTTAAATGGCTGATAATTTACTTTATTTTAATTATTTCGCCACCCAAATAGTTGTTTCTGTTTAGGTAAAGACAAATCGATTCAAATGAGCAGAGAAAAATACTAAATTCACTATCATTGTATCTCGAAAGAGTAAGATTGTAACAAGTATTAAGGTAAAAATTAAACAACTAATAACAAAACTAAACACCCAAATATGAGCGAAATTACACACATTCACGCAAGACAAATTTTAGACAGTAGAGGTAATCCAACTGTAGAGGTAGACGTATTTACAGAAGGCGGTGCTTTTGGTAGAGCAGCTGTTCCAAGTGGAGCTAGTACCGGCGTGCACGAAGCAGTAGAGCTTAGAGACGGCGATAAAGATAATTACCTTGGTAAAAGCGTAATGAGAGCAGTGACTAACGTAAATACCGAGATATTTGATGAAATCGTAGGTGAAGATGTTTTTGAGCAAGTACACATAGATCATAAAATGATTATGATGGATGGTACTGAAAATAAAAGTAATCTTGGCGCAAACGCCATGCTTGCGGTTAGTCTTGCTTGTGCTCATGCTGCTGCAGAAGAAAGCGGACAACCACTGTATAGATATCTGGGAGGAGTAAATGCAAACACATTACCCATTCCTATGATGA
>DGBH01000101.1:20893-25522 GCA_002384205.1 Bacteroidetes bacterium UBA4009
ACATTACCCATTCCTATGATGAATATTATTAATGGGGGTAGCCATGCGGATAATTCTATAGATTTTCAAGAATTTATGATTATGCCCGTGGGAGCAGACACGTTCTCTGAAGCTTTGAAAATGGGAGTGGAGACATTTCACCATTTGAAAAAAGTACTAAGCAGTAAAGGGTATAGTACGAATGTAGGAGATGAAGGAGGTTTTGCTCCAAATATTAAATCTAATGAGGAGGCAATTGAGATAGTATTAATGGCAATTGAATCTGCTGGATTTAAACCAGGTGAAGATATTTATATCGCGATGGATGCTGCTACATCTGAATTCTATGATAAAAAAACAGGACTTTATACCTTTGGTAAATCGGATGGCAGACAACTAACCAGTGAGGAAATGGCTGAGTATTGGGCAAATTGGAGTAGAAAATACCCTATTCTTAGTATAGAAGATGGACTTGATGAAGATGATTGGGCGGGATGGAAATCTTTAACGGATAAAATTGGAGATAAAGTACAGCTAGTAGGTGATGATTTGTTTGTTACTAATGTAAAAAGATTACAACGTGGTATAGATGAAGGAATCGCTAATTCAATACTCGTAAAAGTAAATCAAATTGGTACACTTACAGAAACGATTGATGCCATAAATTTAGCAACTCGTAATGGCTATACGAATATTATCTCACACAGAAGTGGAGAAACTGAAGATAGTACAATCGCAGATCTTGCAGTTGCTATGAACAGCGGCTTGATTAAAACAGGTTCTGCATCCAGAAGTGATAGAATGGCGAAGTATAATCAATTGCTTAGAATAGAAGAAGAGCTTGGTCATACGGCTAAGTATTTAGGAAGAAGTTTCAAGTTTTTGTAAGGGTTTAGCTCCTGGCACGCTTCAAGCCATCCAGAACTAACGTGATGTAAATACTTAACTTTTGATAGACGCAAGATTACAGATGTGTAATCTTGCGTTTTTTTTCGGTGTAATTTCAAGTTACATCTACCTGTAAAATCAGCTTAAATAGTGATTTAGTTTTGATACGTGATAGCTTGCATGTATTCGTTTATATTTTATAGTACACTCGCAAGGCACTGTTCACAAAAGCTAATCAAAACTCTTTAGGATTGTCTTATTTTCGAAACTTTAAACGCAATGGCATTGTTCGGTATAAAAACAAAAAAAGAAAAGGAAAAAAGTAAGCCTGATACTTCTAAAGATAATACGCTTAGAAATAAGGTGATAGGAGTTTTATTACTTGTTTTTACGGTGTTTATAAGTGTCGCATCATTGAGCTATTTAAGCTCTTGGCGCGCTGATCAGAGTATATTAAACTCAGGAATTTCAGAATTTGCATTCGATATTAAGGACAATATCCCAGCTAATATTATGGGTAAGTTAGGCGCTCTAGCTGCGCACTTTTTTATCTATAATGGTTTTGGTATTGGCGCTTTTTTCTTGTATCCTATATTCGCAATTCTTGGATATAATCTTTATTTCAATAATAAATGGGCAGTACCTTTTACTATAGTTAGTAAACTTTTGGTCACTACTATATGGGTTTCTCTAGTATTGGCACTTCTTTTTTCTAAATCATTTCCTTTGTTAAGTGGATTGCTAGGATACGGTGTATTTGTCTTTTCAAAATCATGGATTGGAACTATCGGAATGATACTGGTTCTTGGTTCAGCAACGATATTCTTTTTATATGTTGCCTTTAGTATCGATGTTCTTGAAAGTATTAAGAATAGGAAGATGCAGAAAGTGGATGGGGATTACGACTCTTCAAATGAGGCTACTCAAAATGGCAAACCTGCTTTTGGAAGCGAAGATTCACTTTTTGAAAAAGATAAGATCGGATTTACAGAAGAGGAGGCGAGTGATGACGATGAAGAACTTCCAGAGAGTAATGATTTGGAACTGACCGTTGAAACACATGAGCCTGACGATGAGCCAACAGTTTTAACTAATGCGATGCCTGCAGCCGCTAGAAGCGATCATGATGAACTGGAGTTATTAATTGAGTCGGCACCTGCGGAGGAAAAAGTAGGGAAAGTAAAACACCAGGAACACTATGGTATTGATGAACCGTTTGATCCAAGACTTGATTTACGAGATTTTATTTTTCCTGAAATATCGTTTCTGAATCAATACGGCGAAAGTGGTAAAACCGAGGTAAGCAAAGATGAGCTAGAGAAAAGCAAGAATATGATTTTAGAGACGCTTAGTAACTACAAAATTGGTATTGCATCCATAAAAGCCACCATTGGTCCCACGGTTACACTTTTCGAAATAGTGCCAGAGAAGGGCGTTCGTATTTCTAAGATAAAAAATCTAGAAGATGATATAGCACTTAGTTTAGCTGCATTGGGCATAAGAATAATAGCACCAATTCCGGGGAAAGGAACTATTGGTATTGAAGTTCCTAATAAAAAACCCGAGATTGTAAGTATGTACTCTGTAATCAACAGTGCAAAGTATCAAAATAGTGATGCAGCTTTGCCAGTTTGCTTGGGTAAGACTATATCCAATGAAGTCTTTGTGGCTGATTTAGCCAAAATGCCTCACCTGCTTATGGCAGGCGCAACAGGTCAAGGAAAGTCCGTAGGATTAAATGCAATAATCATTTCGCTACTTTATAGAAAACATCCTTCTGAGTTAAAGTTTGTTATGGTTGACCCCAAAAAAGTGGAGTTAACACTATATCAAACTATAGAAAGACATTATCTAGCCAAATTGCCAGGAGACAGTGAGGCTATTATTACGGATAATAAACAAGTAATAAATACACTTAATTCTTTATGCATCGAAATGGATGAACGCTATGCATTACTGCAAACCGCAATGGTTCGTAATATTAAGGAGTATAATGATAAGTTTATAAAACGTAAGTTAAGCCCAGAAGATGGCCATAAATTCTTACCTTATATTGTGGTAATAATAGATGAGGTGGCAGACCTTATTATGACGGCAGGAAAAGAAGTGGAGCATCCTATTGGACGTATTGCACAGCTAGCCCGTGCCATTGGTATTCACTTAATATTAGCAACCCAACGTCCGTCAGTAAATATTATCACGGGAACAATCAAGGCTAATTTCCCTGCTCGTGTGGCATTTAGAGTGTCAAGTAAAATAGATTCACGTACCATATTAGACGGCAATGGCGCAGATCAGTTAATAGGGAAAGGGGATATGCTTTATTCTACAGGAAGCGAATTAATTAGGCTGCAATGTCCATTCGTAGACACACCAGAAGTAGATGCCATAACGGCGTTTATAGGAAATCAGAGAGGATACCCAAGTGCTCATATGCTTCCGGAAGTACGTGAAGATTCTGACGGTGAAACAGCTAATTTTGATCCTAACGATAAAGATGACCTTTTTGAAGACGCTGCTAGAATTGTAGTACAACACCAGCAAGGAAGCACTAGCTTAATTCAGAGACGATTAAAAGTAGGATATAATAGAGCGGGACGCTTGATAGATCAATTAGAAGCGACTAATATTGTAGGCCCTTTTGAGGGTAGCAAGGCAAGACAAGTATTAATTCCAGACGAATACGCTTTGGAACAATTCTTGAACAATCTGCATTAATACATAAACAACAAATGAAAAAAGTAATGTTACTCCTGTCGGTTTTAAGTTTAATACTTGTAAACCCGGCTCCATCAATCTCGAGTGCTCAAGATAATCAAAGCAGTGCTCTATTAAGTAAACTGAGCAAGACTTACAAGACCTATAAATCTGTAAAGGCAACGTTTTCTATAGATGTAAAAAATAAACAAACAGATGTAGGTGTAAAGCAGAGCGGAATTCTTTATCAAAAGGCAAAGAAGTTTAGAATTACAATGTCAGGCCAAGAAATATATTGTGATGGTAAGACCATATGGACTTACCTAGAAGGAGCTAATGAAGTGCAAATTTCAAAGTACGATCCCAAAACAATGGATATAAATCCTTCAGAAATTTTTACCATTTATGAAAAGGGGTTTATACATAAATATAGTGGTCAGGTTACCAGAGGTTCGCAAAAAATTGATGTGGTAGAACTTACTCCTATAGACAAGACCAAAGGTTATTTCAAAGTGAAGTTGGGCATTGATAAGGTTGCTAATAAGATTAAAGAAATGTCTGTGTATTCAAAGAATGGTATGGTGACCACTTATGATATTCAAAAATTTGAACCTAATGTAGCGATAAATGATGCTTATTTTAAGTTTAATCCAAAGGAAAAACCTGGTGTTATTGAAATCGACTTAAGATAAGCAAAATGAAAAATAAAATGATTTTAACGCTGCTATTTGCAGCGTTTTTTATTTCGTGTCATTCAGGCAGAAACATTAGTAAGAATATCTTATCTGAGGCGTTTATTTCCATTGAGAAAACACCTTGCTATGGCACATGTCCCGTTTATAGTATGTCTATAGATGGCGATGGAGTAGCCTTGCTTAGAGCAGGCGCTTTTATGGATGAGGTTGGTTTTTTTTATTCAATGGTACAAGCAGATTCGGTAAGCTCATTATTCAGACATGCTAAAGTCTGCGATTGGGATAGCTACGATAGTACTTATATGAACCAATATCTGGATCTTCCTTCTACTATTATTCGCTTCTCTATGAATGCTAAAGACACAATAAC
>DGBH01000101.1:25715-28269 GCA_002384205.1 Bacteroidetes bacterium UBA4009
TAAGCTCGCATTTCTGCAAGAAAAAATGGACTGGAAACCCGTGTCTAAATAAGTCTAATAATAGACGACCAACTTTAGCTATCTAGTTTTTCATAGATAGAATTATTACTAATATACTCAGGAACAATTTTTTTCATGGTTTTAACTAGAGTATCATTTTTCAACGAATCTTTTTGGTCATATAATTTGTTAATAATATTATTCACCTCTAGGTAGTTGTATTCAGGTACTCTTGCTATCATTATTTTGGGATTATGGGTGCCAATGGTATTTTCATTATCATTTAATAACTCCTCTCTTAGTTTCTCACCTGGTCTAAGCCCAGTAAAGGTAATCTTGATGTCTTTGTCTACTTCAAAACCAGATAGGTTTATCATTTTATGAGCAAGATCTATGATTTTTATGGATTCACCCATATCAAAAATGTATATCTCACCGCCATTACCCATAACTCCGGCTTCCAGCACCAATTGACAAGCTTCGGGTATAGTCATAAAATAGCGGGTAATCTCAGGATGTGTAACGGTTACAGGTCCACCTTCTTCAATTTGTTTTTTAAATAACGGGATTACAGATCCATTACTTCCTAATACGTTTCCAAATCTAGTTGTGATGAACATCGTGTGATGATCAGACTCAAGTCTTAATTTTGCATTGAGTGACTGCACATAAATTTCTGCAATGCGCTTAGAAGCGCCCATTATGTTGGTTGGGTTTACCGCTTTATCGGTGCTAACAAATACGAATTTCTTAACTTGGTATTTCGCAGATAGATTGGCTATGTTCTGGGTACCAAAAACATTGGTGTTTATGGCTTCATAAGGATTATCTTCCATAAGAGGAACATGCTTGTAGGCCGCAGCATGAAAAACATAGGATGGTTTAAAATGCTCAAATATTTTTTCCATTCTGGAAACATTTCGAACATCCCCTACTATAATTTCTATATTTTGCGCAGACAGTTCATTTTCTATTTCGTAAAGTGGTGTTTCACCTTGGTCGACAAGTACAACGAGTTTTGGCTTAAAAGAAAGGCATTGTCTTACAATCTCACTTCCAATAGATCCTGCCGCCCCGGTAATTAAGATAACTTGATCCTTTAATTCGTTGCTTATTTTATTCTTTCGTAGTTTAATAGGCTCTCGCTCTAACAAATCTTCAATTTTAATAGCTTTAATGCTTTGAAGATTGAATTCTCCATTAATCCATGCGCTAACAGGTGGGATGGTTTTAACGCTTATCTTATGTTGAAGGCAATGCTCAATTATCCTTTTTTTACGAATAGGGCTCAATTCATTTAACGCTATAACCAGCTCTGCATTAAACGGATTTTTAAAAATTTCATTAAGATTCACATCGGGTGAATAAATTTTAATGCCCTCTAAGGTTTTCTCATGCAGTTGCTTATTATCATCTAAAAATGCAACTACTTTTTTTCCTAACTTTACGTTTCTTTCAACAGATCGCTTGACAATTATACCAGCTTCTCCAGCACCATAGATAATTAATTCTTTGGTATCTTGTGATTTGAACGGTGCATACTCATTGTACAGCAATTTAAATAGGATTCGAAATCCAGTTAGAGCAGCAAGGGCAATCAAACTATCTATTATTATGACCGCAGGATTTATGTAAGTCTGTATGGAGTTTAACTCAAAAATAAGCTCTGCGGTAAGCAGAATAGCTGTACTTAGCGCTATGGCAAAAAATATTCTAACGGCATCTTGTGTGCTGGTGTATCTTACGATGCCAGAATATGAGCGAGTAATCCGAAATGCAATGAGCCTAACGAAAAGAACAATAAGTAACGGTCGTAAATAAGTAAAAAGTTGAAGATCTAAAGATTTAATAAACACTTCGGTAAGGAGACACGCAAAACCAAAGGATATCCCCGAAATTATTAAGTCGATACTTAATACTACCCATCTAGGAGTATTTTGTCTGGTAAATAGTTTGATTGACCTTATCATGTATGACGTTTCCTGCTTTAGATTTTATAAAAGTATAACAAATTTATCAAAAATAAGCATATTTATTTTTTTGCGCTTGGTGAATTGCCAGTTAAATTAAAAATTAACTCCTACGCAGCTTGGCGAATTTTAATACCAATGTTTTTTCTCCAAATTCTTCAAAGTGTATGGTAGCTTTCTCACTTCCAATGTTTCCTTCTAGCGTGGTTACAGTTCCTTTGCCGAAACGCTGGTGCTCAAGATGCATCCCGACAGATATATCTTTAAGGTCTTCAGCAACAAAGTTAGTAATAGCTGGAGGTCTATTAATTATTGGCTGATTTTGTTTCGCAATAGTTCTACGTAAAGAACTTACCGGCGGATTGGTGTCGGATTCTCGGTCTATCCCTATAGTTTGTTTTTTAGACGTCATTAGCCTTCGATCTAATTCTAAATAGGAGCTATCTATTTCATCAATAAATCTACTTGGTTCGCAAGGTAATAGTGTGCCAAATTTAAACCTTGAAGTGGCAAATGATAATACTAAGTCTTCTTCAGCTCGAGTAATAGCAACGTAAAACAGCCGTCTTTCTTCCTCTAAATCA
>DGBH01000122.1 GCA_002384205.1 Bacteroidetes bacterium UBA4009
TCTTAGCGTCGCGCATCATACGCTCTACGTGATAGTCTTTTACAAAGCCATATCCGCCGTGTATTTGTACTGCTTCTGTAGCTACCCACATAGCGGTTTCAGAAGCAAATAATTTTGCCATACTTGCTGCTTGAAGAAAATCTTCACCTTGATCTTTTAGGTAAGCTGCCTTAAAACAAAACAGTCTTGCAGCCTCTATTTTTGTGGCCATATCAGCTAGCTTAAATTGAATCACTTGGTGATTCATGATTTCCGTACCAAACGCTTTTCTTTCTTTTGAATATTTCAGTGCTCTCTCGTATGCACCACTTGCTATACCCAATGCCTGTGCAGCAATACCAATACGACCACCACTTAATACTTGCATGGCAAACTTAAAGCCGAACCCTTCTTCTCCTATCCTATTTGCTTTAGGTACTTTTACATCTTGGAACATTAGCGAGTGCGTATCAGAACCTCTAATGCCGAGTTTGTCTTCTTTCTTGCCAACTTGGAAACCTTCCATGTCTGAAGTTACAATAAGGCAATTAATCCCTTTGTGTCCTTTTTCAACATCGGTTTGCGCCATTACCAAAAATGTTTTTCCGGTGCTACCGTTGGTAATCCAATTTTTGGTTCCATTTAAAAGATAATAGTCGCCCATGTCTATGGCAGTTGTGCGCTGGCTGGTGGCATCACTGCCAGCCTCTGGTTCACTTAAGCAAAAGCCACCATGAATTTGTCCGCTGGCAAGTGGACGTAAAAATTTTTCTTTCTGTTCCTCTGTTCCATACTTTTCTAATCCCCAGCATACTAATGAATTATTTACACTCATTACCACGCTAGCACTTGCGTCTATTTTAGAGATTTCTTCCATTGCTAGCACATAGCTAATGGTATCCATTCCGCTGCCTCCCCATTTGGGGTCAACCATCATGCCTAACATACCAAGTTCGCCCAGCTTTTTGATTTGCTCATACGGAAATCGTTGCTCATTATCTCTTTCGATAACGCCTGGCAGTAATTCTGTCTCAGCAAAATCACGCGCAGCTTGCTGTATCATTAAGTGTTCTTCAGATAGTTCGAAATTCATTTTGAAAAATATTATTGCAAATGTAACAGATTAGGTGACCAAATAGGTGTGTAAATAGGCGAGTAACCTTGTTTAAATTGGGTTAAAATAATGAAAACGTGGATTCAAACGTATTCTAAATGTATGATAACTAGGGTTATAAACGCGGAAATAAGTAAAAAAATGCCCGCAAAAGGGTGCAGGCATCTAAGTTGTCTATTAGGCTCGTATTTTTAGTGACTTGCTTCCATTTCTACATGGTCTATGTCAATATGTTGCTTTTTCAAAATACCTTTTACTAAAAAGGCAAATAAGGTCAAATACGCAAAGCAAACTATGGCAACAATAAATGATTGGTGTATGCCAATAAGATCTGACAATTTTCCTTGTATTGGAGGAATAATACCGCCGCCTAAAATCATCATCACTAAAAATGCTGATCCTTGAGATGTGTATTTTCCCAGCCCTATGATAGAAAGACTAAAAATAGCAGGCCACATAATACTGCAAGCTAAACCACCCGCTAGGAAAGCGTAAATTGCTACAGTGCCGGTAGTAGTTAACCCTATAAGCATTGCCAAAATACCTAATGCTCCAAAAACCATAAGTGTTCTAGCTGGTTTATCCTTGCTAAAAAAGAAGGCTCCAATTTGCAGGAAAACGCACAATACATAGTAATAAAGAGGAGTCATGTCTTTGCCTGAAAGTATATTTACCCCGAGAATAAGCGCGAACGCTACTAAAGGAACAATGATTACGGCAATAGTTCTTTTAACCCCTTTCAGGTTAAACACACTAATGGCTCCTGCCCAGCGTCCTATCATTAAACTGCCCCAGTACATAGAGATATATGGAGCAATCTCTGATGATTGTAATCCTCCAAAGGAATCTAGTTTTAAGAGCTCACCCAGATTAGAACCTATGGCAACCTCTACGCCAACATAAGTAAAAATGGCAAGCATCCCAAGTACCAACTGAGGGTATTGCATCGCACCCCAGCCATCTGGTTTTTTCTTAGCTGCAGTATATGAAAACAATAAACCTCCCACAACCGTAATTAAGGCTCCAATCAACCAGGTCATTCTATAGTTTTCTAATCCTTTACTTATTTCTGTAATTCTTGTCTCCTTTGAGGAAATTAAATCAAGATTGATATTGTCTGGATTAGCCGCGTTTAGTTCAACTATTTCACTCCCTAAGGTTATTAGTTCAGCTGCTTCAGCACTTTTATAACTGCTAAATACGGGAACAAACATAATGGCCAATAATACAGTCATTACAGATAAGGTGATGAGTGCTTTGTTTGCTTTTTCAACAGGCTCCGTGGTAATACCGTCAGGTACTTTTTTGGAGAAAAAGAAAAGACCTGCAGCTAGAACAAATAGCAATCCAACACCTACATATAAGTATATAACCTTGCTAAGTTCCAACATTTTTATTTGTTCATCCGTAATGGTAGCTGCTGTGCCAAATAAGGCTAGTGCAACTACGATTGGGCCTATAGTGGTCCCTAAAGAGTTAATCCCGCCTCCTAAATTAACACGACTAGCTCCTGTTTTAGGGTCGCCTAGTAAGATTGCAAATGGATTAGCTGCAGTTTGTTGCAATGAAAAACCGAGTGCTACAATAAATAGACCTACTAGCATTCCTGCATATAGATTGGCTTGCACTGCAATGATCATTGCCCCAGCTCCAAGAGCAGAAAAAAGTAATCCATAAACGATACTTTTTTTATAGCCCCACTTACCTACAATTTCAGTGCCGCCTAAGGTGCCAAATGCAAATAGTAAAAGTGCACCTAAATAGTACGCCGTATAAAAGGCAAAGTCTACTAGCTGTGACTGAAATTGGTCTAGCGAAAAGTACGATTTACAAAAGGGAATAAAGATGCTATTCCCTGCGGCAATAAAGCCCCAAAAGAAAAATACGGTTATCAGTGTATACAGTGCTGGGTAGTTGGTTTTGGTCATTTTGTGATTAAAAAAGTGGTTAACAATGGAAACGAATATACATACCAAATTGAAAAGAAAAAGAAAAATCGAAATTACTTGTAGTAAAATATACTATAAGCGAATATCGTTTTAGGTGAATTGCATTATTATTTTTTTTTACTTAAAACCCATATTCTGTTATTTGTAAAGCTAAGTAGACTGTTTTTAGTGAAGTTGTAATTACAAGCTTTATAGGGCTCTTCATTTAGGGATAACAACCTTCTTTTTCATTTGCTAGTTGAATAGGTTTCCCGCTATCTTCGCAGCATGTTCCCAACACTTACAGGAAATGGACGAATATGGATTTATGTAGCCAATAGACCTCTTACGGAAACCGAATCCTTAACTATACAAGAAAGACTTTCGGTGTTTTGTGAAAACTGGGCAGCTCATGGTAATCAACTTACAGCTGAATTTGTCATTTTTCATAATCAACTCTTGGTATTAGGTGTAGATGAGGAAGTAGAAGCAGCTTCAGGTTGCAGCATAGACCAGACTTCTGCCATATTTAGACAAATTGATAAGGAAATGAACTTGGACCTTTTTAACAGAATGAATCTCGCCTTTTTAGATGAGGATAAGGTTCGATTGGTACAGCTTCCAGAAATTACGCAAGCATTTCGTGTAGGGATTATCCATCCTCAATCTACATTCCTAGATAATACCATAGGAGTTCTTTCTGATCTTCGGATTAGATGGCAAGTTCCTTTTGAAAAATCATGGGCGTTTAAAAGAGTTAAATCTTTAGAAAGCAGCTAATCAATCCTAAAAAGTGCCTAAATTAGTTTTAATAGAATCTTCTGGAGATGTTTGCTCCGCAGCAGTATCTCATGGTAGTCAGATTATTGCTGAAAAATCTATTCAAGAGCCCAACTCGCACTCCATTTATTTAGCACGATTTGTAGATGATGTCTTAAAAGAAAGCGGAATAGAAATAGCGGAACTTGATGCGGTTGTTATTGGTGGGGGGCCGGGCTCGTATACCGGATTGCGAATTGGCTGTAGTTTAGCCAAAGGTCTTTGTTTTGGTTCAGGTTTACCTCTTATTGCATGTTCTACATTAGCTGCATTTGCAGCTTCAGCTCAATTACAATTTCCAAAAGCAGAACGTTTTATTTCATTGATAGACGCACGCAGAATGGATGCATATTTGGGAGTATATGATGAAAACCTAAATTCTATTGCTGAAGAGCAGTTTATCACAATAGATACACAACTGGCTGTTGATTATACTCATGGGCAAACTATCGCTTGTGGATCGGGGGCGCTAAAATGGGTGCAAGAATTTAATCCTACAAATATTTTAATCAATTCACATACAGGTATTTATGCTCGCAATTTGCTTCCTGAAGCACTTAAAAAATGGGAATCGGGGGAGTTAGAAAACGTGGTGTACTATGAGCCAAATTATATTAAATCAGTTTTTGTGACAAAACCCAAGCCTAAACTTTAACCCTAGGTTGCAGAAGACTAGCGCTCCTCTCTTATATTTGCAGCTATATCAAATGAAATTAAGTGCTTTTATAGCTTTCCTCTTGTTTTCGTTTTGGGCATCTGCGCAAACTTTTAGTGAGAAAACTACCACGGCCTCTAATGTGCGTCTAAATGTATCCAACTCCGGTACGTTTGGAAATGCATTTCGAGGATATCGCGATGGTTCAGGTAATCCTTCTGGTGAATATCCCGCAGGAAGTGGGGTAGAACATCTGTTTGAAAGTGGCATTTGGTTTGGCGGTTTAATAAATGGGTCTACGGTGGCGGTGAGCACTGCAGCTGTAGATGCTCCCCAAGGATACAGCACGGGTTCTGCTGGCTTTGAGTTTTATCCTGAGCCTGGAGCCACACTCAAAGAAATCTCATCACTTCGAAATAGCCCATACTATAATACATTAGCGGTTTCTCACCAAGATTTTGTGGCTACATTTTCCGATAAAAATGTCAAAGTACCAGGTACGAATACTCAAATAGGGTCTCATCTTGATCCTCTTTTTGTTAAAGTAACGGCGAAGTCGTATAACTGGAATTATAGTTTTAGTGATTTTTTCGTTATTTTAGATTACGAACTAGAAAATATTGGTGCTAATACCATAGATAGTGCCTTTTTTGGGCTATGGGCTAATACAGTTGTTCGAAATATTAATGTTACACCTGCAGGAAGTGGCGGTGCCGCTTTTTATAATAAAGGAGGCAATGGCTATTTTGATAGCTTGCAAATGGCTTACTGCTATGATAACGCTGGGGATGTAGGTTTTACCGATAGTTATGTGGGACAAAAATTTTTAGGCGCAGAAGATAAAAATGGCTTCCATCATCCTAATAATGCTTCGTCATTTAAAGCTAATTATAATGCTTGGCAGTTTAATAGTACTACAGATCCTATATACTTCCAACCTACTAATGATAATACGCGTTATCAAAAACTAACCCGTGGATTGAACCAACATCAATGTTGGGATGAAAATAATACCACAAATTCAAGTTGCGGAACTAAAAGCTATCAGCAACAGTTGAATGAAGCTGGTAATCGTTCAGATTTAGTCTCCGTTGGTCCATTTAAAGATTTCAAACCAGGAGATAAGATAAAGGTTAGTTATGCCTTTATTTTTGGTAGAAAGAAACAAGATGGCAATGCGAATAGCGCCAATAATTTGAAGCAACAGAGTATTTTCTTAGCCAATGCTTCTTGGGCGCAAACTGCATATAATGGTGAAGATGTTAATGCAAATGGCCTTTTAGATGCTGGTGAAGATATAGATGGAGACGGAAAACTTACACGCTTCATACTTCCCGCTCCTCCAGAAATTCCGGTAACTAAAGTAGTAACTGCTGAAAATAAAATCGAGATTTATTGGGCGCAAAACGCAGAGTCTAGTATTGACCCTATAAGTCAAACCATGGATTTTGAAGGATACAGAGTCTATATGACTAAATTAGGTTTTGACGTAAGTGCCGTCCCTAATTTGCAACGCGATTTGGTGAAAATAGCGGAATACGATATAGCTGCTAATGGTTATAATTATGAGACAGGTTTTGGCGCAGTAAGACTTGATCAACCTTTTAAGTTTGAAGGAGATGATACCGAATATTGGTATAAATANNGATACAGAGTCTATATGACTAAGTTAGGTTTTGATGTAAGTTCTGTTCCCAACTTACAACGCGATTTGGTTAAAATAGCGGAATATGATATAGCTAATAATGGGTATAATTACGAGACCGGCTTTGGCGCGGTAAGACTAGAACAACCAGTTAAGTTTGAAGGATNNATACCGAATATTGGTATAAATACACCGTAAACAATGTGTTAAACGGCTGGCAATATGCTATATCGGTAACTGCTTTTGACAGAGGAAATGCGGCGAGTAACCTAGAGAGTCTAGAAAGTAGCCCGCTTGCGAATAATTATAGAGCGTATGCAGGGAAGCCCGCAAATGAGAACTTAAGTGTCAATGAGCCATTTGCGTATCCTAATCCCTACATCGCAGGAGCAAGTTGGGAAGGGAAAAGTTCATTTCAAGAACAAAGTCGTAAGT
>DGBH01000186.1:0-1242 GCA_002384205.1 Bacteroidetes bacterium UBA4009
TTTCTATACCCTTTTTTTTAGGCTTTTTCTAAGCTAAACGAGAAAGGGAGGAATGCCTTATTTCCCGTGAGTCACCTTTAGTATTTTACAATCACTCTTTCGGATTTCAATATAAGCTACACCTGCAAGAGCTATTTTTTTCTGGGTTCCTTTAACTATCCAAACACTATCACCTATTAAATCTGCTTTAAATGGCATCTGTTCTTTTATTTGATCACCATATATTGGAATTAAAATAGCCTTAGAAACTTCTATTGCCGTTGTCGCATTAGGCACAAAGCCTTCTTTTGGAGTCCATTTTTTACTTCCCTGCCCTTGTGTATATATGGTACTTAAAAAGAAAACAAGTACTATAATTATTAAAGACTTTATAAATATATTTTTCATCTTAATTTGTAACATTTAGGGTATCCCCAGATTTAATTTTTGTGAAGTCTACAGTGCTATTCTCAGTTTGGATTGCGGCCTCAGTAGTAAGATACCTTTCTGCAATTGACTTAAGAGAATCCCCACTCTTAAAAGTGTAAATTGATGTGCTTTTTACTGCCGTTCCAGACACACCTGTTCCTGGACCTGTATCACTTGCAACACCAGGGCTAGGTAAAGGTATTATTTTAGTATTAGCCACATCATATTTATCAAAAGAACCATCGGGAGTTGATACATAACCATCTATATAAACAACCTCTGCATAACCAATATCTCCAGAGGCCGTGCTTCCAGGAGTTCCTGAAAAATTATTGTCATCATAGGTTATTGCAGCACTTGCTGTTGAAGCTGCGTGAGTATGAGCAAAGGCCGTTACTTTTGTTCCACTCGGAACAGCAACAGCTTCAAGATCAACTATTTGTATAGCTGCACCTGCACCTACAACTGGAATAGTATAAGAATAAGACATAATTCCTCCAGAATTTTTACTATAAATTCTTGTGCCATACTCTTTGTTGTCTCTAATAGAGTTATCGTTAAAAAGTTGGCTAAAGTTGAGTGCAGCAGCATCCTGAGTGGCAAAAGATTCTCCTGGCTCTAAACCTTCTAATTCAACAAAACGGATTGGCAGCAAGCCTGCAAATTGATATGGTGTCCAGAACGGGTATTCTGAAGCCAAGGGATCAACAGCAAAAAACCTTCCCAGCCTTGTATCATTTATACGGTACTTGAAAGCTATGGTGTTCCCCTCACCACTGACCTCATCGTCTCCTTCCTGACCATTAAACCCGAACCTATATCCAAAGCTAGAAT
>DGBH01000186.1:1411-3002 GCA_002384205.1 Bacteroidetes bacterium UBA4009
TCTATCACGCTGTCTGTTTCTGGTACCTGTCTTAGCAAAGGTAGGTTTATATACGATTTTTTTTAGGCTTTTTCTTAGCTAAACGAGGACGGGAGGAATGCCTTATTTCCTGCTCTTTCTTTTTCAATATTTAGGTATTCTCCCTTTATCCAATAAAGTCGTCTTCATTTTTATAAATCCATCTTTAAACCCTATCTCATAATTTCGACTTGATCCGTCTGAGCCAAGATGGATTACTTCATAGATTTCTAACTTTTTATCAATCAATTTATATGACATGTCAACTTTCCCATTTATTGCTCTAGTAAAGTTTTTGTTAAACCTACACTTTAAACTCACAAATATTTGATCACCATTTAAATCCTCGCAATTAGTTATTGATTTTCTGACCAAAAGTGGAATTTTTAAAGTAATATCTGGAATTTTATTACTAATCAATACTAAACAATTTGCCTGCCATTCGAGATAGTAGGTTCTATTTAAGGAATCTAGACCAGATTCATCTGGTATGTCTAATTTTAACAATTTATTAGCATACTCAAATTCGTGTAGCCAATCCCGAAATTCACATGTCACTATTACATCAGTCTGTTGAGCATCGCTTGTCTTCTCGCAAATAAATAAAGAGGCAAATAATAATAATATTAACTTCATTCTAATTTTTAAATTTTGTTAGTGTGTAGCTGTTGAATCTTTTTCACTCACGGGATCTTTGTCAGGTGTTTTCTTAGAATCCTCAGTAATCATATAATTTTGAATCTCCCTCCATATATCACCAGCCAAACTTCTGGATTTCCCAAGTGAATAAGTTGGTGGCGAAAATTCTGAACGATGTGTATTATTCTCTTCTTCTGTCTTATCACTTTCTTTATGAAAATCATAATGCTCTTCCTCCTCAGTTTTGACGACACCAGTCATATTATTTTTAACATGTGCAATTAATTCATGAATAAATGAATGGGTTCCAAATCCTGCATATTCATCTAACTCTTGCTCACTTTGAGACACTGCAACTAGATTTACATTTTTATCTAAAGTTTCAGATAAAATTTCCTTCGCATCCAAGTTATTAGCCTTGAACAGTTCCTTATAGTATGTTGCCTCGGTACTTTCAATTGAACTAAGTACCAGTTGACAAGCTCCACGAATGTTATCATTATCCAAAGTAAAGCCACCTAAACCATCAGTGTCCATTGATTTAGGTATTAATACACTATAAATTTTATGAGTCTCAAGTTTTGATGCCAAGGTAACGGAACTATATTGAGATTTTAACACTTCGCTAGACTTAATAACATCCCACATCTTACCCATGTATTTTGGATCATTTAGTGCAACCGAAACTACTAATTCTTCCAATCCATCAAGATCTATTGCCACTATTGGTTTGTTACCCGCAAACTGATAGGGAGTGTACCATGGATATGATGATGTTAATGGATCTACACTCAAGAACCTACCCATCCTAGGGTTATAAATCCTAAAGCCGTAGTCATAGGAGTTGCCACTACCCGCCACCTCATTATCTTGCTCCTTACCGTTAAAGCCGAACCTATATCCAAAGCTAGAATCGCTCCATTCCCGCTCCTTG
>DGBH01000177.1:0-18151 GCA_002384205.1 Bacteroidetes bacterium UBA4009
CACTTGTTAATTTTTTCAGCACATCAAATCCCGCTTTCAAATTTGCTTCTTCGCCCTTCAAGGTAATAGATGCATCTGCCGCTAGAGGAGCAGAATCAAAACCTGAAACATGAATAGCTTTTGGAGTAACAGAAGAGTCAGCTAGAACACCAAATGGTCGTTGCACGATAAACGGCCACAACCCTGATGCTAATAAAAGTTCCTTTAATTCCTCGGCAGTTTTAGTTGCGTATCCACTAGTATCAAAGCTTTTAAAAGAAACTGTAGAATCAGCCACTATTTTAACTGCTAGTATAGCCCTTCTGTCACCTCGTACTACTTCTGCTATTTTGCCACTCACCGGAGCGGTAAAGCAAATTCGTTCATTCTTTTTGTCTGTAAAAAGACAATCACCTGCCATAACTTCGTCATCTTGCTTCACGTTCATCTTTGGTACTAGACCTTTTATGTCGGTAGGCTTGATTGCGAATGTAGCAGGGGAATCTACGCTGTAAATATCAGAAGAAGGTGATCCTTCTAAGTTGATATCTAATCCGCGTTTTATTTTAATATTCTGACCCATTAAAAACGTTTAAAATTTGCTGCAAATGTATTATTTTGACTAAAAAATAAACGACTCAATTACAGTAATTGTTCATATCTTAATATTGGAACTTTTTTTTTTTTCAAAACACCTTAAAAACCTAGGCTTTTACTTTATTTTTAATCACTACAAAGTACTGATTATTTTAGCGGTGACACCTCATGCTTTTCAACTCCAAAAAAAAGATAGGCCAATGCCCCCACATTTAGGGCCGCAATAGCTAAGAAAACGAAGGTGAAATTCTCGAAATGATTATTGTAAATAAATGCAGACGCAAATGCTCCAATGGTAATTCCTGCTTCTAACGCAATAAACAATGTAGCCATCGCTCTACCTGCACGTTGACCGTTCGCAACGTCTACCGCCCAGGCGAATAATGCCGGTGAATTGGTACCAGACGCAAAACCACAAAAAACCGCAGATAAATAAAACAATTCTATCTGTCTAAAAATAAGAAGTACTGCACCTAAAATCCAAAAAGCAGTTCCTATCTTACAACTAAAAATTCTACCTCTAACATCTGACATCTTGCTGGTTAGTAATCGGGTAAGTATGGTAGTAACCGTCATAATAGAAATAAAAAGTCCTTTATTTAGGATTCCTAGTCCTTTCGAATAATCGGGTATCAAAGTAATGATTGCTCCAAACATAGTCACAGTGAGCATCATTAAAATGGCAGGTTCTTTAGCTCTACTATCCCAGAGATCTTCTATTTTTAATTTAAAATGCGTAACTCGCAACTTTGCGGCGTTGGGTAAACTTTCTTCCATACCAAGAACAATAGCGACCGACAAAAAAGCAATAACTCCAGATAACCAAAACATATTGGTTAAACCTAAATATTGAACCACATAACCACTTACAGCATAGCCACTCATCATTCCTAGATTATTCATTATTCCAATTAAACCCATTGCCTCTCCGCGCTTATCTTTTGGGATAATATCTGCCAAATACGCAACCGTACCTGTGGGCATGAATCCAGTACTCATTCCATGAAAAAAACGGAGAACAAGGAAACCAAAAACACTAGTGAACAATGGATATAATATGGACATCACAACACACACTGCACCTCCAAAAATCATTACGGGCAGCCTTCCTATTACATCCGCCAGTTTGCCACTAATAGGTCTTGATAGTAAAGCCGCGATGGTAAAGAGGCCTATCGTAGCGCCTTTATAATCCTCCCCTCCCAGAGAGGTTATATAATCGGATAGTTCAGGAACAAGTAAAGTAAAACTGAAGAAAAAAAGCCATGTACTTAAACACAAAAGCCAAAATTGTACAGGATACTTCTTCAACATATTGAACAATAGTGATAAAAAAAGGAGTTCACTTGTGTAAACTCCTTCAAATTTTTGACTACAAACAAACTAGGCTATTTTCTCGTCTTTATAAACTCGTCAATCTCAGCAACATTTTCGTAAGATTTCCCATTCCAATACCCCAAAAACTCAACTTGTTGAGGGGATCTGGCGATAAGTTGCTTAATTTCTGGGATAGTATCTTTACTAATTAAAACGTTAGTATTTTGATAGTTCATGGAATTACTCACTTTGACGCTAACATAGTAAGCGGGCCTTTTAACTACTGGTTTAGTAGGTGGCCTTCCCATCTTTTTTTTCTCTTCTGGTTTTTCTTTTTTACTTCTTCCCATTTTTTCTTACCCTCGCAATTAAAAAGTCGTTGCAAACATATCAAAGTTTAGCATAAAATATTATTAGTTATTTAAAACTTTAAATTATCAGCTTATCAATCATTATGATAGCTTTCCCCGTTCAGTATAGTAAAAGCTCGGTAAAGTTGCTCCAAAAAAACCGTTCGCACCAAATGATGAGGAAAAGTTAGTTTAGATAAACTCCAAAGCGAATCAGCTCGCTGTCTAATATCATCTGAAAATCCAAAAGCTCCGCCAATTATGAACGTAATATTGGATTGGTTTACTAATTTCAGATTGAGCTCTTCTGCAAATTGTCTACTGCTATAATAATCTCCTTTCTCATCCAATAAAAGAACAAAATCCGAAGGACCTATATGTTTCTTGATACTGCTAGATTCCATAGCGAGACATTCTTCTCTTATAATAGATTTACGGGATGCCGGAATTTGGATGTAATTTAACTTACAGTATTTAGTAAGTCGCTTGAGGTACTCATTTTCGCTTTCTTTATAAAAAGTTTCTTTCGTAGGACCTATAACGATTAGCTTAATTGCCATTACGGCATATCTAGATTGATAATTTCATTACTTCCATCTAGAAACGCATACTCCATCATACCCATTTTTACATCATCTTTTACTTGTATCCATTGCTTGTATTCCCAAAACCATTTCATACGGTGAGATGGGAACCCTTGAATAGTATATGCGGCAAGATAAGGATTGGTTACTAAAGTTATTCTTTTGTGCTTAGCCGTAGTAATTAAATAATCAAGTTGCTGAACAATATTGTCAAAAATCATAACCGACGAAGTGACTTGACCAGTACCATTACAAGTCGGGCAATTCTCTGCGGTTGTAATATCCATCTCTGGACGCACACGTTGCCTAGTAATTTGAATTAAGCCAAACTTACTCATTGGTAATATAGTATGCTTTGCTTTATCGTCAGCCATGGCTTCACTCAATGTATTCCACAATTGCTTCTTAAAATTAGGGCTACGCAAATCGATAAAATCGATCACCACGATACCCCCCATGTCCCTTAAGCGCAATTGTCTAGCAATTTCTTTCGCTGCATCAAGATTAGCTGCTAATGCATTCTCCTCTTGATTAGAGGATTTAGACTGTTTGCTTCCGCTATTAACATCAATAGAGTGAAGTGCTTCAGTATGTTCTATAATTAGATATGCTCCCCCTGCGCAGGATACACTTTTACCAAAAGAGGCTTGTATTTGCTTATCGACACCATAATGTGAAAAGATATCTTCTTTTCCTGAATATAATTTCAGAGCTTTTGGAAGTTGCTTGTCTATTGTTTCGACGTGCGCCTTCATATCATCATAAAGCGTTTTTTGATTTACAGTGATTGAGGTAAACTCATAACTAAGCAAATCTCTAAGAATTGCAAAACTTTTCTGATCTTCTCCTAAAATCTTATCCCGTACTTGCGCACCTGGCAACTTTTTAAAAATAGTCTCCCATTTTTCTTGAAGCTCTAAGATATCCTGGTGTAAATCTTGTCCACCTTTCTGTTCTGCTGCAGTTCTGCAAATCAGACCAAGTTTGGGCGTTTTTAAACTACTACCCAAATTCTTTAATCTCTTGCGCTCATCTAAAGTACTTACTTTTTTAGAAACGTTTACTGTATCATAGAAAGGAACTAAAATAAAGTATTTGCCAGCTACAGAAATTTCTGTAGTAAGCCGTGGGCCTTTTGTTGAAATAGGCTCTTTTGCTATTTGGACAAGTATTTGTTGGTTTCGCTTTAAAACTTGGTTTATTTTACCAGTTTTAACCGTTTCGGGTTCTAAAACAAAGTTGGATAAATCCCCATTTGTTCGTTTCCCATCTAAAGTTTCATCGGTTATTTTAACCAATGAGTTTATATATGGGCCTAAATCGTGGTAGTGTAAAAAAGCATCTTTTTCGTGACCTACGTCAACAAATGCCGCATTAAGTCCCGGCATGATCTTTTTCACCTTCCCTAAGTAAATTTCACCAACTAGAAAATTTCCACTTTCATTTTTTTCTTGGTGTAATTCAACAAGTTTCTTATCCTTAAGCAGAGCTATTCTTTCTCCGTGAGACCCTACGTCAATTATCATTTCGTAGGCCATTTTCTTAAGAATTAAGGGTTATTTCTTTTTCTTGTGTCTGTTTTTTCTTAAACGTTTTTTACGTTTATGAGTAGCAATCTTATGTCTTTTTCTTTTTTTACCGCTTGGCATAACTTATATTGAATATTTTTTAATGTTTGTGTTCTAACTCTTCACGAATTTCTTGGAGTGTCGTTTTATACTCCTGATTTTCGGGCTGCAAAAGTAATAATTTTTTGAATCTTTTTTCAGCTTTTTCTATTTGCCCTGACTCTAAGGCAAAAAGACCTAGATATTTTAGAGCGTTTATATGATTTGAATCTTTTTTAACTACCGCTAAAAGTTTCATAACCCCTTCATTCATAGCCAGATTCATATCTCCAGATTCTTTCCCTTTCCGCATATTCTTTACAGCTAAGTCTACCACTTCATTTAAATCGGCATCGGGATCTAACTCTGAATCAGAGACCATCATAGGCCCTTTAGCTTCAGTATCTTTAAAATTATGAGGTTCTGCTTTTGAAAGCGTAAGCGTTTTTGTACTAGAGTTATATCCAGCCCAGGTTAAGCTAATTACTAAAAATGCACCTAACACAATAAGAAATGTGTTAATGAATGCTTTATTATTATTCAATTATTCTACAACTTTTAAATTTACCCTTTTTTGACTTTTTCTATAAAAGTCTTAGCAGGTTTAAATTTCGGAATGTTGTGTGCTGGAATAGTTATTTGCGTATTTTTAGAAATATTTCTCGCAATTTTTTGAGCTCTTTGCTGAATAATAAAACTACCAAAACCTCTAAAATAGACATTCTCACCTTTTAAGAGAGATCCTTTTACTACTTTAAAAAAACTTTCAACTGTTTCCTGTACTAGAGCTTTTTCAACTCCTGTTCGCTCAGCTATCTCAGTAACTACTTCGGCTTTAGTCATTTCTGTAATTTAATTTTTAGTTAGTGGACAAATTTAGTTTTTTTTCAAACATATTGTCATTTGTAAGTACTTTTTTTGAAAATATTTTGAAAATAGCAACTTTACTCTTCGAGTGGTACGTTAATAACAAGCGTGATTTGCCCTGGAGAAACACCGAAGACCCTTACTGTATTTGGCTTTCAGAGATTCTCTTGCAGCAAACACGTGTTGCTCAAGGATTGCCTTATTATCTTAAATTTATTGAACATTTTCCTACGGTAAAAGACCTTGCTGCGGCTAGGGAAGAAGATATCCTTAATTTATGGCAAGGTTTGGGTTATTACAGTAGAGCCAGAAATTTACATTCTACAGCCCACGTAATCGTCAAGAAATATAAAGGTCAATTCCCTTCAAACTATAATGACATTAGAGCCCTAAAAGGTATTGGAGATTATACAGCCGCTGCCATTTCCAGCTTTGCATTTGGGCTACCACATGCTGTTATAGATGGGAATGTTAATAGGGTTATTTCTCGTTTATTTGGTATAGAAAATCCAATTAACAAACCCGCTGGACAAGCAGAAATTAAAACTGCTCTTGAGCAAATTTTTGATCGTAGCAGGCCCGCCCTTTGGAATCAAGCTATTATGGAATTTGGCGCGTTACAATGTACGCCTAAAAACCCCAATTGCATCGATTGTCCTCTATGCGCCAAGTGCCAGGCTTGGAGCTCAAAAAAAGTAAATATATTACCACGTAAGGAGGGAAAAACAAAAGTAATGCATGTATTTCATTCGTATATAGTAATGATGCGGGGTTCAAAAACCTACATTCATAAACGAGAAAAAGGGATCTGGGAAAACCTATACCAATTTCCATTAGTAGAGAGACAAATGACTATTAATGAGGCTATAATACATGCAACCGAAGCATATGACATACAAGGAATTGTTCATTTTCATTCAGTTATCGAAATAGAGCATGTCCTATCCCATCGAAAAATATTTGCTAAATTTTACACAATATCCCTGAATACCATATCCGAAATTTTAAAAAACGATATATTTGAAACAGAATTGGATGACTTAGGAAAAGTATTCCCAACCAGTGTACTAACCCTGAAATATTTAAAACAACAGAAATAACATGATAAATAAAGTAATTTTAGTGGGTCACCTAGGCAAGGATCCAGAAGTAAAATATCTCGACAAGGATAGAGCTGTGGCTAATTTTTCAATTGCTACTAATGACCGATATACCGATAAGAACGGCAATAGAGTGGACACAACGGAATGGCACAATATTGAAATGTGGGATGGTCTTGCCAAAGTTGCAGAGAAATACTTAAAAAAAGGATCTCTAATATATGTGGAGGGAAAGCTAAAAACCGACGAATGGGAAAAAGACGGAATAAAGCGATACACTACTCGAATACGCGTAAACACCATGAATATGTTGGATAAAGCAGCTGGTGAAGTAAATCAAAATAGTGCTACAAGTAGCTCCGAGCCTGCTGCTGCAGTCAAACAAATTGAAGAGCAAAATGAGGCAGCTATTCATAGCATTATAGATAACGCTGAAGACGACCTTCCTTTTTAATCATACACTATCTTGAAAACCGACTCCGAGCCCTTTCAACAGATTCTGCTTCTTATATCCTCAGAAGTTCACACTTCTAACTTAGGAAGTGATGTACTATTAGGTGTTTTTGGATTAATTGTAATCCTCTTTTTCCTCCTTCTTTCAGGTTTATTTTCTAGTGCTGAAAACGCTTTTTTTAGCCTAAGCCCAAACGACCTTGTCCTTCTTAATGAAGAAGATAGTCAAGCATCTAAAACAGCCCTTGAGCTTATAAACGATCCAGATCGTAAGACGGCTACGCAACGATTACTTGCCACCATATTGATTATGAATAACTTGGTGAATGTTTTCATAATTATCTTCTCATCCTTTCTTTTTGATTCCTTATTTAGTTTTCAAGACTGGATAACTCCTTTCTTTATACTAAAAAAAGGAATTATTGGATTTTCGGTTCAGGTGGTACTAATCACATTTCTTCTTGTATTGCTCGGTGAAATTATCCCAAAAATATATGCCACAAAAAATAATTTGAAAGTGGTTCGCTTTATGGGTAAGCCACTGCAGATATGTTACCGTATTTTTAAACCTATCATTTTAGGTCTTTCCGCAAGCTCATCCATTTTTGATAAATACCTCAAAAAGCAAATGCACAATATTTCAGTGGAAGAAATAAATCAAGCCATTGATATAGCAGATGAAAACAAGGAAATTGAAGAAAAACATATTTTAAAAGGTATTATTAGTTTCGGGAATACAAGCGTTAAGCAAATCATGAAGCCACGTACCGAAGTAAGTGGTATAGATATTAGCACAGACGCCCAAGAACTCCTAACAACCATCGTTGGATGGAGCTATAGCCGCATCCCTGTGTATGAGGATTCTTTTGATCAAGTTCGAGGTATTTTGTATGTGAAAGATCTTTTGCCTCATATTCATAAAAAAACAAATTTCAATTGGCAAAACTTACTAAAACAACCTTTTTATGTTCCTGAACATAAAAAGATAGACGATCTGCTCCAAGAGTTTCAAGATAAACGAGTACATATGGCTATTGTAGTAGACGAGTATGGCGGTACAAAAGGAATTGTAACCATGGAAGATATTTTAGAGGAAGTTTTTGGAGAAATCAAAGATGAATTTGACGATGTAGATGAGATTTCCTTTACCAAGGTAGACGATCTAACGTATCAGTTTGAAGGAAAAACTCCCTTACTTGAGCTTTGTAAGATTTTAAACTTTAGTAATGATTACTTTGAAAAAGTAAGAGGAGATGCTGATACTATTGGCGGGTTACTTATGGAAATAGAAGGCGAGATCCCTTATAAAGGGACGACCATAATTTTAGACTACCTATCCTTTACCATTATTGCGGCAGATAATAGACGTATTAAAAGAGTTCAATTAGAATTAGACCCTAGTTTAATCGAAAATAATGAAGACTAAATTTAGTATCCTAATACTTGCAGCACTGTTTCAATTTAGTTGCAGCACCTATATACCTAAGCCAAAAGCATATCCTCGTGTAATCTATCCTGATAAAGCATATAATAAGGCAGAAGTGAAATGTCCTTTCAGCTTTGAAAAGCCGGTATATAGTATTCTGAATCCTTATGGCGATGACGTAAATAAATGTTGGTATAATCTAGTGTTTACCCCTTTTGATGCTACATTACACTTAAGCTACATACCCATTACGGGCACAAAAGAATTAGATAGTTTGGCTGAAGATGCCTACAGAATGGTTTTTACGCCTCATATACAACGAGCAGAAGAAATTATTGAACGTGAAATATCCGATACCAGCAGAGGATTATTCGGAATGATTTATGATTTAGAAGGTAAGACTGCTACACCATTCAACTTTTATCTAACCGATGGCGCAAAACATTTTATTCGAGGCTCTTTCTATTTTAATAAAAAAACTGAGATGGATAGTGTAATGCCCATATACACTTTTTTAAATGCCGATATAATTCGTGCTTTAGAAACTTTTCAGTTTCAATAGCATATATTCTATTCTACTTTATTCTAAGATTTTTTCCGATGGGAAGTGGTGAATTTCTAGTCATTTTATTCAGCTTACAAAGAGTATTAACGGGGATGTTATATTTCTTTGATATAGCATAAAGAGTGTCCCCTTTTTTGACCTTATGATACTTCTTTTGAGGTATGCTAACCACAATGGGCTTCCCTGTATTTGTTGCTCCACTATACTCCTGATCCGATGATTGTAGAACTTTGTATTTTATGTATGGGAACCAAGTATGATTGATGTACACTTTGGGAACTGCAAGCGTATAATTGGTAAAATCAATGATGCGAGCAGGATCAAAAGCCTGACCCATTATCCTCACTTCAAAGTGTAGATGCGGCCCGGTACTTCGTCCGGTACTCCCACCAAAACCAATGGTATCTCCGGCACTGACAATTTGATTTCGCTCAACAATAGCTTCTGACAAATGCGCATATAGGGTCTCCAAGCCGTTTTCATGACGTATAACTATATAATTACCAAAACCGCCAGCATTGTACCGCTGCATCCTGACAACACCGTCAAAGGCCGCACATACCGGATCACCGATATCCAGACTTATGTCTATACCCTTATGCCAACGACTTTTACGCCATCCATATTTAGAAGTAACTCGACCCTGAATAGGATGATAATATGGAGAATTTGAATCCGCCAACATAATAAGAAACCCCCATGACATGTGTTCTGCATTATATGCAGGGCTATCGACATGATCTGGATCCCAACTATTCCCATAAATTATTTGTGCAGGAACAATATCCTCATCAAAATCAGGATATTGAATTCGATAGGTAGATGAAGTATCTTGTGAAAAACTGGGAAAAGCTAGCGTGATTGCTAGAAAAGCAATGCTAAACTTCCAATATTTCTCTAATTTTCTTCTCATCCATTCTTAATGCTTTGATTAGTGAATCTGCGCTATCGAACTTTTGCTCAGACCGGTGTCTGGCCACAAATTCAACTGAAATTTGTTTATGGTACACATTCTCATTGAAATCAAATACATGAACTTCTATGTTCCACTTATTGTCTTCAAAAGTAGGATTGTAGCCAATATTAAGCATGCCTGGATGTATTATTTTGTCTATATATACCCACACTGCATACACACCGTTTAATGGCACAAGCTTAAAACTGCTATCTAACCTAATATTAGCGGTAGGAAATCCTAGTGTTCTGCCTCGTTGATGCCCTTCTTCTACTTTACCACTTATCACATAACGTGTTCCTAAATATTGATTAGCTAAGTAGACATCTCCTTCTAAAAGTGCTCGCCTTATTTTGGTGCTACTTACTATACTTTCGGATATATCTTGGGCTGGAATTTCAGACAGTTGAAATTGATACAATGTAGCAAGCTCTTTCATTTGTTCTATCCCGCCTTCTCTTCCCCTTCCAAAACGATGATCATAGCCAATTATAAGTTTTGCTATATGTAACTTATCTACTAGAATATCTTTGACAAATGCCGCTGCACTAAGTTGACTAAATTCTTGAGTGAACGGAATTATAATCAAATAATCTATGCCTAAATCCGCGACCAATTCTATTTTTTCTTCTATCGTAGTAAGAAGCTTTAAGTCATTTTTATCTGGATTTAGGACCAATCTAGGATGCGGATAAAATGTAAGCAGTACACTTTCTCCTTCCATTTTTTTTGCCTCAGACACCACTTGACTTAAAATTTTCTTATGGCCAAAATGCACACCATCAAATGTACCTTGTGTAAGAACTATGGGTTTTTTTGATGAAAAACGTGTTATGTCGTATAGTACCTTCAATTTTCCAGTTGTCGTGCGAATTTGAAAAAATCTTCTTGCGTTTTAATATCTTCCATTTGACAGGCATTTAGCAACGTATACTCACCTATTCTCGTTCGCACTAATGATGACATATAGGCTGCACTCTCTAACGTCACGCCTAAGTCTCGGGCTAATGATCGTATATACGTACCCTTACTGCAAATTATATCGAAGCTCACCGTTGGCAAATGGCATGAATCTACCAGATACTGTGCAATGTGCGCATCTCTATACTTTAATTCTACTTCCTCTCCCTTTCGTGCATGCTCATATGCTCGCTTGCCATTAACTCTAATAGCAGAGTGCTGCGGTGGGACTTGTCGTATATCGCCTCTAAACTGAGAAACAGCATGCTCTACCAGATCAGAAGTAATATGCTCAAGGGGAAACCCAGTTATAACTTCCTGTTCTAAATCAAATGACTCCGTAGTGGCACCTAGCTCAAACGTTCCGGTGTATTGTTTTTCTTTAGCTTGAAGATAGTCTATTTTTTTAGTGTATTTACCATAGCAAACAATGAGCAGACCTGTAGCCAAAGGATCTAGCGTACCAGCGTGACCTATTTTTTTGATTCTAGAAATATTACGCAGTTTTTTTACTACATCAAAACTAGTCCATTCATAGGGTTTATTAATTAGTAAAAACCCACCTTCTTCCACGCTTATTTCACTCATTATTTTTGGGCTAGTTTATACATAATAAACGCAATGATACCGAAAATAAGATTGGGGAATATCACCGCTAAAAGCGGATGTAACGACCCACTAGATCCGTATGCCAAGAAAAACTGGAATACGATAAGAAAACTAAAACTGACTAATAATCCAATTCCTAAATTTAATCCTATACCACCTCTACTCTTTTTGGAAGAAACACTAACGCCAATTACAGTAAGAATTATCATGGCTAAGGGCATTGCAAATCGCTTATACTTTTCGGTAACGTAAAAAAATGTATGCCCCGTACCTCGCATTTTTTCGGAAGCAATCATGTGATCCAATTCGCTCAAATTAAACATTTGAACATCATCATTTTTTCTAAAAAAGTCTTCAGGATTAAAAGGGATTAACGTATCCAAAACAGCACCCTTTTCAATAATTTCTATTCCGTCAACAAACTCTCTTGTCCACCATTTTTGCATTCTCCAACTTTTCGTCTTCTTGTTCCATATCATTCTATCCGCATATAACTTGGCAACTAATCTTCCATTTTCAACTTGTTCTAAGCTCACTTTAAAGCCCGCACTATCTGAAAAATTAAAATTGCGAATACTTAAAATTTGACCTGGAGATATTTGTGTTTTTATTTGAGAAGCACTATAATGTTGCTGGTCTCTAATGTACTTATTTTCAAAGACAACTCGTGTTTTATCTGCCTTGGGTATAACCCATGCGAACAAACTAAATGACACCAAAGCCAAAAAAATAGCAGTTAGAATATAGGGCAGCAATAAGCGTCTATAGGATACCCCACTTGCAAGTATGGCTACAATCTCAGAATTCTGGGACATTTTTGAAGTAAAGAAAATAACGGATATAAAAACGAATACAGGACTAAACAGGTTTAGAAGAAACGGTATCCAGTTGATATAGTAATTGAAAATTATTTCACTAAAAGGTGCGTCATTTCTCATAAAATCATCAATCTTTTCAGAAAGATCAAAGACCATAATAATGACCGTAAAAAGTCCCAAAGCCAAAGCAAAAGCCCCTAGAAACCTTTTTATAATGTAGTAGTCTATTTTAGTTAATCTCACTTACTCCACGTTTTTGAGACAATGATTCTCCTAATAATTAGGTTTTATTTTGCGTATTGCCATTGCAAATAAATGAGAAATAGCTTCACTTTCTGCCAGAATCGGATTAATGATGGCTGAATCGAGATAGTTTTCTTCATGAATCAACTCAAGCCAATAGTGACAACCATCTGCAGCCTCTTTTGCTTCACTCAATTTTTTACCAAAAAAATCAGAGTTTTGTGTCATCATAAGACCTTTTGATTTTATAGCCATTTCTGTAGCTCGATCAATCAACTGTCCTCTCATTAAATTACAAAGAGTTATTTCTGCAGGCAACACTAATGCTATTTTTAAGCATGTTTTGCTTAATAATTTTGCTCGCCCGTATACATCATCCATCATAAACGTACGTTTAACTTTGCTATCATTTGATTTTTCCAAGGTAAAAAAGTGTCGGCTAATATTTGCTTGCGTGCTTCGGTTACCAACCATAAGTAAAATCGTAAATTATGCTCACTGGCTATTTGTGCACCCAAATACTCTTTGGCTTTAAAAAGATGTTTTAAATATGCTTTACTATAGTGTGGCGTATGATCTTCATCAACCGGACTATAGTCGTCTTCCCACTTTTTATTGATAATATTTATAGTACCCTCTTTGGTAAATAGCATACCATTCCGTGCATTGCGGGTTGGCATTACACAGTCAAACATATCAATACCTAGATGAATACATTCTAATATATTAGCTGGTGTACCCACACCCATTAAGTAACGTGGTTTGTCTTTCGGAACTATATTACATATCTGTTCCGTAATGCGGTACATATCTTCGTGAGGTTCACCTACAGAAAGACCGCCAATGGCTATACCTTCTGTATCTTGTCTCAAACAATATTCGGTACTTTGTAATCTTAGATCTTCAAAAACACTTCCTTGAATAATAGGAAAAAGCTGCTGAGAATATCCGTAAATTGGCTCAGTTTCATTGAATCTAGTAACACATCTATCTAGCCATCTGTGCGTGGTGTGCATTGAGTTAGTCGCATATTCTCTCGTTGCAGGATAAGGAGTACACTCATCAAAAGCCATAATAATATCAGCACCAATAATTCGCTGAGTATCCATCACATTTTCAGGAGTAAATAATAATTTATGCCCATCTATATGACTTCTAAAAATAACACCATCTTCGGTTATTTTTCGTTGATCAGAAATGCTATATACTTGAAATCCTCCACTATCGGTAAGCATTGGCCTATCCCAGTTGATAAATTTATGCAGTCCTCCAGCGCCTTTTAAAATATCTAATCCTGGCCGCAGGTAAAGGTGATAGGTATTGCCTAAAATAATTTTAGCGTCTATCTTATTTTTTAAAATCTCTTGGTCCACGGCTTTCACCGTTCCTTGAGTGCCCACGGGCATAAAAATAGGGGTTGGGATTTCACCGTGGTCTGTAGTTATAAGACCCGCTCTGGCTTTGGTATCCTTTTCGGTGTGCTGAAGTTTGAAAAACACTATTGAAAAATAAGACTAAATTGAAGTAATTTTGGAGACATTCGTTCGATACTGCTGGCATAAATAAAATTATCCGGCACTTTTTGATTTCCTAAGCCGTTACTTAATTTTACTTCAGGACTGAACTTAAAAAAGTCATAGTAAAAATCAAATCCAAATCCTATATCATAAGAAAATGTATTTGGGTATAAAGCCACAATTGGCTTTGTATCGCTTCTATCTGTTTCAATATCGCTGGTAAAATCAAATCGATACGTAACACCACCAAGCAAGTATATTCTCCAGTTTTTATGACGGTCGCTCTTGTATTCAAACGTCATGGGTATCTCCATGTAGGTGGCTTCCATTTCAACTATTTTTGGCTTGGATGGTTGTGTTGACGTTTGTATAAACTGATAGTTCATATCTCTACGCGCGAATTGAATATTAAGCCCCGAACGTAAATCAATATTTTCTGCTATGCGAAAATTAACAACTCCCCCCAAACCAAAGCCCGGATAAAATACAGACTCTATTAGCTTTAAGGTGTCCATATTTAGATTGTTATCTTTCAAAGAATACTTCATTTTAGCAGTATTGCCCATTAATGAGAAACCAAAACGTACTGGTTTTCTATCATACAGCGGATTAATCTCTTGCGCCTGCACGCTCATAGATATTGCTAAAAATAAGACTATTACTTTAATCCTGTGTATATACTGCATATTCCAAAAGTTAAACGACGGTCTGTCACATTATTGTATTTCACGCTCGTCATTATTTGTTTAAACTCATCACCCTCAGGAAATGCTGCTACCGATTCAGGTAGGTATTTATACGCTGCATTATCGCCTGAAAACAACTTACCCCAAAGAGGCAACAGGGTTTTGTTGTAAATGCTAAAAATAACACCAAACAGGCCTTTAGGCTTTGAAAATTCAAGGATCATCGCTACGCCTCCTGGACGTAACACCCTGTTAATTTCTGCTAAACCTTTTTCTAGATTTTCAAAATTACGAACACCAAAGGCTACTATAACTGCATCAAAACTAGCATCGTCAAATTGCAAATTCTCACTATCACCGCTCTCTAGACGAATATTAATTATGCCCTTTTCAGTTAGTTTTTTGCGTCCCACGTCGAGCATACCTTCACTAATGTCTACACCAATTACCTCTTCTGGATTTATCTTGAGCGTTGCTATAGCAAAATCTGCCGTACCTGTGGCCACATCCAAAATACGTTTAGGCTGATATGCTTCGAGCATTTTAATCGCCTTCTTTCGCCAGCCTTTATCTATACCTAGCGACAGAAATCTGTTCAGAAAATCGTATCGATGAGCTATATTATCAAACATTTGCTGCACTTGCTCTTTTTTCGAGCCTTCGGATTGATATGGTTTTACGGTGGTTCCCATTTTTTTAATACGTTGCAAAAATAAGGTTTAAGGTTGAATGATTAAGGATCAAGGTTGTGTGATTATACATTTAGGAACATGTAAAAAGTTATAAAGTTTTTTTTACTGGATTGGTTTAAACGTAAAGGTAGACTTTAACTTAATCTTAAAACTACATTTGCAAAGTGAATTTCGGAAAGGCAAAATTTTTCAGAAGCTACAGTCATGTAGATCAAATAAAAGACAGTAAAACTCCAGAGTTTGCTTTTATAGGTAGAAGTAATGTAGGTAAAAGCTCTCTTATTAATGCAATGACCATGAAAAGGGATATGGCAAAAACAAGTGCTAAACCGGGTAAAACGCAACTTATTAATTTTTTTAATATTGAGCACCACCTTAGCCTTGTAGATTTACCAGGTTATGGATACGCCAAAGTTTCCAAAAAACTACGCGAACAATTTGAGGGACTTATTACGGAATACCTTATCCAAAGTGAGAATCTCTTTATCGTATTCGTACTTATAGATGCGGCTATTCCTCCTCAACGAATTGACTTAGAATTTTTAGAGTGGTGTGGTTCCAATAAAGTACCCGTGGGTATTGTTTTTACCAAAACGGATAAGAAAAAACCCAAAGAAACAGAGGCCAATATGCGTGCTTTTGAAGCGCAATTAGACTTGTATTTTGAAGAATTACCCGTAACCTTTGAGACCAGTGCAAGCACAAAACACGGTGTAGAAACACTTGGAGCGTGGATCGCAGAGCAAGTAGGATTAGAATAATGCATTGCTGTAAATGTCTAGTGTAATTCATCAGCATTTCATAATACATAAGCCCTACGGTTATCTTTCGCAGTTTGTGCATAATATGAGCAAGCGAAAAAACAAAAAACTGCTGGGAGAATTAGGAGATTTTCCGGAACAAACCATGGCTATTGGGCGATTAGACGAAAACTCAGAAGGCCTACTCTTACTTACGACGGATGGCACGGTAAGCGAGTATATACGAAGTAACTCGATCGAAAAAGAATATCATGTAGAAGTCGCAGGCATCCCGACAGAGCAATCAATAAAGACATTACAAGAAGGTGTTTTGCTTGCCGTAGAAGGTGTTCCTTATACTACAAAACCTTGTCAAGCACGAAGGCTAAAAACGCCACCTACCTTCGAGACTCCACTTCGAAAAGTGCGCGGTGAAAGTCATGGACCTAGCAGTTGGATCAGCATAATCCTTACCGAAGGAAAGAATAGACAGGTACGTAAAATGACAGCAGCTGTTGGCTTTCCTACGCTTCGCTTAGTACGGGTAAGAATTGGCCATCTGGTCTTAGGAAGCATGAAATCAGGAGAAGTAATGGAGGTGAAATCTCTTCTAGTGAATAAATAATTCGCTTGGACTAAGACAAATTAGCTCAAACTATTTCCCTTATTCTACCATAATTCTCTTTATATCATAAGCCAAATTATCGGTAACTACGCCCACAAAGTAAGTACCGCCCGCTAGCATAGAAATATCAATCTTCTTTTCGTTAGATCGCCCTTTTAACTTTTCGGTAAGTACCACTTGTCCTTGTATATTGGTAATTTCTAAGAAACAACAATCGTGTTTATCTGCAAAAACTATATTTAGTTCTTCACTCGCAGGATTAGGGAACACCGAAAATTCAGCCTTATTGTTATGTATTCTTTTTGTATTTGCTAACTTACTATCATACATGGCTAGCGCATACTGACCTCGTTTTAAGTTGCTAATAGAAATGGTGCCACGCTTGTCAAAAAGGGAACCCATATTTTTGGTGTAATCCGAAGCAACCGACCAAGCAACTCCAGCATGTGGTCTGAATAGCAATACCAAGCTATCCTCGGTAATCTTTATTAGGTCATTATCTAAGTATCCATAATCTACAGACATAGAAACTAATCCGCTGTAAATAATTTCTGAGGATAACGAAGTACCTTCTGGCCAAATACCATCTACAGTCCAATAACGTTGACGGTTAATTACCGCACCCTTGGGTACTCCAAAAGTGCCATCGGCGGGAGCCCAATGATGTTCTATCCTAAGCAACGCAGAATCTGACGTTGAGCTGGTAAAATTAATTTTGTTCATTAATGCTTGCGGCATAGCAACTGTGCCACTCACCTTTAGCACGGACCACTCTGTGGTTACCGCGTCGCTTATCTTATCATCAAAATCAAAGGACCAAAACACCGGCTCAAACGGACAATCCACCTCTAGTATCTGCTCCTTTTGATTAATTACCACATTCACATCATATCGCTGCCAATCTTCTGAAAATGCGGAAATCGTAACATTAACCCCGGTATATATTTCGGTATTAAATCGAGGTGTTTGTTTTACGTGAACATCGTAATTCGTTCCGTTGTCTTGAACCCACAAATCGAAATGGGCAAATCCCGGTTTTTTTATCCATTGCATGAAAAATCCACTCAGATCAAGTGAAGTGTGTTGCTGAAAAGAAGCTAGCATGTCTTCTGTACTTACATCTTTCAATTTATAAGTTGACTGAAAAGCAGCACACGCTTCAAAGAACGCTTCATCACCCATAAACCCTCTTAAAGTGTGCACCATATCAGCTCCCTTATTATAAACATGTCGGCCATATGTATTGGCGTGATCAATACCACTTACCGGTAGAATAGCGCCATCTTGTACGTGCGCAAATTGTAGAACGGATCTATGATTGGCTTCGATATCTTCATCATATTTATTCTTACCATAGACCGCTTCCAAAAAAATACGCTCTGAGTACGAAGCCCAGCCTTCATTAAGCCACATATCTTCTGGGGTACGACAAGTTATGGTATTACCCCACCAGTGGTGAGC